>RPRB01000299.1 GCA_003818285.1 Myxococcaceae bacterium
ACGTGGGTCTCCTCCGCCGCCATGTGAGCAGAGAGAAGATTCTCCAGACGAGTCCAGGCGTCTCGGAGACCGTCGCGGTCGCGTGCCTGGGCCGCCCATTCGGCCTCCTGGAACGTTTTCTCCAGGAGCTCGTGGTCGGCGAGTAGGAGGTCGCGAGGATTGGGGCCAGGTGTTCTTGCCGCGCTCATGTGTGCCCGCCTTTCAGGAGTTCAAGCCAAAGGGAACGGAGTCAGGAAGCCCTCCGGGATGAGACTGGTAGCCAACATCACGTCGTTGATGTCGCGGTGGGCTGTCCAGGTCGCATTGTCACGATGCCGGGGCTCGAACCAGAATGTCTGAATCGTCGAGCCCAGCGGTCGGTACTGCGCCAGCGCCGATAGCAGTCCTGATATGCGAGTGCTCCGAGCAAGCCCGCCCCGCTCGGCCTCGAGCATGACGCCGAGCGCGTACAATCCGATGGAGAGTCCCAGTTCTCGAAACGCCAGACGCGTCAGGGGCGATTCCTGGAGATCGTTGTTCGCGGCGTAGCGCCGCAATCCCTCGCGTGCCGCGGCAAGCAACGCCGGCAGGAGTTCGGGATCCGGAAACAATCTTCTGCCGAGGAGATGGTCCACCCGGCATGCCTCCGTCAACAGGCCGCCCAGACCCAACGGGTCGTCAGTCTCCCAGGCGCTGCCTCGGCTCATCACCATGAGATCTGCCACCTCTTCCTGCAGAGTGGGTCCATCCGTTTCGCTGGACAGTCTCGAGGCGGTCGCGATGAGCTGCGCGTAGGTGACGAGGCCATCGAGCGGATCGTGCTGCCCTGCCGAAGAGACGAGCGGGCGAGAGAGATCGATGCTCATTTTCCAGGCCAGTTGCCGGCGATTGCCTCCTGGCTGCACATACGTGAAAGCGGCATGGGCCACTTCGGCAAGTTCACGGGCCCATAGGTTGAAGCGTGGCTCCATGGTGAAGCGAGCCATCTGATCGAGCGCGTGCATCCATTTGGTCAAGTAGTGGAAGTACTGGCCATCGCGCTCCCACTCGAGCTGCTCGTGGAAGGGCTCCCCGGGACGCCGTTCGGGGAGCTTCTTTCCAATGCGCAAGCCTCCCAGGGTGGGGTGGGCCGCGCCGGCTGCCTCGCTGAGCCCGCTAATCCACCCGGCACGACCATCATCGGCACGGTGCCGCGCGAGCACCTGATGCGTTTGGTCGACCAAACGCAGCGCAAGCGAAACGTACTGCTGGTCGCCGGTCTCCCGGGCAAGGCTCAGAAAGTTGCAGACCGCGAAGGCGTCAGTCCAAAGATAACGAACCTGAGGACGGTCAGAGGTCAGACCGGTGCGCTCGGCGAAAGCCATCATGAGCTGGCTCGCTCCTCTTGCCTGTTCGGGCATCCGGCTCATTCCGTCGCTTGCGCCCTCAGGTCCCTCACACCCCGAACGGATAGGTGTCCGGGAGCCCAGGCTCCAAAGGCCCCGTCCCGAGCGGATGAAGTGCGGTTGTCCGATCGAACCAGATCCACTCGTCGAACTGACGTGAGAGGCTGGCCTCGAAGTAGTGGCTCTGCAGCTCGGTTTCAGGGCGGTAGATGACGCCGATGGCACGTTCCAGCCGCGGAGCGGTGAGCTCCTCGCGCACCTCCTCGCGTCGCGCCTGGCGGAGAGGCAGGAGGAACGCCGGCACTCCGGACTGGTGGCAGAGCGCCTCGTAGCTCTGGGCATGGGCGGGGCGAATCGTCTTGAGCTCCGGAGCTTCGTCCCAGTTCGTGGCAGCCACGACCGTTCCATGGTCGGTGCCAAAACCGAGCAGGTAGGCCTCCGAACCGAAGGACCGACGGCAGAGCTGGCCGACATTGTGCTCCCCTCGTGCGCCCATCTCGGTCGCCGCCGCGTCCCCCAGGTGCGAGTTGTGGGCCCACACCACCGCACGAGAATCGGAGCCGTGAAAGGCAAGCAGGGCCGAAAGCGTGTCGAACATGTGTTGGTCCCGGAGGTTCCAGGAGTCCACGTTGCCCCGGTACATGATGCGGTAGTAGCGCTCGGCGTCCGCCACGACCCGAGCGTTCTGCACTGCGTCCAGGAAGCGCTCGCCGTCGCGAGCCGCGTAGTCCAACCGGCGCACCAACAGGTCGACCAGGACCTTGACGACCTCGGTCTCGCAGCTCTCGAAGCGCCCAGTCACCACGGCGCGGCCGTAAGCGGCTGGGTCCCTCTGCCACGGGGTGAGGCTGCCGTAGCGTTCGCGGGCGACCCGAGCAGCCGCGGGGTCGACACTGTCGAGATAGCGCACGACCGAGTCGGCGGAAGTGAACAAGCTGTAGAGGTCGAGACCATAGAAACCGGTCCGTCGCTCGCGGTCCTTCACCTCGGCATTTCGTCGGCGGAGCCACTCCGAAAAAGTGCGGACCTCCTCATTGCGCCACATCCAGGTGGGAAAGCGCGCAAAGGGCTTCCAGGGCGTCGAAGAAGGGGGGAGGTGGCGCACGAAGCGGTCCACCCGAGCGGCGTCGGGCCAATCTGCCTCGACCGCGACGACGGTGAAGCCATGGCGCTCGATGAGCTCCTGGGTGATGCGAGCGCGCATCCGGTAGAACTCGCTGGTTCCATGGGTGGCCTCGCCGAGGAGCACCACCCGCGCCCGGGCCATCCGCTCCACCAGTGCCCCGAGTTCAGCGGACTCGATCTCTCCAACAGGCTCGGCCGATTCCCGGATCAGCCCCGCCAGTCCCCGGTCCGAGAGCCCCTTCCTGCTCGGTCGCCATCCGGCTTCGCCGATGAGCGGAACGAAGCGAACCCCGCCCAGTTCCTCACGCTCGAGCTGACCGTCTGTCCCGCGCCGGACCCGGACCAGCATCTGGGCGTCGGCGGGTCCGACCGGCATCACCAGTGTCCCCCCGGGCTTGAGCTGGTCGAGCAGGGCCTGCGGGACGGACGGCCCTCCTGCGGTCACGAGGATTACGTCGTATGGGGCATGCTCTGGCCAACCACCGGTACCGTCGCCGTGGAGGACATGCACGTTGTGGTAGCCGAGTTCGCCCAGCAGGGTGCCTGCAGATTGAGCCAGCGCACCGTGCCGTTCGACGCTGTACACGTCTGTCGCAATTCGCGATGCAACTGCTGCTGCGTAGCCCGAGCCAGTGCCCACTTCCAGGACGCGTTGGCCAGGCTTCAGCTGTGCCGCCTGGGTCATCCAGGCGACGACGTACGGCTGAGAGATGGTCTGCCCCTCGGCGATGGGAAGTGGGGTGTCCTGATAGGCGAACTCAGCCAGCCCCTGGGGAAGAAATCGGTGGCGCGGAACTTCCTTCAGTGCGCGGAGGACGGCCGGGTCCTCGATTCCCTGTAACCGGAGCGAGGCCACCAACCGTTCACGGCGAGACTCGATCGGTTCCATTCGACGTTTCCTCTGGCGGAGAGGTGTCGGCCTCTCTGCCCGCTCGAGCGCTAGCAGTGCAGCTGTCGTGCCCGATCCAGTGGATTCGACGACCAACCCCCGGCGCACACGGCAATCGTGCATTTTCTGCGTTGGTGGAGAGCAAACAGCAACCGGTGCGCGGGAGATCAGACTGCCTGGCCATGGACCTGGCACGACCGATGCTGATCCCTTGGCAGGCCCAAGGAGCGTTCCATGAAAACCGATGCGGAACTGCAATGTGCGATTCAGGATGAACTCGCTTTCGAGCCTAGCGTCATCGCTACTGACATCGGAGTCACGGTGAAAGAGGGCATTGCGACGCTCTTCGGGAAAGTGTCGAGCTACGCGGAGAAGTGGGCGGCGGAGCGGGCGGCGGAACGCGTGAGCGGCCTGCGGGCGCTGGCCAAGGACCTGACCGTAAAGCTGCCGGGTGATAGCGAGCGCTCGGACGCGGACATCGCTGCGGCAGCCCTCCACGCGCTCGCGTGGGACGTGCAGGTTCCGGACAAGAAGCTCCAGGTCGAGGTTCAGAAGGGATTCGTGACGCTCAAGGGGCAGGTCGACTGGAACTACCAGCGGGAAGCCGCGGCGTACGATGTCCGCAAGCTCACCGGAGTCGTTGGTGTGGGCAACCAGATCACCCTGGCGGCCACCGCCTCTGCGAAAGAGGTTCGGTCGAAGATCGAGTCGGCTCTCCAGCGACGAGCCGTCAAGGACGCTCGGCGAATCACGGTCGAGGCCGACGGCGGCAGGGTCATTCTGCGCGGGGAGGTCCATTGCTGGGGGGAGCGGGAGGATGCGGAACAGGCCGCGTGGGCGGCGCCTGGGGTGTCCGAGGTTCAGGATCAGATCCGGATCCAGCCCTAACCAAGGGGCTTGCGGGACTTGGGAAGCGACCTCGATGAGGTCGATTGCAGCGGGGAGTGCTTCTGGGCCTCCTCTCCGTGGTCGGTCCAGAGTTGCCGGGCCGAGGCCGACGAGACGCTTGCCGAAGCAGCCGGGATGAGCCCGGCGGTCCGTCCTATCGGGTGACGGATGGATAGAGCCGGGCCGCGAGGAGCACCAGGCCCGTCAGTGTGGCCAGCTGGACGAGGAAGTCCGGGACGAGGCCGAAGACGCTGTGGCCGCCCACCACCATCAGCGCCCGGAGCGCATCCACCAGGAAGCTGCCGAGATCATAGGCGGTGACTTCCCATCCCAGTGGTTCGAGCAGCTCCTCGGGCTCGTCGGTTCCGACGTGATTCCGGCCAGCGCGTATTCGCCACGCAGTACCGGCTGGAGCCGCGCTCGATCGCGGTGTTGGTCCGGCCGACCGTCGCGGAGGAGCGCGAAGCGGGCTGAGCACGGGAAGTCGTCGAGCCTGAACCTGGGCACTGTCCCGTCGTGGCGGTGTAGACGGGGGCCCGCCCTCACCGGTTTCGCGGTCGCTTGTTGCTGATGCTCTGTTGGGAGGCCACAGCCCACCGGTGAACGCTGACCGATGCGCTCTCGCGTGCGCTTCTCCAGCTCAGTGCCGACTTCGGCGTCGTCATCGCATACCTCAGCGCCGCGTTGCTCTATCGGGTCGCGCCAGCTCGAGAGCAAGTGCGTTCCGCAACTCCGGAGAAAGGTTCTCCGCCGCCCATCGGTAGGCCAAGGTGTCCTCTCGTTTCGCGTGTTGGCGAAGAGTCGACATGAACTGGGCAACCAGAGGCGAAGCCACGAGGTGGAGGTCCACCCCGACGCCGAGCTCGCACAGCTGGTCTCGCAGGGTGGCGTGTTCGTTCCTCAGAGCCATCGTTTCAGTGGGATCGACCTTCTCGAGGGAAGGGAACACGTGGGTCTCCTCCGCCGCCATGTGAGCAGAGAGAAGATTCTCCAGACGAGTCCAGGCGTCTCGGAGACCGTCGCGGTCGCGTGCCTGGGCCGCCCATTCGGCCTCCTGGAACGTTTTCTCC
>RPRB01000300.1 GCA_003818285.1 Myxococcaceae bacterium
CAGAGCGCCCAGGCGCTGGTGAGGGACCTGCGGGCCTACCAGGCCGGACACCGGGTCCGCGCCTACGAGTATGGATCCTGGGAGCTGGTCAGGAAGTTCGTGGCAGCAAACCGCGCGCTCAGCGTGGTCGCCGTCGCGGCCGCCGTCATCCTGGTCGTCGCGGCGGCAATCATCTTCCACCAGCTCCAGGTCGCCCGGGTGGACCTCGCTCGGTCCTTCATCGATCGAGCGAAGACCGCAGAGTCCATCTCGGACTGGGCCCGAGCGGCCGGGTATTACGCCGCGTCGCGCATCGAGCATGACTCGGCCGAGGCGCGGTGGGGATATGCCCTGGCCGCCGAGCGGGTGTCACCGCGGGTCTCGCTTCGTCGAGGCCCGCCCGGGGCATTCGTCGACGTGGGTCCGCTCGCCGATGGGCGGCTGATCACCCTCGGCCGTCGCGATGGAGTCCTCATCGGTTCGGATCTAGGGACAGGGAAGGAGCTGTGGCGAGCCGATCTCCCGGAGGGTGCTCAGAACATCTCGTTGAGACCCCGCCAGCTGGTCTCGATGCAATCCGCACGCCCGCTCAATCCGAATCTGCCACTCAGCGGAAGAACGCTCCTCGATGCCGCAACGGGGAAGTTCCTGGCGTCTCTCGACGAGGGGATTCCCTGCTCGCGCAGCCCGTTCCCGCCGCCTGTCCTCGTGAGTTCCGCCGGGTTGGTCACAACCCCGGTCCAGGGAGGCCGGCCGACGGTCCTGTCGGTCACGGTCGAGCGCGAGTCGAAGTGCATCGTCAGCGACGATGGGCGTGAGGTCGCATTCGACGACGCCAGGGGCTCCATCCACATCTGGAACCTGGTCGACCGAAAAGAGCGGGCGGCCCGCTACGCCCCCGATGTCCGGGAGATGATCTTCACGAGCCATGGGCTGGCCCTGGTCCGCCCGACGATCATCCATGTTTTCGGCGGTTCCGAGGGCGACTTCCTGGTCGATATTCCCCGGGGGAGCGGGACCGGCCTACGTCCGCGCGCGGGAGGCATCGCGGTCTCGGGGGACGGGCACCGAGTAGTCCTGGACCGAGGGAGCGGCAACCACGCCGACCTCGTCGATCTCCAGTCGCGGACGGTCGTCAGCTCTTTCAGCTTCCTACCCGGGCAACCCAAGCTGGCGTTCTCCTCGGATGGGAAGCAGGTGTTCGCGGCAGGACTGCAAGGCGATTCTGCTCTCGGCTCCTGGGAGATCCGCGCCCCTGTTCCGCGAAAGACCTTCGAGGCGAGTCCGTACATGACGGTCCAGCCCTCTCGGGATGGCAAGCGCTTCGTGGTGTATCGAGAGGATTCCCCGTCGTCAGCCCGCTGGGAGCTGTACGACGCAGCCGGAACACAGCTCCTCTCGGGCGCCTTCGGCCAGAACCCAGAGTTTTCGCTCACTCCGGACGGCCGGCGGATCGTGACCCGGGACGACCATGGAGTGACCATGCTCGACGCCGACGACGGCCGGGTCGTCTGGCAGATCGGATGCAAGGACTGCTTCCGCCTCCAGCCCTCGGCGGACGGACGTCGCCTGTTCACGTCCAGCGGGAAACGACTCGCGCTCTGGAGCGTCGACTCCCCTGACCCCATCTGGACCGACACTGGACGGGTCAGCGACATCACAGCAGGGATGGACACCTCCCTCGATGGAAGCCGGATCGCCTGGGTCAACGGCACGACTGTCCATGTCCGCACCGTGGGAAGCTCCACCGAATTCGAGACGTCCTTCGCCGAGGCTCTCCGGGATCTGAAGTTCAGTGCCGATGGGCAGCGCCTGCTCATCGCCGGTCGTGGAGAGATCGCGCTGTGGAGTCTGCAGCCATGGAAGCGACTCTGGAGCGTCCGCAGCCCCTTCTCCGGTCCGGTGTTCGTCGAGTGGTCCAGCGACGAATCGGTGTTGCTCCTGGACTACTACTCGATGGGAAACGTGCTGCTCGAGGCTGCGACGGGTCATCACCTTGCCATGGTCCCGGTCTCGAAGCCCCGCGCCGGCTATCCCGAGGAGAAGGTGCTTCCGAGCCTGAAGGGAAGAATCTCGTTGGGAGACGGGCGGTGGGAGCTCTGGTCGTTCCCCGAGCCGGATGCCGCGCCCCCGCGGGAGAGTCTCGCCCGGATCACCTCGGCCACGGGCCTGGAGCTGGTGGGAGTCGAGCTGGTGGATACGGCGTCGGCGGGGGTCGAGGGTGAGATCCGGCCTCCGAACTAGCGATTGATCGGGTCGGCTACTTCTCTGCGAGAGTGGCGTGCTTCTTCGCCAGGGCCTTGCGGAGGTAGCTGCAGGTCTGGTCGATGGCGCCCCGGACGGGTGGGGTGTTCGCGATCGGATTGAGCAGCATGAAATCGTGGATGGTTCCGTTGTAGCGGACGGAGGTCACTCGCACGCCCGCCCGCGCCAGCTTGTCGGCAAATGCCTCTCCCTCGTCGCGTAGCACGTCGTTCTCGTCGACGATGACCAACGCTTGGGGGAGCCCCTTCAGCTGTTCCGGTGTGGCGTTGATCGGCGACGCATGAATGTCACTGCGCTTCGACGCATCCGGGAGATAGGCGTCCCAGAACCAGGCCATCGCCTTCTTGGTGAGCCATGGCCCGTTGGCGAAATCGTTGTACGACGTGGTGGAGAGCGAGGCGTCGGTCACGGGGTAGGCCAGCACCTGGGCCGCCAGAGCGGGTCCGCCGCGTTCCTTGGCCATGAGGGCCAGGACGGCGGTCATGTTCCCCCCCACGCTGTCTCCGGCGATGGCCAGCCGGGCGGGATCCACACCGAACTCGGCACCGTGCCCGGCCACGTACTTCAGGACGGCGTATCCCTCCTCGATGGCGACCGGGAACTGGCTCTCCGGCGAGCGGTCGTAGTCGACGAAGACAATGACCGCTCCGGTGCCGACCGCCAGCTCCCGCACCAGGCGATCATGTGTCTCCTTGTCTCCGAGGATCCATCCACCGCCGTGCATGTAGATGATGGCGGGCAAGGCGCCCTTGACCCCGCTCGGACGCAGCACCCGGATGTTCGTGCGCCCCAGCGGACCGAGCTTCAGAACGCGATCCTCGCGCGCGACCTTGGCCAGGGTCACTGGAACTGACTTCTGCACGCCGGTGAGGACTGCCCGGGCGGCATCGGGGGTCAGGGTGTAGAGGGGGGGGCCGCTCAAACCGGCAGTGAATGCCTCGGTCGCGGGCTCCAGTCGCGGACTCGCCATGGCGAAACCTGACGCGATGAGGACGCAAGACAGCATTGCCTTCATTTGTTTCTCCTCCTCGTGAGTCGAGAAGACCCGGCGAGCTTCAGCACCGGCGCCGGGCCCGTGCGCTGGAGAGCAATGCCCGTGCCAGCAGGTGCCGATGTCGAGCTTGACGCCCGGTCCGTCAAGGCGCGGCGACGACCTCTACACCTTGCAGGGCCAGCCCGGTCTTCCGAAGCGTCTTCTTCAGACCCTCCGCTGGAGAGTCGCTGGCCGGCTGAGGCAACGGTCGAAGTTCCCAGCCGGTTTCGTTGACCGACAGCTGCGTGTGGAGATCGGGGCTCACCAACGTGAACAAGGGCAACGCCGACCCGGGCGTCGGGAAGAGGGCGAGTCGTTCTCCAGTCTCTGTGTCGAACAGTTCCGTTCCAAGCCCGGGGTACCGAACGAGAATTGACCGCCTGTCCGAGGTCCAGCCCACCTCCACGCTTGAATCGCCGGTTGTTGGATGAGACACCGCCCAGAGCGCCTGGGCGCTCCTCACGTTCCAGAGTGCGATGCGCTCGGGCGTCACGACTGCGAGTCGGGAAGAATCGGGACTGAACCTGATTCTCAGCGGCTTTTCGTCGAGCAAGAGGGTCTTCTCCTCCGCTGACTCGAGGTCCCGCACGTAGGCCCTGGCTCCCGCTGTCCACGCGACTCGCCGGCCATCAGGCGAAAGCGCAATCCTCGTCTCGAAACCGCTCAGCCGAACGATCTCGGCGAACAACACCCGGTTGGCTCGCAGATCCCAGACCTCGACTCCATCGAGTCCGGTCGTGGAGATTCGCGACCCGTCCGCCGAAGTGCCCTCCACGTTGCAGCTTCGGCAGTGGTGTTTCCAGACCATCCGGTGCTGAACGACATCGCGCAACCAGAGCCCGTCCGTGTTGAAATCATTGACGAAGATTGTGTCCTCACCGGCAAAAGAAATTCCAGTCGGCGTCGAGGAAATCGGTTCGCTGTCCAGGAGCTCGCCGTGCTCACCGAAGACCTCGACTGCGCGTCCCGCATCGGCGAGGACAATCCGTCGACCGCTGGGGGAAAACTCCGGACTGATCGCGTTCCAATGCCCTGGATGTCCCGGCGGGGATTCGTCACGAGGCAGCCGCCATGCGGCAAGCTCCGACGCACCACGAAGCCCGGCTGCGAAGACGCGCTCGCCGTCGGATGAAAAGGCGAACCGCGGCCAACCCGGAGAGTGGTGAATCGTTCCTCGAACGGTTCGGGTCCGCAGGTCGACCAGGTCCGAGCGGTTCGCCCCACTGCGAGTCACGGCGACCAGGTGTCCGTTCGGCGAGGCGCGCACCCCGCCGAGCGGATTGCTCGCCCGTCCTTGTATCGGAGGATCGGCGAGTCTCACGCTGAAGTCCCCCTCGGGCGCACCCAGCACGTCCAGCCACCCCTTACGCACCACCACCAGGCCATGGCTGCTGAACAGGAAGTTTTGGAGTCCGCTTGCCGACCTCTCGCCCAGGCTTCTGCCATCCGCAACCGAGAGCAGGCGTACTCGCTCCGAAGTGTCCTGGTACGCCACCAGACGGGCGTCGTCGGAGACGACGCAAAAGGCGACTCCAGCGCCCACGTCCGTCGCCAGGACGCGCGGAGGACCGTTCTCCACCCTGGCCAGCAGCTTTCCGCCAAGGAGAGTCACCGGGGTGGGGTATGGCCCGGGACAGGGCCTGCCGTCGGTATTCCGGTCGAACATCCCCAGTTGCTTCCCGGTCGCCGCAGCGAAGAACGCCCAGCCGTCAGGAAGAGAGAGGCGAACCTGACCTCCCGGAAGCAGCGCCGCGGCGGCAATCAGCTTCTCCCCGTGCGTCCACAGCACTCTCCCACTCTCCAGCTCCCGGACCGCCACCTGGGTTGCGCTCGCCGCGAGTGTGATGACGCGACCATCGGGCAGCACACCCACGTCGGTGTAGGAGTCGGCCGGGCCTCGCAGCGAGAGAATGCGCTCGATGGCACGCTCTCCCGCCAGCGCAACGCCCCACCGCGCTTCGGCCGTGTCGTGTTTCGTCCTCGCGGCACCGAAGTAGGCCGCGGCGAGAGCCCAGTCAGAATCGCTCTCGGCCGTTCGTGCCCGCTCC
>RPRB01000301.1 GCA_003818285.1 Myxococcaceae bacterium
CTCGACCAGTTCATCGCCAGCGCAGCCCGGCAGTCGCTGTGGATCACCGACGCCTACTTCGCCGGCACGCCTCCGTACGTGCAGGCGCTCCGGGCGGCGTCGCTCGACGGGGTCGACATCCGGCTCCTGGTCCCCGGCTCCAGCGACATCCCCGCGCTCCAGCCCTTCTCCCGGGCCGGATTTCGCGCCCTGCTCGAGGCCGGCATCCGGGTCTTCGAGTGGAAGGGACCGATGCTCCACGCGAAGACCGCGGTCTGCGACGGGCAGTGGGCCCGCGTTGGCTCGACCAACCTGAACGTCGCGAGCTGGCTCGGCAACTACGAGCTGGACGTGGCGCTCGAGGACGCGCGCTTCGCCGGGCAGATGGAGGACATGTACCTCTCCGATCTGGAGAACTCGACCGAGCTCGTCCTCTCGGGGAAGCGACTCCGCAGCGCGGTGCCGCGGCCGCGGGGTCAGCGCGTCCCCCGGCGCGTGCGCGGGAGCGCGGGACGGGCGGCGGCCGGCGCCCTCCGCCTGGGCAACACGGTCGGCGCGGCGATCAGCGAGCGGCGCACCCTCGAAGGGGGCGAGCGACGGATGGTGTTCTCCGGCGGGCTGGCGCTGCTCGTGCTCGCGGTGCTCTGGGCGCTGTTCCCGCGGGTGCTCGCCGTGCCGGTGTCGATCGTCCTCGGCTGGCTCGGGCTGTCCCTGCTCTGGAAGGCCTGGCGCCTCCGGAAGCCCTCGGCGATCACGAGCCCCGCGTCACTGCCGTCGACGCTCGACGGGCCGGCGGTGGTCTCCCCCCCGGCGTCCAGCCGCTCCGGCGGGCTCCGGACCGACGCGCCGAGCTGAGCGTCGCTCGAGCAGACGGGGGGCCGGCGGTCCACGGAAGTTGCGGTGGAGTTGCGTCTTTGACGGCACGTTGCGCGAGGCAAGTCCCTGGCGGCCAGGTCCCGTCCGGGGCAGCCTCGCCCTCCCTCACGCCTGCTGGAGGTGCCCATGACTCGTGCGCTTCGCCTCTCGCTGCTCGTCGTCCTCCCCGCCGCGCTCGTCCTCGCCGCGGACAGCAAGCCTCCGGCGATGGACGAACAGCTCGCGGTTCACGTGAAGGACGCCAAGTGGGCGCCTCCGAAGGCGCCGGAGATCCCGCCGGGAGTGATGGGCTCGCCGATCGCCAGCGACCCCAACGGCCCCAACATCGGCTACGCCAAGTTCGCGCCCGGCTACACCTTCCCGATGCACTGGCACTCGGCCACCGAGTACACCGTCCTCATCAGCGGAAAGGGCCAGTTCACCGTCAACGGGAAGACCTACGACCTCGAGCCCGGGAGCTACATCGTGATCCCGGCGAAGGCGCACCACCTGGCGAAGTGCGCACCCGGTGCGGAGTGCATCCTCCTCACCCGCCGGGCGGGGCCGGCCGACTACAACTGGGTCAAGTAGCGCGTCCCGAGGCGAGCAGTGCCTCGGCCCGCGCCAGGTCCTCGGGCGTGTCGACGCCAATGCTCACGTGCGTCGTCGGCACGCAGCGGATCCGGATCCCGTTCTCCAGCGCGCGCAGCTGCTCCAGGGCCTCGGCGCGCTCGAGCGGGGTCGGTGCCAGCGACGCGAGCCGCAGCAGGGTCGCTCGCCGGTACCCGTAGAGTCCCTGGTGCGCCCAGCGCGTCGCGGGGCCGCCGTCGCGAGTGAACGGCACGTCGGCGCGGGTGAAGTAGAGCGCGTCGGAGCGCAGGTCCACGACCGCCTTCACCACGTTCGGGTTGGCCCGCTCCTCGTCCCGGAGAGGCCGGACGACCGTGGCCATCTCCACGCCGGGGTCGTCGAAGGCAGCGGCAAGCGCCCGGAGCGCCTCGGGGTGGATCAGCGGCTCGTCGCTCTGGACGTTGACCACCACCTCCACCGCGGGCGGAAGGCGCGCCGCGACCTCTGCGACCCGGTCGGTCCCCGACGGATGGTCCGGCGAGGTCCGGTCCACCAGACCGCCCGCCTCCGAAACGGCGGCGGCGATGCGCTCGTCGTCGGTGGCCACGCGAACCTCCGAGAACGCTCCCGACCGGCGGCAGGTCTCGAGCACGTGCACCACCAGCGGCCGTCCGGCGAGACGGACCAGTGGCTTGCCGGGGAAGCGGGTCGAGCCCCAGCGGGCCGGGATGACGGCGACGGGCTTCACGCGTGGTCTCGACCGGACTATCCACCGCCCTCTGTCTGTCGCGCCACTCCGTTTCCCGATCTGCGTTGTGCCGGCGCGTTCCGCGCAGGGGTGAATCCCTCCGCGGCTCGCGTTATTCCGCCGCTCGTCGGCACGAAACTCGCGTCAGCACCGGAAAGTGGAATCACTTGCATAGAGTGCGAGGCCAGCCAAGGGTGGTCGGGCCCGCGTCCGGTCGTCGAGCATCCGGCCCGCCCCCGAGGGCTGGCTCGGTGCCCGGGCCGTGCGCACCTGAGCGGTCGTCACCCCCATGAGTCCCGCCGACTCCGACCGAACGGCGATGGCGGTCAGCCGGAAGGAGTTCCGGACCGTGATGGCCGGGCTCCTCCTGGTGCTCACCCTCGCCTCGCTGGACCAGAACATCGTCGCCACCGCGCTCCCGGGAATCGTGAGCGAGCTGGGCGGGCTCGCCCATCTCTCGTGGGTGGTGACCGCCTTCCTGGTCGCCTCCACCGCCACCACGCCCCTCTACGGCAAGCTCAGCGACGTCTACGGCCGGCGGCCGCTGTTCTTCGTGGCCGTCGGCATCTTCCTGGCCGGCTCGGCGCTCTGCGGCCTCGCCCGGGACATGGGCCAGCTCATCGTCTTCCGCGCGGTGCAGGGGCTCGGCGCGGGTGGGCTCATCACCCTCGCCCAGACCACCGTCGGAGACCTCCTCGCCCCCCGCGAGCGAGGGCGATACCAGGGGCTCTTCACGGCGGTGTTCGCCGCCTGCAGCGTGGCGGGACCGCTGCTCGGCGGCTTCATCACCGACGCGCTCTCCTGGCGGTGGATCTTCTACATCAACCTTCCGGTGGGGGCGGTGGCGCTGACGCTCATCGCCGTGGCGCTGCACCGTCCGCACCGGGTGGTCCGGCACCGCATCGACTTCGCCGGCGCCGTGCTGATGGTGAGCGGAACCGTGTTCATGATCCTGGCGCTCACCCTGGGCAGCTCACGGGAGGCGTGGAGCCGGCCGGCGACCTGGATCGAGGCGGCCACCGCGGTGGTCTGCTTCGGGCTGCTGGTGTGGCGCGAGCGGCATGCCGCCGAGCCCATCCTTCCGCCCCGGCTCTTTCGCGACCGGGTGTTCGTCGTGGGCGCCACCGTGGTGGGGCTCACCGCCGTGGCGCTGTTCGGCGCAGTGGTCTTCCTCCCGCTGTTCTTCCAGCTGGTCCTCGGGGCAGGGCCCTCGCGCGCGGGCCTGATGCTCGCGCCCTTGATGGGTGGGGTCATCGTGGCGTCCGTGGTGGGCGGGCGGCTGGTGTCGCGCACGGGGCGGTACAAGTTCCTTCCGGTCACGGGGCTGAGCATCGCCTGCGCCACGTTCCTGCTGCTGGCCTGGCTGGCCGGGTCCCGCGGCTCGGAGCTCTCGCTGGAGCTGTCCCTGGTCGGCCTGGGGCTCGGGCTCGGGCTGGTGATGCCCAATCTCACCACCGCGATCCAGAACGCCGTCGCTCCCGAGGACCTCGGAGTCGCCACCTCGGCCGCGTCCTTCTTCCGGTCGCTGGGGGGCGCGCTGGGCGTGGCGCTCGCGGGAGCGTGGATGACCGCGCGGCTGCACCGCCTGCTGCCGTCGGAGTACGCGGCCTCCCTCGGATCGAGCGCGGTGGAGCGCAGCATCTCCGCCATCTCCGCGCTCCCCGAGTCCCAGCGAGTCGCGGTGGTGCACGCCTACCGGCAGGCCATCGGCTCGACGTTCCTGCTCGGCGCGGTGGTGACCGGACTCGGGCTCCTGGTGGTGCTGGCCCTGCCCGAGCGACCGCTCCGCAGCGGAGTCAACCGCCGAGTCGAGGAGCCGGTCGAGGCCGAGCCGGCCTGAGGCTCCCGGCGTTTCCGCTCGACGCGGCCACAGGCGTCGGTCCACACTCCGGGAGTCGGCTCCGAGAGGTCCAGCGGACGCAAGGAGTGCGCGGCGTGGCATTTCCCCCGGCGGCTCGACCAGGCTGATCATCTCGAACCCATGAGCCTCGCCGGCCTCGCCCTGCTCCTCACGCTCCCAGTCGCGCAGGTCGCCTCCGCGGCGGAGGAGAGCCCGCCTTCGCCCGCCTCGATCCTGACCGCCGACCCGTCGCTCGCCCCTCTGTGGAAGGCGCTCGAGGCCGAGGAGCACCCGGACCGGCTCTGGTACTGGGGGTGGGCCGGCTTCCTCGGCGGGGTCGTCGTGGGGCAGAGCATCATCGCGGCCACCACCAGCAACGAGGGCAGCCGCATCACCGCCTACGTGAACATCCCTGCCAGCGCAGCGGGGATGCTGGCCGTCCTGCTCGTGCCGCCCGCGGCCGCCTTCGGCCTCGAGGACATCCGGCGCATGCCCGAGGAGACCGAGGCCCAGCGCACGGCGAAGGCCAGCGCCCTCCGTCGGCTCTTCGACCGCTCGGTGGAGCAGGAGCGCTTCTACCGCTCGCCGCTCAACCACGTCATCGGGCTGACGGTGAACGCGGGTCTCGCCGCGCTGCTGTACTTCGGCTGGAAGCTCGGCGGGCGCGCGCTCCTCATGCTGGTGGGCGGAACGATCGAGTGGGAGCTCCAGATCTTCACCCGGCCCACCGCGGCGCTGGACCTGGCCACCGGCCGCTCCGGACCCGGGCTTCTCGGACTTCGCGGGCTGCACGTGGTCCCGCTCCCGAACGGGCTCGCGCTCGCCGGCGTGTTCTGAGGCGGCCGGGCTCCGCGCTCGAAGTGGTCCTCACCGCCCGCCCGCGCGTCACCCCGGAGGGCCAGTCGGCGCTCCGGGGGCGACGTCCAGGGATCAGTTTCGAGGAGCCGACCTAGCGGCGGCGCTCCCCGAGCTCAGTTCAGGACCGCCTTGCAGGTGCAGTCGCCCGTGCCCGTGCAGGTGAAGTTAGTGGGGTCGAGGCAGGACAGCCCGCTGCAGCACTCGTTGGCGTCGTACCCGTTGCAGGCCTGTCCAGCGCCACCGCAGGTGCTGGTCTGGCACGTTCCGGTCGTCGAGCCGGTCGGGATCGAGCACGAGTACCCGGAGCAGCAGTCGGAGGTGGTCGTGAACACCGAGCCCTGTGGCTGGC
>RPRB01000302.1 GCA_003818285.1 Myxococcaceae bacterium
GAGATCTCATCGTGGGAGTGCTCGCGATCCAGGCGAGATTCGTGAGTCCGTTGCAGGTCTTCGCCTCGGTCGCGGCGTGGCTGGTCGATGCTGCGGCAGATTCGCTTCTCACCCGTCTGGAGCGAGCTGGAGCGCTCACTCCGGAGCGCAGGAAGGTTCTCGAGTCGCTCGTCGAGCAGGCTCTTCAGGCGCGGAACGGCGACGCGCAGGTGCTGAGCGCTTCGCTGGGCGGCACACCAACGCTTTTCGAGACCCAGGCGTCCCTTGCCGCCGGAGACGACGAGACGAATGGAGACGTTCCCCGCGTCTGCGAGATTCCGCTCGAGCGTCCGGGCCAGTACATGCGTCTGCACGAGCTGGGGCGTGGAAGCCAGAGCGTCGTCTGGGTCGCCCGGGACGAGATCGTCGGCCGGGAGGTCGCGCTCAAGGAGCTCGTCACGCAGTCCCGCCCGCTTGGGCACGAACCGTCATGCGCCGCTCGCGCGCGTTTCATACGGGAAGTCCGGCTGGTCGCGAGCCTCGATCACCCGGGGATCGTCCCGATCCTCGAGGTCGCTCGTCGCGAGGACGGCACACTCTTCTGTGCGCAGAAGCTCATCCGCGGCGAGACGCTGCAGAGCCGTCTCGCGCTTTGCCTGACGCTCGCCAACCGGCTGCAGCTCTTGCGGTACGTGCTCGACGCCGTTCAGGCGATGGCGTTCGCCCACTCGAGACGCGTCATCCACCGAGACCTCAAGCCCGCCAACGTGATGGTGGGCGAGTACGGCGAGGCGGTGGTGATCGACTGGGGACTGGCGAAACACCAGGACGAATCGGAGGAAATCGCCTCCCAGGGAAGCGCGCTGGGCACGCCGGCATACATGAGCCCGGAGCAGGCGAGGGGCGACCTGAAGGCCGTCGACGCAAGGAGTGACGTCTTCAGCCTGGGAGCGATCCTGTATCACGTAATCACCGGGCGACCACCGTTCGAGGGCGCGACCTCGGACCACATTCTGGAGAGGGTCAAGGCGTGCGAGTTCCACCCGATCCGGATGCTCACGCCAGAGGCACCACCAGAGCTCGCGGCCGTCGCCGAGCGTGCACTGCGGCTGCAGCGGTCGGACCGCTATCGCGATGCGGGGGAACTGGCCAGGGAACTCAAGGCCTACCTCACCGGCGGCCGCGTCCAGGCGTACCAGTACGGGGTTCTGAAATTGCTGCAGAGATTCGCCGCCAGTCACCGAGCGCTGATGGCTGCGCTGGCGATCGCTCTCGCAAGCTTTCTCGCCTCGACGGTGATCGTCGAGCTCCGGCTTCAGGGCGTGGAGACGAGAGAGCGCACCGTACAGAGAGCAGGAGCTTCACCGACCCCGGAACGAGTCATCCAGACTCGAAGGACGGATGCACCACCGGATGGGGAACGCCCGCCCGGGTCACGACCGTCCCGAAACCCGCTCACGACTGATCCGCGAACAGAACCACCACCGAGCGGGGTTCCGCCCGGTAGGTGAGGCCGGGAACGAGCGGGGCCAGCTCCCAGTCGACGATGTCGTCCGGTGAGTCGAGAAAGGTGTCGATTCGCCGTCGCCAGGGCCCCGGAGGCGGGAGCTCGAAGTCGAGCGGCTCCCAGTAGGCATTCAGGATGAAGTGGACCCGTAGCCGCGCAGGCCGGACCTCGACGGTGACTGCCAGGCTGTGAGAGTGCGCTCCCCAGTCGGGCTGGTCGAGCTTCACCCCATGAAAGCGGTGAGTCGCTTCCCGCAGCCGCTGCGTCAAGGTCACGGGCAAACGCCTCGGGTCCTTCAGCGGCCACCGCCGGTTCAA
The DNA here is from genome assembly GCA_003818285.1 of Myxococcaceae bacterium. GTDB lineage: Bacteria > Myxococcota > Myxococcia > Myxococcales > Myxococcaceae > RPRB01. Next base: position 1,804 of record RPRB01000302.1, read on the forward strand.
GATGCTGACGAACCGGTGCAGGTCGCAGTGCTTCTCCACCAGCGTCCAGTCGAACCAGGTCGTGTCGTCGTCATGGCAGTAGCCGTTGTTGTTCCCTCCCTGCGTCCGCCGCACCTCGTCCCCCATCAGCATCATGGGCATCCCGACCGAGAGGATGGTGGCGCCGAGAAGGTTCTTCGCCTGGCGGTTGCGTAACCTCTCGATGGCCGGATCGTCGGTGGGACCCTCGACGCCGCAGTTCCAGCTGCGGTTGTCGTCGGAGCCGTCGCGGTTACCCTCGCCGTTCGCCTCGTTGTGCTTGCGCTCGTAGGAGACCAGGTCGTTGAGGGTGAAGCCGTCGTGGCAGGTGATGAAGTTGACGCTCTGCTCCGCCTCGCGCTGGAGGTGGCTGTACATCTCCGGGCTGCCGAACGCGCGCCCCGCGACCCGGTGCACCGACCCCGGAGCGCCCCGGAAGAAGTCGCGGACGTCGTCGCGAAACTTGCCGTTCCACTCGCTCCATGCGTCGCCGGCGAAGCTGCCGACCTGGTACAGCCCGGCCGCATCCCAGGCTTCGGCGATGAGCTTGGTCCCCGCCAGCACCGGGTCCGACTCGATCTCCGCCAGGACGGGCGGATTCGGCACGGGCTGACCGGTGGGATCACGGGAGAGAATCGCCGCGAGATCGAAGCGAAAGCCGTCGACGTGCATCTCCTGCACCCAGTACCTCAGGCTGTCGAGTACCATGCGCCTGACAATTGGGTGGTTGGCGTTGAGGGTGTTGCCGGTGCCGGTGTAGTCGGCGTAGCGAGTCCGGTCGGGCCCGAGGATGTAGTAGGTCGGATTGTCGATGCCGCGCAGGCTCAAGGTCGGCCCGTCGTGGTTGCCCTCCGCGGTGTGGTTGAAGACGACGTCGAGGATCACCTCGATTCCGGCGCGGTGCAGCGCCTTCACCATGTCCCGGAATTCGTCGAGCGGGCCGAGTGGATCCTGGCGCGAGCTGTACGCCCGGTGCGGGGCGAAGAACGACACCGGCGAGTAGCCCCAGTAGTTGATCAGGCCTGGTGGAGCGTCCTGGGAGTCGAACTGGAAGATCGGTAGGAGCTCGACCGCGGTGATGCCCAGCGCCTGGAGGTACGGAATCTTCTCGCACAGCCCGCGATAGGTCCCACGCGTGGCCTCGGTGACGCCGGAGCTGGGGTGCCGGGTGAACCCCCGGACGTGCAACTCGTAGACGATGGTCCGATCCACCGGAGTCCGGGGTGGAGTGTCGTCCTCCCAGTCGTAGGTCGAGGGATCCACCACCACGCTCTTCATCGCCGTCGCCCAACCGTCGGCGCGCCGTTGCCCAGGGCGCCGCTCGTATCCGGGCGGGATCACCACTCCCCGGGCGTAGGGATCGACGAGAAGCCTGGTCGCGTCGAACCGCAGCCCTCGCTCCGGTTCGAATGGTCCGTCGACCCGGTACCCGTAGAGCTGTCCGGGACGGACATCCGGTACGAACGCGTGCCAGAAATCCCGGGTTCGGTGGGTCGCCAGGTCGAGGGAGATCGCCCGGGATGGCCGGCTGTCATCCGCCCGGTCGAAGAAGCACAGCTCGACGCCGGTGGCCTGGCGCGAATAGAGGCTGAAGTTGACGCCTCCCGGCGCCAGCGTGGCGCCGACCGGTGCGCTCGCCCCGGGACCGGCGCCGGCGCTCATTTCCGGCCGAGCTGCTCCCGGGCGGCCGCGACGACCTGGTCGGGCCGGAAGCCGAACTTCTGCTGCAGGGCCTTGAGGGGAGCCGAGGCCCCGAAGGTGCGCATGCCGATGACGCGGCCAGTGGGTCCGACGTATCGGTCCCAGCCGAGCGTCGAGCCCTGCTCCACGGCGACGCGGGCCGTCACCGCGCGAGGCAGCACGGCCTCCCGGTACTCCGGAGGCTGCTCCTCGAACAGCTCCCAGGAGGGCATCGACACCACCCGGGAGCGGATTCCCTCTGCGCTCAGCTTCTCGTGTGCCTCGACCGCGAGGCTGACCTCGCTCCCCGAGGCGAGGAGAATGACCTCCGGGGTGCCACCCGGGGCGTCGGCGAGCACATAGGCACCGCGGCCCACCTCGCTCGCCGGGGCGTACCTGCTTCGATCGAGGGTCGGCAGCGCCTGTCGCGACAGCGTCAGCGCCACCGGCCGATGCTTGAGGGGCACGGCGAAGCGGTAGGCCTCCACGACCTCGTTGGCATCGGCCGGCCGGAAGGTGATCAGCCCCGGAATGGCCCGCAAGGAAATGAGCTGCTCCACCGGCTGGTGGGTGGGGCCGTCCTCGCCATCCCCCATCGCGTCGTGGGTGAACACGAAGAGCGTCGGAAGCTCCATCAGCGCCGAGAGACGGATGCCCGGCCGCGCGTAGTCGCTGAAGATGAAGAAGGTGGCGCCGTAGGGACGGAGCTTGCTCAGGGCCAGACCGTTCAACGCCGCGGCCATGGCGTGCTCCCGGATCCCGAAGTGGAGGTTCTTTCCCCCGCGGTTCTCCGGCTGGAAGTCTCCGGCATTGGGGTAGGTCAGGAGCGTCTTGTTCGACGGGCCGAGGTCGGCCGAGCCGCCGAGGAACCAGGGAATGCTCTGCGCCAGGACGTTCAGGACCTTTCCGGACGCCTCACGGCCGGCGATGCCCTTGGCGTCGGCAGGAAAGGTGGGCAGGTTCCGGTCCCAGCCGTCCGGCAGCTCGCGCCGCTGCATCCGCTCGATCTCGCCGGCGAGCTCGGGATGCTCGACCTTGTAGACCGCGAACATCTCGTTCCATCGACGGACGGCCTCGGCCCCGCGCGCGCCGACGCCGGCAGCGAAGTGCTCCTTGACGCCCTCGGGCACGAAGAACTTCGCCTCATCGGGCCAGCCGTAGCTGCGCTTGGCGAGACGGATCTCCTCCTCACCCAGCGGCTCGCCGTGCGCCGCCGCAGAGTCCTGCTTGTGCGGGGCACCGTAACCGATGTGACTGTCGAGGATGATGAAGGTCGGCCGTCCGGTGGTCTGGCGGAAGGTGCGGAGCGCGGACTCGATCCGCTCGACGTCGTTCGCATCACCCACCCGCAGGACGTTCCAGCCGTAACCGAGAAAGCGAGCCGCCACGTCCTCGGTGAAGGCGATCCGGGTGTTGCCTTCGATCGTGATGTGGTTGTTGTCGTAGACCCAGCACAGGTTGTCGAGCTGGAGGTGCCCGGCCAGCGACGCGGCTTCCGAGCCCACTCCCTCCATGAGGCAACCGTCGCCGCAGAGCGCGTAGATCCGGTAGTCGAAGAGGTTGAACCCCGGCCGGTTGTAGCGGTTGGCCAGCCATTTCTCGGCGATGGCCATCCCGACGCTGGTCGCCACGCCCTGTCCGAGCGGTCCGGTGGTCGACTCGACGCC
>RPRB01000303.1 GCA_003818285.1 Myxococcaceae bacterium
CTCTCCAGCCCTCGCCGGCAGGCGCGGAGGCGGAGGCGGAGGTGTAACCCGGGCTCCTGAGTTCGACATCGCCGCTGCCGGCGCGGTCGCCGCGATCGTGGCAGGCGGCGGCGTCCTGCTCGCGCGGCGCCGTCGGAACTGAGCGCGGTCCCCGCCCAGCGCCGGCCTCGTCGGCTCGCTCCGCCGACGCACACCGAGCCCCTTCCTGGCCGGCGGGCGCCGGAGGCACGGCATCACGCACGTGCAGCTCTGCTGCGGTGGACGATCCCCGCCGCGCTGCTCCTCGTCGAGTACCTGATCCTCTCGTTCCTGGTCGACTTTCCGACCTCCGGGCCCGCGATCCGGTTCGTCCAGGCCGTCCGGCTCGCCGTCCCGGTGATCCTCGGCTCGGTCGCGGCGGGGTGGATGCTGAGACGAGGCGCATCCGCCCGGCCTGAGCTCGGACCCCTGCCGCCGTGGAGACCCTGGCCCGCCGCGGCGCTTCAGCCGGTCGCGTTCGCGGTCACCGCCCTCCTGGCGTACGGGGTGTTCCGTCCAGGAGCGGCATCGCCTTCGACACCCGCGGTCGCGCTCGTGCTCGCCTCCGCCACGGTCACCGGGTTCATCGCGCTCTGGATCGCCGCTCCACCGTCCTGGTTCGGCGGGGTCCTCCTCCACAGCTGGGCGTATCCACTCCTCGCGGTGGCGGTCGGCGCCCTCGCCTGGCGAGCCGCTGCTGGAGCCGAGGAGCTCTGGGGGATCCTCTCGGAGACCACCCTGCGAGGCGCCGCGGTGCTGCTGCGGCTGGTGTCGACGGACGTGACGGTCGGACCCGAGCCCGATGTCATCGAGGCGGGCGAGTTCGCTGTCGTCGTGACGCCGATCTGCTCCGGCGCGGACGGGCTGGGCCTGGTGGTCCTGCTCCAGGCCACGTGGATCGCGCTCGCGCGGGAGCGGCTCCTCGTCCGGCGCGCCCTCCTCCTGATCCCGCTCGGAATGGCCCTCGCCTTCGGGGCAAACGTGGTCCGCCTCGCGACGCTGCTCTGGGTGGGAGGCTCCGGACACGAGGAGCTCGCCGCCGGCGGCCTGCACTCGAAGCTCGGCTGGATCCTGTTCATCGGGATCGCGCTCGGGACCATCGCGATGGCGGAGAGGATCCCCTGGTTCCGCCGCACGGGCGGCGACGACCACGCCGACCTCGGCGCCCTCCCCGCCGCGGCGGCTGCCTACGTCGCCCCGCTGCTCGCAGGGCTCGTCGCGGCGCTGGTGACGAGCATCTGGAACGAGGACGGACTGGACCGATGGTACGTGGCCCGGGTGCTCGCGGCGGCCGCGGTGCTCCTGCTCGTGCGGCGTGACCTGCCCTCACCCTCGATGACCGTGTCGTGGTTCCCGGTGCTCGCCGCGGCGATCACCTGCGCCGCATGGATCGGCTTCGTCCCGGTCGACGCGGCCGCCGGAGGACGCTTCCTCGCCGCGCTCCAGGGTCTGGGCACGGCGGAGCGTTGGGCCTGGATCGCCGTGCGGGTCGTCGGCTCGTGCCTGCTCGTCCCGGTGGTCGAGGAGCTGGCCTTCCGCGGATTCCTCCTGAGATGGCTGGTCTCCCCGGAGTTCGAGCGCGTTCCGCCGCGCGCCTGGACCTGGTGGGCCGTCCTGCTCTCCTCGGTCGGGTTCGGCGCGCTCCACTCGCACTGGATCCTCGGTACGCTCGCCGGGCTCCTGTTCGCCGTCGCCCGGCTCCATCGCGGGCGCCTCGCGGACGCGATCGTCGCCCACGCGCTCGCCAACGCCGGCATCGCGGTGGCGGTGCTCGGGTTCGGACGCTGGGACCTCTGGGGCTGAACGAACGCCCCTCAGCCCTTGACCGCCCCCACCGTGAACCCGGCGATGAACCGGTCCACGAACAGGTTGTAGAGAATGGCGATCGGCACCGAGGACAGGAAGCACGCGCCCATCAGCGAACCCCAGAAGTACACGTCCCCGCGGACGAGGAAGGTCGGCACGCCCACGCTGAGGGTCAGGTTCTTGCTGCTGGTGATGAAGGTCAGGCCGTAGACGAACTCCTGCATCACCAGCGTGAAGCTGAAGATGATGGTGGTGAGCAGGCCGGCCACCGACATGGGGAGGATGACCCGCACGAACGCGCCAAGGCGCGAGTGCCCGTCGATCATCGCCGCCTCCTCCACGTCCTTGGGGATGACCTTGAAGAACCCCATCAGCAACCAGGTGCAGAAGGGCACGGTGAAGCTCGGGTACACCAGCACCAGCGCCCAGAGCCTATCTTGCAGTCCGAGCAAGGCCACCAGCCGCGACAGCGGGATGAAGAGGATGGTGGGCGGGACGAGGTAGGTCAGGAAGATGCCGATCCCCAGCTTCTCCCCGGCCGGGCCGGTGAGCCGGGCGAGGCTGTAGCCCGCGGGCACGGCGAGCACGAGCGTGATCAGCACCACCAGCACCCCGACGAAGAGCGTGTTCCCCACCCAATGTAAGAAAAGGGTGTCCTGGAACAGGACGCGCAGGTGCTCGAGGGTGGGCGGGGCGTTGTAGACGAACGGGTTGTGCGCCGGGTCGAGCAGATCCTTGGTCTGCTTGAACATGGTGATGACCATCCAGGCGAACGGGAACGCGGCAAACCCGGTGAACGCCGCGATCACCCCGAAGTTCACCACCCCTCCGGCGATCTTCTTCGGATCCGCCATCACACCACCTCCGCCCGCCGGGCGAGGCGGAGCAGCAGCACCGCGCACACCGCGAGCACCGGGAGGAGGAACAGCGCCACCGCGGCGCCACCCGAGAGATCTCCTCCGTCGATGCTCTTGAAGAAGGCGAGGCTGGCCAGCACCTGGGTGCTGTCGAACGGCCCGCCCCGGGTGAGCACGTAGACCACGATCATGTCGGTGACGCTGAACACCAGGCCGAACAGCACCGCCACCAGGAGGATGGGTAGAACCAGCGGCAGGGTGATGACGAAGAGGTGCCGGAAGAACCCCGCCCCGTCGACCTCCGCCGCATCGTGGATGTCCTGGGGAATCGATGACAGGCCGCCCAGGGAGATGATCGTGGCCAGGGGCATCGTCCGCCACACGTGCACCCCGATGATCGACGCCATGGCGAGATTCGGCTGGCCGAGCCAGATCGGCCAGCTGTCCGGACCGAGGATGCCCACGTGGCGCAGGGTCCAGTTGATCACGCTGTAGACCGGGTCGAAGATCCACAGCCAGCCGATGCTCCCCAGCGAGATGGGCGCGACCCAGGGGAGCAGGATCAGCAGCCGGACCAGCCACTTCCCCCGGAACCTCCGCTGCAGCGCGATGGCCAGGATGCTCGCCAGGACGATGACCAGCGTCTGCGACACCAGGGAGAAGATGGCGGTGTTCCCCAGGGCCTTGAGGAACGCCGGATCCTGGAGGGCGTTCCGGAAGTTCTCCAGACCGACGAAGCGAGGGGTCGAGGTGCCGATGGTGACGTTGGAGAAGCTGTAGCCGATGGCCATCAGGAACGGCACGGCCACCACGAGCGCGATGTAGAGTACCGCCGGGGCGAGCATCAACCGCCCGAGCCAGCGCGCGCTGTCGCTCACTCCAGCCGCGCGCTCGACGAAACCAGGGCGGGCCAGCGCCGGAGCGGTCACGCCGACCTCCGCGCCGGCAAGGGCCGCGCCGGCACCCGTCGCCCGGTGCCCGGGTCGAAGAACTTGAGGTTCGACTCGTGCATCCGGAAGTCGTAGGTGCGCCCGGCCTCGATGCTGGAGTGCACGGTGTAGGCGAGGCTGACGATGATCTTCTGGTCCGGCGCGTGATCCGGCAGCGTGCCGTAGAGGAGACGGCCCGCCCCGAGGTTCTCCACCCGCTCGACGGCGAAGCGCATGGGCACGGCGGGACCCACCCCCTCGCTCGCCGGGGCCCCCGGCGCCAAGAGCTGCTCGGGCCGGAACCCCACCAGCACCCCGTCCACGGGAACGAGGTTCATCGGCGGGCTTCCGAGGAAGCCAGCGACGAAGGTGTCCGCCGGCTCGTCGTACACCTCCTGGGGCCGCCCGAGCTGGCGCACCGTGCCTCCGCTCATCACCGCGATCCGGTCGCCCAGGCCCATCGCCTCCACCTGGTCGTGGGTGACGTAGAGGGTGGTGGTGCCCAGCCGGCGCTGGAACTGCTTCAGCTCGTCGCGGGCGAGGTTCCGGAGCTTGGCGTCCAGGTTGGAGAGCGGCTCGTCGAGGAGGAAGACGTCCGGGTGGCGCACCATCGCCCGGGCGAGGGCCACCCGCTGCCGCTCACCGCCGGAGAGCTGGCGCGGCTTGCGGTGGAGCAGCCGCTCGATGCCGAACATCTTCGCCGCGCGGTCGACCTCGCCGGCGATGCTCTCCCGCGGCGCTCCCTGTGCTTTCAATGGGAAGGCGATGTTCTTCGCCACCGAGAGGTGCGGGTAGAGCGCGTAGCTCTGGAAGACCATGGCGATCTTCCGGGCGCGCGGGGGCAGATCGTTGACCACCCGCCCGCCGATCAGGATGTCGCCGGAGGTCTGGGACTCCAGCCCGGCGATCATCCTGAGCAGCGTGGTCTTGCCGCATCCCGACGGCCCGAGGAGGACCAGGAACTCGCCCTCGTTGATCGTGAGGTCGACGCCGTCCACCGCGGTGTGGCCGGTGAACTCCTTGCGCAGCGCCCTGGTCTCGACGGTGGCCATCGGTCAGCGGGAAGGGTTCGGGGCTAGATGAGCTTCCGCTCGGCCCACTTCTCCCAGATCTTCCTGTAACCCTCCTCGGCCTCCTTGACCGCCGCCTCGGGCGAGAGCGTGCCGGTGGCGGCCTTGGCGAACATGGTGTTCAGCAACCAGGTGCTGTACCCGTCGTCGATGGCCGCCGAGGAGTAGCCGGGGAAGCCGACGTTGGTCGCCCAGTCGAACGAGTCGGAGAGGACCGCGTACTTGTCGGGCGGCTGCCCCTTGGCGTCCTTGGAGACCAGCTGCTTGAGATCCGGCACCTGCTTCTGGAAGCAGGGGAAGTTGTAGAACTCGCTCTTCGCGAAGGCCTGGTTGAAGTTCCCGATGTAGTCGACGAGGAACTTCTTCGCCCCGTGGATGTTCTCGGCGAACTTCCAGATCACGTAGACGCTCATCACGTGCTCGAGGCCCATGCGACGGACCGGGCCCTTCGCCGCCTTGGTCA
>RPRB01000304.1 GCA_003818285.1 Myxococcaceae bacterium
CCCCGGTCACGGGCGCAGGCTTCGTGCCATGCGGTTGCGCCTGGTGATCCTCGTCGCGCTCGGGCTGGCAGGCGGATGTAACGGCCCCTCGGGGAACGGCCCCGATCGAGGCGGGTCCACCCGCGTGAACGACGGTGGGGCGACCGACGGTGGGGCGACCGACGGTGGTGTTCCGGACGGTGGCCTGACCGATGGGGGCGCGGACGCCGGTGGAGCGCCGGACGGCGGAGCCGACGACGGCGGGCAGGATGGCGGTGCTCCGGATGCCGGCGCGATCGATGGGGGCGTGGAGGACGGGGGAGTGCCGGATGCCGGGGCCCCCGACGGCGGAGGATCCATCGGAGCGATTCCTCCGGCGAGCGTCGACGTGCCGGTGAGCGTCCCCGCCTCCATGCGCGGCCCTCCCTTCGACGTGCCCCGGACGCTGCGTGTCCCGCGGGGCTTCTCCATCTCCGTCCACGCGCGCATCCCGGGCGCGCGGTTCATGGCGGTCACCCCGGAAGGAGCGCTGCTCGTCTCCTATCCCCATCCCGGAACGATCTACCTCGTGCGACCGGGCGCCGGGGGCGCGGACCCGCAGGTGACTCCATGGGTCACCGGGCTGAAGAATCCGCACGACCTGTTCTTCCATCGCATCGGTTCGACGCAGTGGCTCTACGTCGCCGAATCGAACGGGGTGCGACGCTACGCCTGGACGGGTTCCGGCACCGCGCCTCCGTCCGAGGTGGTGGTCTCCGGGCTACCGGACCGGAGCACGCCCGAGCTGCACGGAGCCTACGCGCACGCGCTGAAGAACATCGCGCTGGACAGTCAGCATCGGCTCTTCGTCTCCATCGCCTCCACCTGCAACGTGTGCACGTCGGACGTGCAGGCGGATCCGATGCGGGCCGCGATCCACGTCTACGACGCGACCGGAGGTAACCATCGCCTGTACGCACGCGGGCTCCGCAACGCCGAGGGGCTGGACTTCTTCCCCGGAACCGACGTGCTGTGGGTCACGGTCAACGCCCGCGACGAGATCCCGTACCCGTTCCAGGACGGCACCGGCTGGTACGGCCGGGTGATTCCGCTGTACGTCGACAATCATCCGCCGGACTCGTTCACTCCGCTGCGCGACAGCGGAAACCACGGCTGGCCCTTCTGCAACCCGAACCCCGACGGGCCGGGCGGTCTGTTCGACATGCCGCTCGACCGTGACTACGACACCAACCGCAACGGCACGGCCGCCGACTGCGCCCGGATGGACCGGACGGTGCTGGGAATCCAGGCCCACTCCGCGCCGCTCGGCTTGCTCTTCTTGCAGAACACCGCCTTCCCCTCGCCGTGGAAGTGGTCCGCCGCGCTCGCGCTCCACGGCTCCTGGAATCGCCGGACGCCCACCGGCGCGAAGGTGATCCTCGTCCCCTTCACCCGGGGCGACCAGCGGCCCGCCGCTCCCCTGGATCTGGTCACCGGATGGATCGGCACCGACCAGCAGTACTGGGGCCGACCGGTTGACGTGGCCGTCGATCCCGACGGTGCGATGTTCATCTCCGACGACCACGCCGACGCCGTCTACCGGCTTGTCCGTTCGCCGTAGCGGCTCGCTTCAGTGGACGTCAGCCGCCTCCTCCACGAGCTCGCCGGCCGGCGCCGCGCGGGACGGGGCGGGACGTCCGCGCGCGAATCCCTCGGGGAGCTCGATCATCGACGGCTGCAGCTCGGCGAGCGATGGGCAGCCGAGGAGCCGCAGGGTCCGGTTCAGGTCGGCGGTGAGGATCTCGATCGCCCGGCTCACGCCCGCGCCGCCCGCAGCCGCCAGCCCGTAGACGTACGCCCGCCCGATCAGCACCGCACGGGCGCCGAGCAGGAGCGCCTTCACGATGTCGCTTCCGCGCCGGATGCCACCGTCCATCAGCACCTCGGTGCGCCCGCGCACCGCTGCCGCGACCTCGGGAAGAGCGCGCAGCGTGGGGAACACCCCATCCAGCTGCCGCCCCCCGTGATTGGACACGACCACCGCCGCCGCGCCCTCGTCGACCGCGCGCTCGGCGTCCTCCGCGGTGAGGATTCCCTTGATGACGAGGGGCCCCTTCCACAGCTCGCGGATCCACTTCAGATCGGCCCAGGAGACCACCGACTGCTCGAGCGCGGCCGCCACCGCCGCGTAGCCCATCGGCCCGTCGGGGAGCACCACGTTCGGGAACCGCATCAGCCCGCCGTCGCCGAGATAGCTCAGGAGCCATCCCGGGCGGGAGAGGATCTGCCAGACATAGGGCAGCTTCCGGAACGGGTTGGCCGCCACGAGCTGCGCGATGCCGTTCCGGTAGTCGCGCTCCCGGAGACCGGAGATGGCGGTGTCCACCGTGAGCACCAGCGCGCTGTAGCCCGCCCTGCGGGCCCGCTCGATGGCCGCGCTCGCCACCTCGCGCCCACCCACCAGGTAGACCTGGTACCAGCAGACGCCGTCGCTCCCCGCCTTGACCTCCTCCAGCGAGGTGCCGGCGAGCGTGGAGAGGATGTAGCCCGTCCCCGCGGCAGCGGCCGCTCCCGCCGCCTCCACCTCGCCCCTCGGCCACACCAGGCGCGTGCTCCCCACCGGCGCGAGGAGGAAGGGGAGCGAGAACCGCTGTCCCAGCACCACGGTGTCCAGGCTCGCGCGTGGCGAAGCCACCGCGCCCCGGGGGCGGAACAGGACCTCGTCGAACACCGAGACGTTCGAGCGGAGCGTGTTCTCCGCCTCCGCGCCCCCGTCCACGTAGTCGAACACCGCGCGGGGGAGACGCCGGAACGCGGCCCGCCGCAGGTCGGCGATGTTCAGAACCCTCGGAGGAGCCACCGCCGCGGCGTGGGGCATGACGCGCAGCCTTACTGCGCGACTCGGTGCCGGTCCAGCGGCACCGGCCGCTCGTTCCCGGCATCCACCTCGACCGATCGGGTCCAGGAAGCGGCCCCGAAGCCCGGCCCGGTCAGGCCCGCGCGGCGCCCCGGCGGGCCAGGTGCGTGACCGCCTCGCCCAGCCCCGCGAGCGTCAACGGATACATCGGGAACACCTTCCGGATGGTCCGGACCGTCTGGGCCCACCAGGCGCTCTGGGGTTCCGGGTTCAGCCAGGCGTGGCGGTGGAAGTGCTCCGCCAGCTGCATCAGCCAGACGATGCCTTCCGGCCCGTCGGGGTCGAAGAGGTCCGTGCCGCTCGAGCGGAGCATCAGCTCGTAGGGCGCCATCAGCGCGTCGCCCACCATCACCAGCTTCCAGTGCGGCCCGCAGTCCGCCAGCAGGCTCGGCAGCGGGATGGGGTCCGAGAAGCGCTCCGTCCGGTACACACGGCCGTAGACGCAGTTGTGGAAGTAGTGGGTCCGCAGCTCCTTGAAGTGGGTGGCCTGCTTCGCCGCGCTGAACAGCCGGTCCACCAGGTGCGCGTGGGGAGTCATCGAGCCGCCCACGTCGAGCAGGAGCAGCACCCGGGTGTCAGGCCGGCGCGGCGGACGGAGCACCACCTCCAGCTCGCCTGCGTTCCGCGCGGTGGCGTCGATGGTCCCGTCGAGGTCCAGCTCGTCCGGCACCCCCTCGCGGGTGAAGGCCCGCAGCTTGCGGAGCGCCATCCCCATCGCCCGGGTGTCCAGCACCTGGTCGTCGCGGTAGCCGCGGTAGAGCCGCGCGTCCGCGGTCTTCAGCGCGCTCCGTCCGCCGCCCTCGCCCTCGATGCGATAACCCTCCGGCGCGCCGGCCAGCCCTGCGTGCCCAAACGGCGAGGTCCCCCGGGTGCCAATCCACCGGTTCCCGCCGTCGTGGCGCTCGCGTTGCTCCCGCATGCGCTGCTCGAAGAGCGCCTGCAGCGCCGCGGCGTCGAGCGCATCCAGCGCCGCCGACTCCTCCGCCGTCCGCTCCCGGGGCGGCTTCGCGGCCGCGTCCCGCAGCCACTGGAGCAGCTCCTCGGCCAGCGCCTGTCCCTTCTCCTCGATGCCCTTGAAGTGGGTGAGGAACGCCTGGTCGAACGCGTCGAGGTGGGCCTCGGTGTGCACGCACAGCGACCGTGCCACGTCGTAGAAGCCCTCCAGCGAGCTGTCGTGGAGCCCGGCCTCGAGCGCCCGGGCGAGCGCCAGCGCCTCCTGCGTCCCCACCGGGACCTTTCGCCGCCTCAGCTCGTAGAGGAATCCGACGAACATCTCACCCCCGCGCCCGGCGCGCGCCCGCCGCCTCGGCGAAGGCCTCCAGGTCCTGCTCCTTCTTCAGCAGCGCGCCCACGAAGGGGAGCTGGGCCTCGAGCTTCACGTTCTGGATGCCCGCCGCCTGGAGCACCGCCAGCCAGTCGATCAGCTCGCTGGTGCTCGGGCGCTTGCGGAGACGCGTGAGCGAGCGCAGCTGGTAGAAGACCTCCAGCGCCTGGTCCACCAGCGCGTCGTCGAGCGCGGGGTGGTGGACCCGCACGATGCGCTTCATCAGCTCGTGGTCGGGAAAGTCGATGAAGTGGAACACGCACCGGCGCAGGAAGGCGTCCGGCAGCTCCTTCTCGTTGTTGCTGGTGATGACCACCACCGGCCGCTCGGCGGCGACGATCTCCTCCTCGGTCTCCATCACCCGGAATCGCATCCGGTCCAGCTCGTGGAGCAGGTCGTTCGGGAACTCGAGGTCCGCCTTGTCCACCTCGTCGATGAGCAGCACCACCCGGCCCTTCGAGCGGAACGCCTGACCGAGCGGTCCCCAGCGGATGTAGTGCCCCACGTCCTTCACGTCGCCCCCGCCGAAGCGGCTGTCGTGAAGCCGCTGGACGGTGTCGTAGACGTAGAGGCCGTCCTGCGCGCGGGTGGTGCTCTTCACGTGCCAGGTCAGGAGCGGAAGCGACAGCGCTCCGGCGATCGCCTCCGCCAGCAGCGTCTTGCCCGTGCCGGGCTCGCCCTTGACCAGCAGCGGCCGCTCCAGCGCCAGCGCGCAGTTCACCGCCGCCTGCAGGGCGGGGTTGGTGAGATAGCGATCGGTCCCGGTGAAGCGTGTGATGGCGGGGGGTGTGGTTGTTTTAATGAGACGGAGACCACCGAGAAGACGGGCCACCCGGTCCAGCGCATCGGGGTGGATGGTGTGAGGGCCGTCGAAGGGGATGAACGCGACGGACAGCCCGGCCGCCGCGAGGAGGTCACGCAGCGCCTCGCCCTCGGAGTA
>RPRB01000305.1 GCA_003818285.1 Myxococcaceae bacterium
TCGCGGCCGTCCGTCGTCATGGAGAGGCGCCCTCCGAGATCACGGGCCAGCCCGTCACCCGCGGCCGGTCGTGGGATGCCGTCGCCCGCAGGCGGGCATCCCCCGACCGGTCCGGGCCCCGACTGCCGGTCGGTCCGGGGACTTCCGAGGCCCACGGGGTGGCTCGGGCAGTGCAAGCTGTCCCGACCATGCCGAGCCGACCCCCCTTCATCGTCTCCGCCGCCGAGGTCCCCGAGACCCGGCACCGCTACCCGAACAGCGACGAGTTCATGGCTCCCTCCCGGGCCATCGGCCGGACTGCCGGCCTGCGACAGATCGGGATTCACCAGATGCGCCTCCTCCCCGGGACGCGCACCTCCTGGCCCCACGCCGAGTCGAGCGAGGAGGAGTTCGTCTACGTCATCTCCGGCGAGGTCGACGCCTGGATCGACGGCGAGCTCCACCGGATGAAGGCGGGTGACCTCGCCGCGTTCCCCTCCGGCACCGGCATCTGCCACACCTTTCTCAACGACGGAGACACCGAGGCGCTGCTCCTCGTCGGCGGCGAGGCAGACAAGATGGAGAACCGCATCGTCTACCCGGTGAACCCGAGTCGCCGGACCGACCTCTCGCCCGAGCGCTGGTGGAACGACGCTCCCCTCCGTGTCCTCGGTCCCCATGACGGCCGGCCTCGCGGCCGCTGAGCGATGAGCGCCCTTCTCCAGGACCTCCGGTATGCGTGGCGCAGCCTCGGGCACCGCCCTGCCTTCGCCGCGGTGGCCATCCTCACCCTCGCGCTGGGCATCGGTCTGAACGCCGCCGTCTTCACCGTGGTGGACGCGGCCCTCGTGCGCAGCGTCCCCTACGCCGAACCCGAGCGGCTGGTGCACCTCTGGCAGGTGCAGGACAACGCCGAGCGGCGACGCTTCCCGTTCGCCTGGCAGACGGTGCGCGAGCTCCAGGCGTCCGACCTCTTCGCCTCGGTGGCCGGGTACTGGGTGGCGCCCGTGGCATGGACCGGCCGGGCCGATCCGGAGGAACTGCCGGCGCTCCACGTCACCGCCAGCTTCTTCGATGTCCTCGGCGTCCGCCCCGCGCTCGGGCGCGGCTTCCTCCCGGGCGAGGACGAGGCCGGAGGGCCGCGCGCCGTCGTGCTCACCGAGGCGTTCTGGAGGACGCGTCTCGGGTCGGACCCGCAGGTCCTCGGGACCACGTTGAGTCTCGGCGGCGAGCCCACCACCGTGGTCGGCGTGCTCCCCCCGGGATTTCCCTTCGCGCCCGGCGGGGAGGCACGGGTGGTGCTCGCCATGCAGCCGCAGGGGGACCGCGCCACCCGCCGCAACCTCAACTGGGTCCGGCCCATCGCCCGTCTTCGCGACGGTGTCACGGTCACCGAGGCCAGGCGAGGGCTGGCAATGTTCGAGGACGGCGTCCGGGAGCGCTTCCCCGACGCGCTCGGGGGCGTCCTGAGCGACGTGACCCCGCTCCGCAACGAGCTGGTCGGCCGAGTCGAGCCCGTGCTGGTCCTGCTCTTCGTCTGCGTGAATCTCGTCTTGCTGGTGGCGTGCGTGAACGTGGCCAATCTCCTCCTGGCGCGGGCGGCGGGGCGGCAGAAGGAGCTCTCCGTCCGGGTGGCGCTCGGCGCCGGGCGCGGTCGTCTGCTCCGGCAACTCCTCACCGAGAGCGCGCTGCTCGCCGCCGCCGGAGGCGCGCTCGGGCTGCTGGCCGCCAGGCTGAGCCTGCCGCTCCTGCTCGCGGGGATCCCCGCCCGCGACCGCGCCGGGATGCCGTTCCTGGAACACCTCGAGGTGGACGGCCGCGTGCTCGCCTACGGCGCCGCGGTCGTGGTCCTCACCACGCTCCTCTTCGGGCTGCTCCCCGCGCTCCGGGCCAGCCGGCCGGAGATCCAGGGCGCGCTGAAGGACGCCGCGCCCGCCGGGACGGGTCCGCTCCGTCACCGCGTGCGTCACGTCCTGGTGGCGGTGGAGATCGCCCTCGCGGTGATGCTGCTCGGCTCGGCCGGACTGATGGGGAAGAGCCTCCTCCGGGTGCTCTCGACCGATCCCGGCTTCCGCCCCGAGGGCGCCCTCGCGATCGAGCTGTCCGTCGCCGAGCAAGGAGCCCAGCCACCGGAGCGAGTCGTCCTCCTGAAGGCGAAGGTGCAGGACGCGGTCGAGTCCCTCCCCGGCCTGTCCGGTGCGGCCCGGGTGAACTGGATGCCGGGCACCGGCAACGCCGGCTCGCACAGCTTCGTCCGGCCCGACCGCCCCCGGCCCACCGGGCCCGAGCCCGAGGCCTTTTACCGGGAGGTGAGCCCGGGCTACTTCCGCGCGCTCGGCATCGCCCTTCTCGGCGGCCGGGACTTCGGAGCGCAGGACACGCGCGGCTCGGCGCCGGTGGTCATCGTGAACCGCGCCCTGCAGCAACGGTACTTTCCCGGAGAGGATGCGATCGGGAAGACGATCCGCCTCGTGTCCTCCGACTCACCGCTGACCGTCATCGGCGTGGTGGCGGACCAGACCCTGGGCGGCCTCGACGAAGCGCGTCCTCCCATCCTCTACTATCCGGACACGCAGGTGGTCTCGCCGCGGTGGACCCTGCTCGTCCGGTCGGCGCGGCCGAGCGTCGGTGAGGAGCTCCGCCGGGCGGTGCGCGGGGCGGCTCCCGGCCTGGTCGTCGGTCCCGCCCGGAAGCTGGACGACGTGCTCCAGCAGGCGCCGACCATGTTCCTCCGGCGCTACCCGCCCTTCCTGCTCGGCGTCTTCGCCGCGGTGGCGCTGGTGCTGGCCTGCGTGGGCATCTTCGGCGTGGTGTCGTTCGGCGTCGTCCAGCGCACCCGCGAGTTCGGCGTCCGGATGGCCGTGGGCGCCAGGCCGGGCGACATCGTGCGCCTCGTGCTCCGTGGGAGCGGCGGCCCCGTCCTCGCCGGCGCCGCGGCGGGGATCGCCGGAGCGGTCGCCCTCGCCACCCTGTTCCGGGGCCTCCTGTTCGGCGTGGGGAGCTCGGATCCGCTCGTTCTCGGAGGCGTGGTGGTGGTGCTCGGCGCCGTGGCGTTGGTGAGCGCGCTCCTTCCCGCGCTCCGGGCGGCGCGCGTGGACCCCGGTGTGGCGCTCCGGTCCCTCTGAGCGACCCCCGCCCTCTGGCGTCCCAGCCGCGCGCGCTCGGTCCCGGATCCGGAACGGCCGGGCGGCCAGCCGTGGGCGTTCCACACGGTGTGCGCGGGGCTGAGCCGGGCGTGTGCCTTGCACCGGGTGCTCTCCGGAGGCGCGAAGTATGGGCTCGGAGCAGGTGAACGACCGACGGCCGCACGAGCGTGGAGGCGGCGTCCTCTCCGCGCTGCGACGGGACCTCGGCTACGCCGGCCGGCAGCTCCGACGCGCACCCGGGTTCACCGCCGCCGCGACCGGCACGCTGGCGCTCGGCATCGGGGCGACCAGCGCCATCTTCAGCCTGGTGTGGGCGGTGGTCCTCAAGCCGTTGCCCGGGGTCGACCCGCACCGGACGGTGGCCGTGGAGGCGCTCTTCCACGGGGAGCCGGCCAGCGTGTCCGGCGGCGCGTTCACGGAGTGGAAGGCGCGATCGACGCAGCTCGAGCACCTCGCCGCGGTAGGTGTCACGAGCTTCAACCTGAGCGAGGCCGGAGCGGCGCCGGAGCGCGTCGGTGCCGAGCGCGTCTCGGCCGACTTCTTCCGGATCTTCCGCATCGCCCCGCGCCTGGGTCGGGCGTTCTCGGCCGAAGAGGAGACCCCGGGCCGCGAGCACGTGGTGGTCCTCGGGGAGGGGCTCTGGCGGCGGAGGTTCGGCGCGGATCCCGGGGTGCTCGGGCGACCGCTCCGGCTCGGGTCCGAGACCTTCACCGTCGTGGGAGTCATGCCGTCCGGCTTCGACCCGCTCATGGGCGGGGCACAGCTCTGGGTGCCCCTCGCGCTCACGCCCGAGCAGCGCGCGAACCACGACGAGCACTACATGCAGGCCTTCGGGACCCTCCGGCCCGGGACGACCATCGCCAGTGCCACGCGCGAGATGGAGCGCATCTCCGCGGACCTGGTGCAGGAGCAGCCGAGGGAAAACGCGACCTGGAGCGTCCGGGTGACGCCGGCGGGCAAGTACCTGGTGGGCGGCTCGGCGCGCCAGCTCTGGGTGCTTCTGGGCGCGGTCTTGGGGGTGCTGGTCATCGCCTGCCTGAACGTCGGGAACCTCCTCCTCGCGCGCGGTGCGGCCCGCACCCGGGAGCTGGCGGTGCGTGCGGCGCTCGGCGCCGGACGGCCGCGCATCGTCCGCCAGCTGCTCACCGAGAGTCTGGTTCTGGCGCTCGCCGGCGGCGCGCTCGGGCTCCTCCTGGCGGCAGGGCTGGTGCATGCGCTGCGCGTCACCGCGCCTCCCGACGTCCCGCGGCTCGACCAGGCGACCCTGGACGGGGCGGTCCTCGCCTTCACGGTCCTGGTGACGCTCGGAAGCAGCCTGCTCTTCGGCCTGGTCCCCGCGATGCGCGCGGCCAGGCTCGACCTCCACGAAGCCCTCCAGCGCGCGGCGGCGGCGCAGACGGGGGGCGGCCGGGACACTCTCCGAGGCTCTCTGGTCGTGGTGGAGGTCGCCCTGGCCTGCGCGCTGCTCGTCGGAGCGGGGCTCCTGGTCCGGACCGCGCTCTACCTCCAGCGGGTCGAGCCGGGCTTCCGCCCTCACGGTCTCGTGGCGGCGCGCCTGTCGTTGCCTCCGGGAAAGTACGACGGACCGGAGGTGCTCCGCTCCACCTTCGCCCGCCTCGCCGGCCTCCTCGAGGCGATTCCGGGCGTCGAGGCCGCAGCGGTCGTCACCGCGGCGCCGCTCGGAACGGCCCAGTCGAGCAACGGGCTCGTTCCGGAGGGCAAGCCGAACACGCCCGAGAACCGCATCAATTCGCTCCTTCGGGTCGCCACCCCCGGCTACCTGCACACCATGGGGCTCCGCCTCCTGCAGGGCCGGTTCCTCGAGGCGACCGACGTGCGCGGCGAGCGGGTCATGGTCGTCTCGCGCGCGCTCGCGCGGTCCGCGTTCCCGGGGCAGGACCCCAGCGGGAAGCGCATCTCGTGCTGCGAGGGGAGTCCCGAGGCTCCGGTGTGGAAGACGGTCGTCGGCGTGGTGGACGACGTCCGGACCGCCGGGCCCGCCGGAGAGGTGCA
>RPRB01000306.1 GCA_003818285.1 Myxococcaceae bacterium
ACGGGGGATGGACTGTCCGTGGGTCTGCACCCTTCGCACCCGGAACGGGCCTGTCAGGCCAGAAACGGGGGACACCGAGGCCTCGGGCTCGACGGTGCCGGAGAGGAGCGTCCCGGTCACGACCGTGCCGAATCCCTTGATGGTGAACGCCCGGTCCACCGGCAGGAAGAGCGGACCGTCGCCTGGGCGGCGCTGCACGTCCGCCGCCGCCCGCCCCAGCGCGGCGCGGAGCGTGTCGAGCCCCTCGCCGGTCCTCGCCGAGACCGGCACCACCTCGGCCTTCTCCAGCACGCTGCCCGCGAGCAGCGTGGCGAGATCCGCGTCGAGGAGCGCCCGCCAGTCGTCCCCGAGACCGGGGAGGAGGTCCGCCTTGGTCAGCGCCACCACCCCGGCCCGGACGCCGAGGAGCTGGCAGATGTCGAGGTGCTCGCGGGTCTGGGGCATGACGCCCTCGTCCGCGGCGACGACGAGGATGGCCAGGTCGACCCCGCCCGCGCCGGCGGCCATCGCCTTCACGAACCGCTCGTGGCCGGGGACGTCGACCACTCCGGCCACCGTCCCGTCGGGCAATGCGAGATGCGCGAACCCGAGCTCGAGGGTGATGCCCCGCCGCTTCTCCTCCGGAAGCCGGTCGGTGTCGATTCCGGTCAGCGCCTTGACCAGCGAGGTCTTGCCGTGGTCGACGTGGCCGGCGGTGCCGATGATCACGCCCGCGACCGGGCGCGCGGCGAAGCGGGCTCCGGCTCCGGCGCGAGGTCGAAGCGTCCGTCCTCGGTGACCGGACCGTAATCCCAGGGGAAGACCAGCGGTCCCTCCATCACCAGCACCGTCCAGTCGGGGGACGCGCCCTGGTCCCTGGAGAGCAGCGTGGCGGTGCGGATCTGCCGCGCCCCGGCCTTGCGCGCGCCGTCGATGGCGCGACGGAGCGTCATCCCCGAGGCGATGACGTCGTCCACGAGGAGGATGCGCGCTCCCTTCACCTGCCGCGGCATCGCCATGACCTTCGGCATCCGTCCGGTGAGCGGATCTCGCGTCCGGCCCAGGATGCGCACCGGGTGGAACGGCTTGCCCAGCGCGCTGGCCAGAGCCGAGCCGACGTAGAGGCCGCCGGGGGCGATCCCCACCACGAGGTCACAGGTGTAGGCCGCGGCGATCTCCCGGGCCATGGCCTGCACCGCTCCGTCGAACTGGGCCCAGCTCATCTCCCGGACCAGGTGGCGCGGGCCGCTCCGGTCCCGTCCCAGGAGCCCACGGGGAAGCTGGCTCTGGGGCGAGAGGACCTGCTCGGGGGAGTCCGGACGGCGCCGGGTCGATCTCGAAGCCATGGGCGCCCCCGAGCCTAGCCCGGCGACGCGCCGGCGATCAGCGTCCGCAGCTCGTCTCCCGGGATGACGTAGTGGGTGGTGCAGAACTCGCACGTGGCTTCCGCCTGACCTTCGGTGGCGAGGAGGTCCTCCAGCTCGGTCCGGCCCAGGGCGAGGAGCGCCCGGTGGACCCGTTCGCGCGAGCAGCCGCAGCGGAAGTCCAGCGGGCGCTTGGCCAGCACGTCCAGCTCGGCCCCCGGGAACAGCGCCCGGAGGAGGGCCGGACCCGAGCCGTTCGCCTCGAGCAGCGCGCGGTCCACTGCCTCGGCAGTGAGCCCCCGGCCCGCGTCGGCGAGAGCCGCGGCGTCCCCGGCCGGAAGCTTCTGGACCAGGAGCCCTCCCGCCACCCCGAGCACCTCCGCGCCCGAGGGGACGGTGCGGATCCGCACGACGGACTCGACCTGGTCGGAGACCGCGAAGTAGCGCTCGAGGTCCCGCCCGAGCTCGAACGCCTCGAGCGCGACACTGCTCCGGTAGTACTCGGCCTCCCCCAGATCGCGGAGCACCGAGAGGTAGCCGCTGTTGCCGAGCAGCGGGCGCCAGTGGAACGCCCCCTCCGCTCCGAGCACGGCCAGGCCCGGCTTCTTCACGTACCCTCGGAGCGAGCCGCCCTCGGCGTCCACGAAGACGCCCCGGACCGGACCGTCGCACTCCAGCTGCAGGCTGACCCGGCTCCGCTCCTTCTGGAGGGCACCGAGAAGCGAGACGGCGGTCAGGGCTTCCGAGAGCAGGGCCGCGGAGCCGGGCTCGGCCCGGTGCAGGCGGCGGGCCTCCCGGGAGACCTCGGTGGTGAGCGCCGCCACGAGCCGGAGACCGGACCCGGGAAGGAGCGCGGTGAAGATCTCGTCCGGCATGGGCCGCTGCCTGTAACGACCGCTGCGGCCGGATCGCCAGCTCGCCAGGCACGCCCGGGGAGCATTCATTCGAGCAGGGTGAGGAGCGCCATCACTCCGACCCCGGAGGCAATGAGCGCGCTCTGGGAGAGGACGGCGCGAAGGCTCCGGTCGTGCTGCAGCTCGGGGATGAGGTCGGCGCTCGCGAGGTAGACGAAGCCTCCGGCGGTCACCGGGACCAGGAGCGCCGACACGCGGTCATGCACCATCGTTCCAGCGGCAAGGACCCCCACCATCCCCAGCAGCGCCACGCTCGCCGAGGCCAGGTTGAGGAGCACCGCCTTCCGGACCGAGAGCCCGGAGTGGACCAGGATGCCGAAGTCGGCAATCTCCTGAGGGATCTCGTGGAGGATGACCGCCAGGGTGGTGCCGATGCCCAGCTCCGGTGAGGCGAGATAGCTCGCTGCGATCAGCGCGCCATCGATGAAGTTGTGGACCGCGTCGCCGAGGACGTTGATCGCCGCCAGCTCCGGCCGGGCGACCGCCGCGCCGTGGAACTGGGTGTGCAGCGGACCATGGGAGTGCCGCAGCAGCTTCTCCACCACGAAGAAGAGGAGCATTCCGGCGAGCACCAGCAGCGAACGCGCCAGCGGCGAGTGGGCGGCGTCCGCCCGGGTGAAGACGTCGGGCAACAGGTGGATGAAGGAGTCCCCGAGGAGCGCCCCGACCGCGAAGCCGATGAAGCCCGTCGAGAGCCGCCGGACCCGCCGCTCGTCCAGGGCGAGGGTCAGCACGCCGACGAGCGACACCCCGCTCACCAGAACGACGCTCGCCACGCTCCAGAGGACGGCGTTCACGAGCCGGGAGTCCGCGGCGGTGGTGTCAGGCGCCGCATGAGGTTCTCCTGGACCACGCTCACCACCAGCCGTCCGCTCCGGTCGAAGAACTGACCGCGCGACAGCCCGCGCCCGCCCTGCGCGGTGGGGCTGTCCATCGAGTACAGGAGCCAGTCGTCCACCCGGAACGACCGGTGGAACCAGAGTGTGTGGTCGATGCTGGCCACCGCCAGCCCGGGGGTGAGCCAGGAGACGCCGTGGGGCCGGAGCGCGGTGGAGAGCAGGCTGAAGTCCGACGCGTAGGCCAGGACGCAGGCGTGGAGCAGGGGCTCATCCGGGAGCCGCCCGTTCGCCCGCACCCAGTACGCCTGTCGCGGCGGATCCACGATGGGCAACAGCGGATTGCGCGGCTCGACCGGCCGGAACTCCACGGCAGTGCGCCGCTCGAACGCCTCGCGGATGCGCGCCGGAACCTGCGGCACCGCGGCGAGCCACTCCCGGACCAGCTCCTCCTGGGGACGGAGCGATTCGGGTGCAGGAACCTCGGGCATCGGCGCCTGGTGCTCGAACCCCGGCTCGGGCACCTGGAAGGAGCAGATCATGCTCAGGAGCGCCTCTCCGCCCTGGATGGCCTGGACCCTGCGCGCGGAGAAGCTCTTCCCGTCCCGAACCCGGTCCACCTCGTAGACGATGGGGCGCGTCATGTCGCCGGGCCGCAGGAAGTAGGCGTGGAGCGAGTGCGGCAGCCGCCCCTCGATGGTGCGGCTCCCCGCGACCAGCGCCTGGCCGATGACCTGCCCGCCGAAGACCGCCTTCCCACCGAGGTCACGCGACTGGCCCCGGAAGAGGTTCACCTCCAGTGGCTCCAGGTCGAGCAGCCGGAGCAGATCGTCGAGCGCGGACCCCACCTCGGACACGGCCACCTCCCTGGGATTCCGTCACCCTCATGCCGTGGTCGCGGCGCGTTGTCACCGTCGCCGGGCCTGCGCCGCCGAACGACTGGCAACTAGGACTGCCGTACCAGCGCCAAGCGGACATCTGCCAGCGCCAGCTCCCCGCCGGCTCGCCGGCCGCGTTGAATCGGGAGCCGCCATCGCTCAGGCTGCCCTGAACGCTCCGGGCGAGGGTAACCCCCCGACCGGCGGCTCGAAGGAGGACTTGTGATGGCTCGCGTCTCCGCGGCGACGCGCGACGTTCTGAGCGCAGTCTCACGGCTCCCGCTTCACGCAGTCGTCGAGTTGCGGTCGCCCGACGGCCGAGAGGTGTTCCTGCTCGGCGAGACCCACGTGAAGACGCGGCGAGCGGCCGGGATCTGCCGCCAGGCAGTCCAGGACTTCTCGCTCCGGGGAGTGGAGCGGCTCCAGCGAGACCAGGTCTTCGCTGGTCGGCTGCTGGGAGCGCTCCTCGGAACGACACGCGGAGCGCTCCAGCTCTTCAGCGGCGGCCGCCTGGCCGGTAGCACCATCGAAGTCGCGCTCGATCTACCGGAGGGCAACACGGTCGAGCTCGAGCGAAGCGGGCGAGTTCCGTTCGGTCTGCACGCGGGCGCAGCCTACCTGGCGGTGTACATGGGGCTGGTTCTCCCTGCGCTGCTCCTCCTGCCCTGGTGGGGGACGATCGCCTCCCTCAGGCCGCTGCGCGTGACCGTCAAGCTCCTGGGCCTGCACCTCTACGCGCTGCCCATCGCCTACGTCTTTCGTGAGCGCCCCTGGGCGTCGGCGATCCAGCCCCTCCTGGCGATCCTGACCGTGCGTGACGCTCTGCTCGCGGACGGAATCCGGCGCATGGTCGCGACGCACCCCGCCCAGCCGGCGCTGGTCATCGTGGGCCGCGCACACGTGAGGGGACTGGTCGCACGGCTCCTCGAGCACGGGTTCCGGCGCGCCGACCCCGGTGTCCAGGGATCCTCGGCCTCGAAGCGTGGGTCAGGCCACCGCTCGAGAGCGGCCTCTTGAACCTCCTGGATTGGCAAGGCTCGATCTCCCGGCGCCGCTTCACAGGTCTACTCGGAGCGACTGGAGCCGGCGTCATCGCTGGCCTGGCACCCAAGTGGGCGGCTGCGAAGCCGCCGCGGCGACCCAACCTTCTCATCA
>RPRB01000307.1 GCA_003818285.1 Myxococcaceae bacterium
CATCGGCCTCGCAGGAAAGGAGGGACACGCCAAACGACTTCGGTGCCCACCACTGCTTGAGCAACTCGGGCTTGGTCCACGCTTCGAACACGATGCGCGCCGGGCTGTTGAAGGTTCGCGTGACGACCAGCTCACGCTCGGACTTCCGTTCCGCCGTCGTGTGGTTCTTGACGGGGTTGGGCTCACTCTCTCTTCTTGCGTCCATCGAGCTTCTCCTTGCGTTTCAGTTCCTCGACAACCTTGTCCAACTCGTCGAAGCGTGAAGCCCAGAGCTGGCGGTACCTCTCGATCCATGCCGTCTCTTCCTCCAGTCGGCGCAGGCCGAGCTTGCAGGTCCGCACGCGCCCCACCTTCTCCGTGGTGACGAGCCCCGCCTGCTCCAAGACGCCGACGTGCTTCTTCATGCCCGTGAGCGTCATGTGGAACTTCTCGGCGAGGTCCGTGATCGAAGCGTCTGCATGCCCCAGCTGCTCAAGAACGCCGCGTCGGGTGGCGTCCGAGAGCGCGGAGAAAGAGGCATCGAGATGGGCCCTCGCATACTGAACCATACGGTTCAGTGTATAGCGCACGGATTGGCCGCATGCAAGGGGAGGCCGAGCGCGCGCGCTGCGTTGCCGCTCGCGTCGACGTGGCGCGCGAGAGTGGCGTCCGCCGCAGGACTTGATGTCCCTTCGCTTTGGCCGCCGACAGCCTCGCCCGACGAGGGGCGGCGGGGGAGACGGCGCTCGCGGGGGACTGCTCGGCGAAGGTCTGCGCAGCGTCCTCGCAAGTGCCGGTCGTTGGGAAGGCGCCCTGTGCGAGGCTCGGGCTGGGACGCGCTTCGCTGCTGGTACTCTCACCGGCCATGCGCATACTCTTCGTACTCCTGCTGCTTTCCGCCGCCGCCGCTTCTGCCCAAACCTCCCGCTGGGCGTCCGCCGAGGACAAGACGGCCGTCTGGATGATTTCGCAGGCGCGCCGCTGGGCGGAAACCGCCTGTGACGGCAACGACGTCGTGCAAACGCTCCTCGCCGACGACTTCCAGGGCACCAGTCCTTCCGGCAAGCGCTATTCGAAGCCGACTGCGGCGGAGAAGCCCTCCGCGCGCGACTGCAAACTCGGAGAGGTGACGATCCGCTTCTTCGGGGACAACCTCGCCATCGCCTACGGCAGCGAAAGCCTGGTGAGGACCTCCAAGGACGGCAAGGATTACGTCGAGACTCTCATCTGGACCGATACCTGGCTCAAGCGCAACGGACGGTGGCAGATCATCGCGGCCCAAGATCTCATCCCCGCAAAGTAGCCCGCGCGTCCAACGCCAGAGTCCTCGCACCCCGAGGCGCCGGGCTACCGACCGCGGGCGGGCCCTGGCTCACGGGCTGGAGGTTGTCGCGGCGCTGGCTGCGCAGAAGGCGCCCTCGGCGGGGAGGGCCTGCGGCGCAGAAGAGCGTTTGGTGAGAGGATGCCGGCTGCTCGTCCTGAGGGGAGCAATGGACGCTCGAGCCGTGAGCACGCCGAACATCGGTCCGCGCGAGCGGCGCAGCCGTTTGCTTTTCGGCGCCGGGGCCCTTGCGGTGGCCGTGGTCCTCGGTATCGCGCTGGTCGTCACAGGCGCTCCTCGGCCGTGGAGACTGGCCCTTTTCCTCCCCCTCTGGCCGGCCGCTCTCGGCTTTTTCCAGGCCTGGGGAAGGACCTGAGTGAAGTTGGCCTCGCGCGGTCAGCGCGACATGGATGAGGGTCCCGAGGCCATCACTGACGAAGCGGAGCGGGCGCAGGTGCAGCGCCAGGCTCGGCAGGTGCACCTTCAGTCTTTGACCACTGCCGCGGCGCTCACAGCTTTCTCGCTGCTGATGGGCTGATTCGGACCAGGCCTCAACCCTGAGTCGCACTGGTCGATGCGCTGAGGGCCTGATTCCCAATCACAGGGAGGACGCTTGCAGACGCCCCGGAAGCAGTTTCGAGTCACCCTCTGCGCCGCTGCGGTCATGGCAGTGGCTTGTCACGCCACCCATGGGCCATCGTCCAGTCTTTCGGCCTGCGGCCCGCAGCAGCCTTGCGCGAATGCCGCGGAGCAGTGCTTCAGCACCGCCGCATGCGGCCCACCCCCTTGGGGGGTGCCAGACCCCCGAGACCGGCGACTTGAAGTGCCATCTCATCTGTGTGGACGACGCCTCCTGCGCAGAGAATGAACGCTGCGTTGCGCAGACCATCTTCGAGCCCCCGCAGGGTACAGACGTGATGACGGCCACTCATCTCTGCCTGCCTCGCTGAGCAGTGTCTGCCGTCCCGCTGACGGGGGGCTGGACTGACGCCATTGGGCCCCTCCCTTGTTGATCGCCGACAAGGCCACCTCGCGGTATGGAAGAGATGACGGAGCTGGCGCGAGGCCTCAGTGGTGGTCCACCGACGCCACTCGCGTGGGACGTCCCGGGCCGCGTCGGGCCTCGAGCGGCGGAAGGGGAGGGCTGTCGTCGAAGCCGCGGGCAGGTGCACGAAGCTCCACGCTGAGCCGTGACGCGCCTGTCTCGGCTACTTGCATCGCAGGTTGCAGCTCGGCGGCCGACCAGCGAGCACCAGATCACAGCTCTCGTTGCTCGCGGCAGAGACGCACTCGCTCGTGTCCGCCGGCTCGGTGCAAGCGGCTGGTGTCATCTGGATGCACGAGTTGGTGACGAAGTTCTCGCAGTCTGCGGTGGGAGTCCCGCCGCAGTCCTTCGCCCGGGCGCACCACGTCTTGGCCAGCTCGGTACAGTCCGCCCTTCCACATCCGGCCGTCGCCATCGCCAGGCCACAGGACAACAGAATCAGTGTTCTCATCGAATCCTCCGGGGTGACTGGTGGCCGAGCAGTGCAACCGGGTGGCCAGCACCCCGGCGGGCGCATCGCCCCGAACCTCGTCGACTTGGCCAGCTGGATGCGCGCAAGGGGGTGAGACGATCGCGCCGCACCTGTTGCGGCCGAAGCACTGCCGCGGTTCCCGGACTGCGCACTTCGCCCCCAGGCCATCGGAAACTGGGAGGTCGTGTGGGTCGTTATCGCCCAGCGGCCCACGAATGGGTGCCAGCAGGAGCCCGTCGGGATGCCGGGCCGTGCGCGTCGGGAAGGCGGCGCGATGGAGCTCGGGGACACTCCGGAGTCGGTTGTGGCATGGGCGGCAGAGCGGGCAGTGCAGAAGTACGGACCCCAGGAGTGGAGCGCCTGGGAGTTCCGCGCAGAGCCGGTGCCGAAAAGCAGCGGCGCGGACGTGGTGCACTTCGCCTGGCGTGACGGGGCGCCGGGAGGAGGGGCGGCGCGACCGGCTCGAGGGAGAAGATGCGCCCGGGAATGAGAATCGAAGTTCGGGATTGTCCGGCCGGACGGTGGGCTGCGGTGGTCAAATCAGCGTCCACCTGGGTCGACTTCTGCAACGAGCGGTTTGTCCACGTGAGGCCCGCGTGGACGGAGGAGGGCGTAGGCTCTTCCTCCCGTGGCCGCCCAGGTGCTCGTCGTCGAGGATGATCCGGACATCCGGGATGCGGTCGTGGACTTGCTCGAGGAGCAAGTCCCCTGGATCGAGGTGTCCTCGGCGAGCGATGGACTGGAGGCGCTCGAGCTGCTCGAGAGCGGCGTGGAGCCGTGCCTTGCGTTGCTCGACATCATGATGCCGGTGATGAACGGACTGCAGTTCCTCGATGCGCTCCGCGACCGACAGCTCGCGCCGGATATGCGGGTGGTGGTCATCTCGGCCTACGTCCAGCTGGCCCGGCAGGTGAACTATCCTGGCATCACCGGGCTGCTGCCGAAGCCGTTCCCGGCGGCCGACCTTCTCGCGATTGTCCGGCAGCACTGCCCGGATCCGCGCCCGGGCGGCGCGGTGCGGGGCTGAGCGGCCGTTCCGTCGCAAGCGGTCGCTCTCGCGGCGACGGGATGGGAGCCTGCAGCGGGCTCCTACGCCAGCGCCAGATCCTGCCGTACGGTGCGCACGTATCCGAGGAGAAGCGGCTAGGAGGGACGCATGAATCACGCGCGGATCGTGCTGAGCGTATGGGTGATGAGCGGATCCGCCGCGTTGGCGGAAGATCAGGGTGCGTCCCAGCGCGGCGGCTCCGCTCGTCCTCGCTCGAGAATCTACAAGCTCGAGGAACTCACCTGGCCACAGATTGATGCCCTCGATCGTCAGCGGACACTGTTCATCCTGCCGGTGGGAATGATCGAGGAACACGGCCCTCATCTGCCCGTTGGGAGCGACACGCTTGGCGTCACGTTCGAGGCGAACGGTGCGTCGCGACGTGTTAGCCGAGCTTTGCCCGATTGGAACGTCGTGTTGCTGCCAGCGATCAACTACGGACAGGGCGGAGCCAACTTGATAGGCGACAAGCCGATCCATCCCGGCACCTACGCCATTCGACAGTCCACATTGAGATCACTCGTGGCAGATCTCGGCGGGCAGATTGCTCAGAACGGGTTCAAATGGATTTTTGTCATGAACGGGCACGGCGCACCCACGCACAACATCGCCATCAACGAGGCGTGCGACTTCGTCAGCGAAACGTTTGGGGTGACGATGCTGCACCTGACGGGTCTGTTCCGGGCCGATGCTGCGATTCAGTCGAAGGGAGAGCGGATCAACGCCACGCATTTTTCGGCCGAAGAACTCTCCTCCTTCGGCTTGGATGTTCATGCAGGGGTGGGCGAAACATCGGGCATGCTCGCCGTCCGACCCGATCTGGTTCGTTCCAGTTACAAAACGCTCCCCAGCCGAGCGGGGCGGTCTCTAGAGGAGTTGCGCGAGATTGCGACTGCGCCAGGTTGGCAGGGCTATCTCTCTTCTCCTGCAAAGGCGACCGCAGCACACGGCCGAGCCATTGAGGCATGGTGGATCGACGGGTTCACGGACCTGATCCTCCGCGCTGTCCGTGGGGAGGACATGTTCGCCCATCCGCGATTCCCCGAGACCGTGCCACCGGCGGTGGCCCCCACTCTCGAGAAGGTACTCGCGAGCGAAGCCGCATACGAAGCAAGACTCGAG
>RPRB01000308.1 GCA_003818285.1 Myxococcaceae bacterium
CTGCGTCGCGGCGTAGGCCGCCACCTGATCGGCCGCGTCCTCCTCGCGCCCCAGCACCGGGACCGCCAGCTCCGCGAACACCGCGTGCGCGGTCTCGTGGAGCACGATGAACAGGAACGGTCCGATGACCGCCTGCTCAGGGGTGAGATTGAACTTGCCCGACTTGCTGGCCGACTTCACGAAGTCGCGCACCAGCTCGTAGCAGAACGTGATCACACCCGTCGGCGGGTCGTACCAGGCGTTCGCCTCCCCGCAACTCTCGGCCTTGAGGGTCAGGGTTCGCGGAAGCCTGAGGGCGGAGAGCATCTCCGCGGCGGCCTCGAGGATCTTCCGCTCCTTCATCTTCGCCGCGAGCGGCGCGAGGTCCGGCTTCGTGGTGTCCACGTAGGCCACCCGGAAGGCGTGCGTCCTCGCCGGAGCGGCGTTTCCCGAGCCGAGCAGCGCGGCGAGCAGCATGGCCGGAACCGCGATCATGACCATGAGCGCTTCCTTACCATCGGCCGGCGCCGACCACCTCAGCTGTGGGCGGGAGCGGTCTTCAGGGCCCGCGACACCGCCTGGACGAGGAGCGCGGGCTCGAAGGGCTTCAGCAGGCACGGGACGTCACCGAGGCCCCGCCGGCGCAGCATCTCGGGTGCGTCGATGCGGCCGGTCACGAAGATCGCCGGGGGCGAAACCTTGTCGGTACGAAGCCGCTCCACCAGATCCGGCCCGCTCATCCCCGGGAGCATCACGTCGATGACCAGACAGCCAGGACGGGTCTCGGCGAAGCTCTGGAGCAACTCCTCGGCCGTGGAGAACGACGCCACCCGGAGCCCGTGCGCCCGGAGCATTCGGGTGAGCGCTCGGCGGGCCGCCGCATCATCCTCGATGACCGCCACCATGGTCTCCGGCGAGGAACGCGAGGAGACCGTCCGACCCGCGGACATCCCAGCCCTCCGTCCAAGGTTGCGTCCACCCTAGGGACAGACGGCCCGGTGCTGCTATACGACGTAGGTCTCATCCCCGTGGGGGGTTGGAACAGGCGGATGTCAGGGTCGATGATCGCCTTCGAGCAGCCGGAGATCTTCGAGCAGCAGCTCGCCGAGCTCTCCGCCACCTTTGTCTCACTCCCCGCGGAGGAGGTCGACCAGCAGATCGACTGGGGGTTGCAGCTCCTGCTCGAGACGCTGGGGATGGACCTGAGCAGCGTGGCGGAGCTTTCCCCGGACGGGCAGCGCTTCGAGGTCACCCACACCCAGGTTCGCCCCGGGAGGGCACCGCTCGTTTCGGGGAACCTCGCGGAACTCCTTCCCTGGTACACGGAGATGATCTCCAGGGGTCAGGTGCTCCGCTTCGACCGGCTTCCGGAAGAGCTTCCGGCCGAGGCGGTCGCGGAGCGAGAGTACGTCAGCCGCATCGGCCTCCGGTCACAGCTCACCATCCCCTTCCAGGTCGCTGGCCGGGTGATCGGAGCGATCGGGGTCGCCTCGTTCGAGAGAACCGTGGACTGGAGCCCACGGCTGATCCGCTCGATCCGTCTGGTCGGAGAGGTCTTCGCCAACGCGCTCGCCAGGAAGCACGCGGCGCACGAGCAGCTGCACTTGCGGGAGCAGCTGGTGCACAGCGCGCGGGTCAACACCATGGGTGAGGTGGTGGCCACCATTGCCCACGAGGTGAACCAGCCGCTGTTCGCCATCGTGAGCAACGCGCGGGCAGCGGGTACCATGCTCTCCAGGGGAGAGCCGGATCTGGCGGAGATCGGGGCAGCCCTCGACGACATCGTCCAGGATGCGAACCGAGCGAGCGCGATCATCGCCCGCGTGCGCTCGTTCCTGCAGCGCAAGCCCACCGAGCACCTCCCGGTCGACCTGAACGCCGTGGTCCTGACGGTGCAGTCCTTCCTGGGTCCCGAGCTGGTTCGCCGCCGGGTGAAGCTCGAGCTGGAGCTCGCAGCTCCCCTGCCCTGGCTCCTCGGCGACCCGGTGCAGCTCCAGCAGGTCCTGGTCAATCTCCTGCTGAACGGGATGGATGCGATGGAGAGCGTGCCTCCCGAGACGCGGCGGCTCCGGGTACTGACGAGGGTCGCATCCGACGGACGCATCCTGCTCGAGGTGCTAGACGCGGGATCGGGCCTCGACCCCGCCACCCGGGAGCACCTGTTCGAGCCGTTCTTCACCACCAAGCCCAGCGGGCTGGGGATGGGGCTCGCCATCTGCCGGTCGATCGTCGAGGCCCATGCTGGACGCATCCAGGCACTCGAACGGCCGGGACGGGGCACCACGGTGCAGATCTCGCTTCCTGCCCAGGGCGCCTGAGCGCCCTGCGCAGAGTTTGCGCGGCGCACCGCTCTCGGTGGGCAGCGACTCCGGGAATGACGCGATGATCCGGTCCGGCACGGTTCCTGTAACAGTCCCGGGCCCGTGGACTCCGGTGTTGTCGACGCTCGCCTGCCCTCCACTGGCGTGGAGACCCGGCCGCGGGTCTGGATCGTGGACGACGATATCGGCATCCGCGACGCGCTCTCCCGGCTGCTCCGGGCCACCGCGCTCGAGGTGGAGACCTTCGCCTCTGCCCAGGCCTTCCTCGACCGCTTCGCGCGGGAGCGGCCTCGGTGCGTCGTGCTCGACCTGGCCCTGCCGGAGTTCACTGGCCTGGACCTGCTCCAGTTCCTCCACCGGCGGGGGGAGCCCGTCCCGGTGGTGTTCGTCAGCGGCACGGGAGACGTCGCCAGCAGCGTGGAGGCGATGAAACAGGGGGCAATCGACTTCCTGGAGAAGCCAGCGGACCCGGACGCGCTTCTCGCCGCGGTCATGCGCGCCCTGGCCCTGGAGGCGGAGTGGCGCCGGACACGGGACCGGATCGACGAGGCGGCGCGCCTCCTCGAACGGCTCACCCCGCGCGAGCGGGAGGTCCTGGACCACGTGGCGCAGGGCAAGGCCAACAAGCAGATCGCCGCCGACCTCGGCATGAGCGAAAAGACCGTCAAGGTCCACCGCGGCCGGGTGATGCACAAGCTCGGGAGCACCTCGGTGGTGGACCTGGTCCACCTCACCGAGCGGGCAGCGGGGCTCGATCCGGGCTGACCCCCCGACCGGGCCCGCGGGAGCGACTCCCTCCCGCGGGCCGGTCGGCCCCCTCCTGCGCGACTACTTCGCCGGCGGCGCCTTGGGCTTGCCCTTCGTCGGCGGCTTCGGGGTCGCGGGCTGCACCGACAGCGCCAGCGCCTCCGAGTACTTGGCGGTGATGGTGTCGCCCACCTTCACGTTCTCCCAGCGCTCGGGGTGCTGCATCTTCACCTCGACGGTGTTGCCGCCCGAGCCCTTGATGATGGCGATCTTCTTCTCCATGTCGACCGCCTCCACCGTCCCGTTGAGGGTCACCGTCCGGGCGACGACCCCCTCCGGCTTCTTCCCCAGCTCGGAGCGATCGGTGGCGACGGCCTCGGTCGGCCCGGGAAGCGGCTTGGTCGGATCCGTCGCGTTCACCTCCACCGCGAGCGCCTCCTGGTACTGCACGATGACCTCGTCCCCGACCTTCACCTGGGGCAGGTTCCGGGCCTGCTTGCCCACCGTGAACGAGTGGTCCTTGCCGTCAGCGGTGGTCAGCACGACGTGGCGGGTCGGCACGTCGATGGACTTCACCGTGGCCGTGACGGTCTTGGTGTCCTTCTTGTTGTAGGTCGCCTTGGGCTTCTTGGCCGTGGCGTCGTCGGCCATGGCCGGAGCGGCGAGCGCCAGGGCGGCGACGAGAGCTGAACTCAACAGACGCATCGATGACCTCCTTCTTTTATTGCGGCGGGGCCGCCGTGGGTTCGACAGGTTCTGGCGTCGGGGGTGGTGGGAGCTGCCACCCTCCCCCCAGCGCGCGATACAGGTTGACGAAGGCCGTGGTCCGCTGGGCGCGGACGGCAGCCAGGTTCAGCTCGGCGGGGAAGAGCAGGTTCTGCGTCGTGGTCACCTCGAGGTAGCTGGAGACGCCTCCGTAGAACCGGTCGACCGCCAGCCCCACCGCCTCCGTGAGGTTGGCCACCTCCTCCTCCCGCTGCTGGACCACGCCGTCAAGTCGTTTCACGTCGTCCAGTGCGTCGGCCACCTCACGGAAGGCGGTGAGGACGGTGGACTCGTAGGCGTTCTTGGCCTGCTCCCACTGAGCGGAGGCCGCCTCGGCCTGCCCGTGCAGCGCGTCCCCCTGGAGGATGGGGGCAAGCCAGCTCACGCTCCCTCCCACGCCCCAGACGAAGGACTTGGAAGGATTGAAGAGCTGAGTGAGGTCGGCGCTGGCGAAGCCCGCCAGGGCAGTGAGGCTGAACCGGGGAAAGAAGTCCGCCTTGGCCACGCCGATCCGGGCGTTGGCCGCCACCAGCTGCTGCTCCACCGAGAGAACGTCCGGCCGGCGCTCGATGAGCGTGGAAGGGAGGCCCGCGGGGACGGTCCCGGTGGCATGCATACCCGGCGCCAGCTTCGAGCGGACGATGGGCCCCGGCACGCGTCCGAGCAGCACCGAGAGCAGATTCTCCTGCCGGATCATGAGCCGCTCGGTGTCCAGCGCCACCGCCTGGGCGTCGTTCAGCTGGGCACGGCCGGTGGTGACCGGGAGCTTGTTCCCCGCCCCTCCCGTGAGCCGGTCGGTGTAGAGCTGGAGGGTCCGCTGGTAGTTGCCGACCGTGCGGCGGGCGACGTCCAGCTGCGCGTCGAGCTGCCGCAGCTGCACGTACGCTGCCGCCACGTCGGCCACCAGGCTCACGGTGGCCGCGCGTCGGCCCTGCTCGGTCGCCAGGTACTGGGCGACCGCCGCCTCGGTGCCTCGGCGGATGCGGCCCCAGACGTCGATCTCCCAGGAGAGCTGCGCGTCGACGGTGAACACCGCGCCCGATCTGGGGTCCTCGCTCGGAACGGTCAGGCTTCCCCGCCCGTAGCTCGCCCCGGCGTTGGCTCCCACCGCCGGGAGGATCTGCGCCTTCTGGATCCGCGCCAGCGCCCGCGCCTCCTCGACCCGGGCGA
>RPRB01000309.1 GCA_003818285.1 Myxococcaceae bacterium
ACCCTGACGCGGACCTCGACTTCGGCCGCCCTGACCTAGAGGTAGAACCGGTCGGTGAGCCCGGCGGTCCGGGTGAGGATGGAGGTCCACCCCAGGAGGGTGTCGACGCGCCCCTCGGCGTCCCTGGGGGTGAGCCCGAGAGCGGCCAGACTCCCGGTGCAGGCGACCAGCGTCACCTGGTCCGAGTCCCGGAGTTGGGTGAGCAGGGAGCGGAGGGTCGGGAGCCCGCGGGCCTCGAACCGGACGGCCACGTCCTCGCGCTCAGGAAACTCCGGTTCGTCCAACCGGTCGGTCAGTAGGCGCTCCAGCGCCCACCAGAAGAAATAGACGTCGACCCGCCGCCCCAGGGCCACTCCGGAAGCCGCGATGGACAGGCCTTGATGCAGCCTGTCATAGGCGCCACTGTGCAGGAAAATCGCGAGTGTAGCGCTTTCGGAGGAGGCTGACACACACGGCAGATACCCTGGATCGCCTTGCGCATGAAAGACCCGGCTGGTACTTCCGCCAGACCCCTGATGCCTGAAGCCCACACAGCCCGGCGCAAGGACGCCCACCTCGATCTGTGCGCGCAAGGGGACGTGGAGCCGGACGGGAATTCCACATTGCTCGATTGCGTGCACCTCGTGCACAACGCGCTGCCCGAGCTGGCGCTGGACGAGGTGGAGCTGACCCTCACGCTCTGGGGGAAGGTCCTCCGCGCCCCGCTCCTGGTCACCGGGATGACCGGGGGCACCGACCGGGCCCGCGAGGTCAACCGAGACCTCGCTCAGGTGGCCGAGCGGCACGGGCTGGCCTTCGGCGTGGGCAGCCAACGGGCGATGGCCGAGCACCCCGAGCTGGCTCGCACGTTTCAGGTCCGCGACGTCGCGCCGCACGTGTTGCTCATCGGCAACATCGGGCTCCGGCAGGCGATCCACATGGGCGTGGACGGGGTCCGCCGCCTGGTGGGGGGCATCGACGCGGACGGGCTCGCCCTGCACCTCAACGCCGCGCAGGAGCTCAGCCAGCCCGAGGGAGACCGTGACTTCCGCGGAGGCTACAGCCTGGTCCAGGCGCTGGCCTCGGCCTTCGGCGAGCGCTTCCTGGTGAAGGAGACCGGCTGCGGCATCGCACCCGCGGTGGCGCGGCGACTGGTCGACTGCGGGGTGCGGACCCTCGACGTGAGCGGGCTCGGCGGGACCAGCTGGGTGCGGGTGGAGCAGCTCCGCACCAGCGGGCAGATGGCCGAGCTCGGGGCCCTCTTCTCCTCGTGGGGCATCCCCACGGCGGCCGCGGTGGCGGGCGTCCGGAGGGCGGTGGGCCCGTCGGTGAAGCTCGTCGCTTCGGGTGGAATTCGCCATGGCCTGGACGTTGCGAAGGTGCTGGCGATCGGCGCGGATCTGGCAGGCATGGCCCTGCCACTGTTCCGCGCGCAGCAAGCGGGCGGCGTGGCCGGCGCCGACGCGGCAGTGCGGACCGTGGTCGCAGGACTGCGGCAAGCGCTGCTGTTGACCTCGAGCCGGACCGTGGCCGACCTGCGGCGTAGCCCGCGGGTGGTGACGGCTCCGCTGAAGGACTGGATGGAGTCGCTGTGAAACAGGGAACGGGGGCAGTGCTGCGGGTGGACTCCGACGAGGGGCAGGCGCCCTCCTCGCGATTCCCGGGGTTCCACAAGCTGACGCTGGAACAGCGCCTCGCGGAGCTCGAGCGACGCTACGGGCTCTCCGAGGAGGACCTCGAGCTGCTGCGCAGCGCCGAGACCCTGCCGCTGGGCACGGCGAACACCATGATCGAGAACGCGGTGGGGACCTTCTCCCTTCCGCTGGGCCTGGGGCTGAACCTCCAGGTCAACGGCCGTGACCACCTGGTGCCGATGGCGGTCGAGGAGCCGTCGGTCGTCGCCGCGGTTTCGTTCGCGGCGAAGATCGTCCGCGAGGCCGGCGGCTTCACCGCCGACTGCGACGACCCGCTGATGATCGGGCAGGTGCAGGTCACCCGCTACGGTGACCCCACCATCGCCGCCGAGAAGATCCGCGCCCACAAGGAGCAGATCCTCGCGCTGGCCAACAGCTTCCACCCCTCGATGCAGCGGCGCGGCGGCGGGGCGCGTGACGTCGAGGTGCGCCTCCTCCCGGCGCCCGAGGGCAGCCGCGGCGAGCCGCTCCTCGTGGTCCACCTGGTCATCGACACCCAGGAGGCCATGGGGGCCAACCTCATCAACACCATGGCCGAGGGCGTGGCCCCGCTCATCGAGCAGATCACCGGTGGCCACGTCTACCTGCGCATCCTCAGCAACCTGGCCGACCGGCGCCTGGCCCGGGCCAGCTGCCAGATTCCGCTCGACGCGCTGGCGGACTTCGACATGAGCGGGCCGGACATCGCCGAGGGAATCAGCCAGGCGAGCCGGTTCGCCCGGGCGGACCCGTACCGCGCCGCCACCCACAACAAGGGGATCATGAACGGCATCGACGCCGTGGCCATCGCCACCGGCCAGGACTGGCGGGCGATCGAGGCCGGGGCCCACGCCTTCGCCTGCCGCGACGGTCAGTACCGGCCTTTGTCCCAGTGGTACGTGGAGGACGGGCACCTGGTCGGGCGCATCGAGCTGCCGCTCGCGCTCGGCACCGTGGGCGGGCCGATCAAGATTCACCCCGGCGTGCAGCTGGCCCTGAAGCTCATGGGGACCCACGGGGCCCGCGAGATGAGCATGGTGTTCGCCGCCGTGGGGCTGGCCCAGAACTTCGCCGCGCTCCGGGCGCTCGGCTCGGTGGGCATCCAGAAGGGCCACATGGCGCTCCACGCCCGCTGCGTGGCGGTGACCGCCGGCGCCCGCGGCGACCACGTGGAGAAGGTGGCGCATCTGCTGGTGAAGAGCGGCACGGTCAAGGTGGACAAGGCGAAGGAGATCCTCGCCTCGCTCGGACCGGCCGAGACGCACGGGCAGCCCGAGCGGTCGTGAGCGGAAGGGCGAGCGCCGCGCACCGCGCCGCCACGCCGGCCGGCGCGCCGCACCGGGGCTCCGCGCCCGAGGCGTTCGGCCCGGGGAAGGTCATCCTCCTCGGTGAGCACGCGGTGGTGTACGGCCATCCGGCGCTCGCCGTACCCCTCTCGCTGGGGGTGACCGCGCGGGCGACTCCTTCGGGACGCTGCGAGCTCTCCGGGCTGCCGGAGCTCACCGCCGCCCAGCGGAAGATGCTCGACGCGGCGTTCGACGCCGTGGCCTCGGCCACCGGGCGACCGCCGGTGCGCATCGCGGTCTCCTCGACCTTGCCGGTCTCGATGGGCCTCGGGAGCTCGGCCGCGCTCGCCGTTGCCGTCTCGCGCCTGCTGCTCGGGGCGACCGGGGCACGGACGAGCCCGGCGAAGGTGCTCGCGCTGGCGCTCCGCATGGAGGAGGCGTTCCACGGGACGCCCTCGGGGGTGGACCACACGGTGAGCGCGCACGGCGCGCCGCTCCTCTACCGGCGGCCGGCGCCGGGCCGGCCGGGCCGGGTGCGACAGGTCCGGATCGGCGCGCGGGCGACGCTCGTGCTCGCCCTGGTCGGGCCGCGCCGGGGGACGCAGGAGACGGTGGCCGCGCTGCGCCGGCGGGCCGCGCGGTGGCCCGCGCGCTACGGCCGGCTGTTCAAGGAGATGGGCCGGCTCGCCGTGGAGGGGACGGCGGCGCTGGAGGCCGGCGACCTCGAGAGCCTCGGAGACGCGATGAACGTCAACCACGGGCTCCTCGCCGCGGCGGGAGTCAGCTCGCCCGCGCTGGACACCGCGGTGGACGTGCTCCGCCGGGCGGGGGCGCTGGGGGCGAAGCTCACCGGCGCCGGGGGCGACGGCGGGGCGGTGGTGGCGCTGTTCCGCAAGGCTCCCCCCGCCGGAGCGCTGGAGCGGGAGGCCTTCCGCGTGCTCACCTCCGGGCTGGAGCCGACCTCATGAGCCCCTGGCGAGCGACCGCGCGCGCCCACCCCAACATCGCCCTGGTGAAGTACTGGGGGAAGCGGGACCCGGTCCGCATCCTTCCGCACCAGTCGAGCCTCTCGGTCACCCTCGCCCCGCTGGAGGTGGTGACCACGGTGGAGTTCGGCGCCCCGGCGGACTCGGTCGTCCTGCACGGGACCGAGGCCAGGGGGAAGGAGCGGGTCCGGGTCCTCGCCCTGCTCGAGCGCGTGCGGGCGGGGACGACGCGGGCGCTCGGGCCGGTCCGGGTCGACTCGCGCGGGAACTTCCCAATGGCCGCCGGGCTGGCCTCGAGCGCCGCGGGGTTCGCGGCCCTGGCGCTCGCGGGGCGCGCCGCGGCCGGGCTCTCCACCGAGCCCGGCGCCGTGTCGCGGCTGGCGCGCGAGGGCAGCGGCTCGGCGTGCCGGAGCGTGCAGGGCGGCATGTGCATCTGGCACCGCGGCAGCCGGGAGGACGGCGAGGACAGCGTCGCCACCCAGGCCTTCCCCGAGGGGCACTGGCCGGAGCTGCGCCTCCTGGTGGCCGTCCTGAGCCGCGCGGAGAAGGAGGTGGGCAGCCGTGACGGGATGGCCCAGGCGGTGGAGACCTCTCCGTACTACCCGGCCTGGGTGAAGGACGCCGAGGCGGAGATCCCCCGCGCCATCGCCGCCATCGCCGCGCGCGACCTCGAGGTGCTGGGCGCCCTGTCCGAGCGCAATGCCTGGCGCATGCACGCCACCGCGCTCGCTGCCGACCCCCCGCTCTGCTACCTCCTGCCGGGGACGCTGGGGCTCATCCTCGCCCTGCCCGCTGCGCGCCGCCGCGGAGTGCCGGTGTGGTTCACGCTGGACGCGGGTCCGAACCCGGTGCTCCTCACCCTCGCCTCGCACGAGGCCGAGGTGGAGCGTCTGGCCCGCGAGGCGGGTGCGGTGGAGGTGGTGCGCTGCCGTCCCGGCGGCGACGCCCGGCTCGTCGAGCCCTGAGACCGATCGAT
>RPRB01000310.1 GCA_003818285.1 Myxococcaceae bacterium
ATGTCACCGAGCGGGAAGCTGTGCTGCTCACCGAGCGAGAGCAGGATACCGTCGTCCGTAGCCGCCGCCTGCAGCTCGAAGTCGAAGGTGCGGCAGAACCGCTTGCGCAGCGCGAGTCCCCACGCGCGGTTGATCCGTCCTCCGAAGGGTGCGTGCAGGATGAGCTGCATCCCGCCCGCCTCGTCGAAGAATCGTTCGGCGATGACCATGTGCGCGCTGGGCAGCGCGCCGAGCACCTGACGACTGGCCCGGAGGTACGCCGTGAGCGCCTCGCCGTCCCGTGCCCCGAGCCCGAGACCAGCCATCCACGCTCCGGGGTCCGGATGCTCCAGAACCTCGTCGCGCAACCGGCCCACCTCCCGCGACAGCTCATCGGTACGCGACGGCGCCTCGCCTCGCCAGAACGGGACGCTCGGAGGTGCGCCGCGCGCGTCCTCGACCCGTACCACGCCGCCCCGGAGGCTCTGAACCCGCCAGCTGGTGCTCCCGAGGAGGAAGACGTCACCGGCGTTCATCTCCACCGCGAAGTCCTCGTCGAGGGTTCCCACCTGACGCCCGTCGGGCTCCGCCACCACGGGGTAGGTGAAGGTGTCGGGAATCGCCCCGCCGTTCATGAGCGCGGTGAGCCGTGCCCCCTTGCGCGCCCGGAGCACGTGGTGGACCCGGTCCCGGTGCAGGTGAACGCGCATCCGGCCACGCCGCTCGCTCACGCCCTCGGCCAGCATCTGGAGCACCTGCGAGTACCGCTCCCAGCTGAGGTCCCGGTAGGGCCAGGCGCGCTTCACCAGCGCGAACAGCGCGCGTTCGTCCCAGGCGTCCACGGCACACGCAGCGACGATCTGCTGCGCGAGTACGTCCAGCGGAGCCTCGGGCATCCGCACGGCGTCGAGCTGCCCCTCGTGCACCGACCGGAGCAACGCCGTGCACTCGACCAGCTCGTCCCTGGTGAGGGCGAAGAGGATGCCCTTGCTCACTCCATGCAGGGAGTGTCCTGCGCGCCCCACTCGCTGCAGGAAGAGTGCGATGCCGCGTGGGCTCCCGAGCTGCACCACCAGGTCCACCGCCCCGATGTCGATGCCCAGCTCGAGCGAGGCGGTGGCCACCATTGCCCGCAGCTCGCCACGCTTGAGCTTCTCCTCGGCCGCGAGCCGGAGCTCGCGCGCCATGCTCCCGTGGTGCGCGGAGACGGTCCCCGGACCGAGCCGCGAGCCGAGGTCATGCGCCACCCGCTCGGCGAGCTTCCGTGTGTTGGTGAAGATGAGCGTCGTCCGGTGCTCGGACGTCAGCTGCACCAGACGGTCATAGATCTGACCCCACATCTCGTGGGTGGCGACAGCTCCGAGGTCGTCCTCGGGTGTCTCGAGTGACAGCTCCCACCTGCGAAGGTGCCCCACTCGCACCACGGAGCAGCCCTCGGGGCGGCCCGTGAGGAAGGAGGCGAACGTCTCCACCGGCTTCTGGGTCGCCGAGAGACCGATCAGCTGCGGTCGGCGCCGCACCTGCGCCTTGAGACGCTCGAGCGAGAGGGCCAGGTGGCTTCCTCGCTTGTCCCGAGCCAGCGCGTGGATCTCGTCCACGATCACCGTTTCCACGTGCCGCAGCGTCTCCCGTCCTCGGGCCGCCGTGAGGACCAGGTACAGCGACTCGGGGGTGGTGATGAGGACGTGTGGCGGACGACGCACCATCTGGGCCCGTTCGCTCGCGGGCGTGTCACCGGTGCGCACCTGGACACGGATCGGCTCGGGGAAGAGCCCCTCGCGCGCCGCAAGCTCGTAGATGGACTCGAGCGGAGCGAGCAGGTTCTTCCGGACGTCATTGCCGAGGGCCTTGAGCGGAGAGACGTAGACCACGGAGGTCCGGTCCTCGAGCCGGTTCTCGAGCGCGAGCCGTAGGAGCCGGTCCAGTGCCGCCAGGAAGGCCGACAGCGTCTTGCCCGACCCCGTTGGCGCCGCGACGAGCACGTCCTCGCCGGCGAGGATGCGCGGCCAGCCGCCGCTCTGCGGCTCCGACGGAATCCCGAGCGTCTCGCGGAACCACCTCTGAACGAGCGGGTGAAAGTCGCCGAGCGCCGGATGGACGGCGTCCGCAGCGGACGCAAACTGGAAGGGAAGCTGCGGTGCGGCCATGGCCCGCATTCCTGAACGCCGGTGCAGTCCACGTCAAGGGCGGCGTTCGCGTCCCAGCGGTTCCGCCCGGCCCAGGGGCGGGCGTGCACCGACGGGCTCGTTCGCGGTGCCAGAAGTGCCAAACACCTCGTTACGCCTGCGGTTCCGCCCGGCGCAGGGCGGGGCGTGCGCCGACAGGCCCGTTCGAAGTGCTCGAAGTGCCAAACACCTCGTTACGACCACGACCCGGCGGCGGCACCTGTGACGAGAAACACCCCGTGTCGGGGACCCCGTCCTGGGCGGGGACCCACCCGCCCTACAGCTGCACGCGGCGGAACGGGCGCACCGTGATGTGTTCCCAGACCTGCCCGGTGACATACGGGTCCCGGGCCAGCCAGGCGTCCACCTCGGCGCGCGACGGGAACTCGACCAGGAGCATCGATCCCGTCATCCGGCCTTCGTCGTCCAGCATCGCCCCGCCCTCGAGGAACGTGCCTTCCGCCTTCATTCGCCGCGCGCCCTCGAGGTGCGCCGGCCGCTGCTGCATCCGGCGGGACGGCGCCTCGGGATCGCGGAAGTCATGGGCGACGATGAGAAAGGTCATGGGGGACCTCCGATCCGGACCGCGCATCCTGCCGGTCGATCGTCGGCCTCGTCGAGCGGGTGCAAGCAGCCGCTCGGCTCGACGTCGACCACGGGCGCTGCTCCTCTGCCTCGGCCGCTCGCGCGCCAGGGCCTCGATGTTCCGGTGGACGACCGACGTGAACTGCTCTGCCACCGACACAACGTGAGGATGCGCCTGGGCCCGTGCCACCCAGCTCCCGGTGTTAAGGTCTTGGGATCATGACCCACACGCCCTGTCGCGCGCTGCCGCCCGACGGGCGGTTCCTGGCTCAGCTCGGCCCCACGCCGCTGGTCCCGGTACGCCTCGATCCGGACGGCCCGGCCGTTTGGTGCAAGCTCGAGTTCCTCAATCCCAGCGGCTCCACCAAGGACCGCATCGCGCGATACATGCTGGAGAAGGCCTGGCGCCAGGGCACGCTCTGCCCGGGGGACACGGTCGCCGAGGCCTCCAGCGGCTCCACCAGCATCGCGCTCGCCCTGGCCTGCGCCCAGATGGGCCTTCGCTTCATCGCCGTGATGCCCGAGGGCGTGACCGAGGAGCGCTTGCTCACCATCCGCGCGTACGGCGGCGAGGTGGTGCTCACTCCCCGGACCGAGGGAGTGCGGGGAGCGATGGCGCACGTCGAGCGGCTCGCTCGCGAGCAGCGTGCCTTCGCCCCACGACAGTTCGAGAACCCGGACAACGTCGAGGCCCACCGGGTCTGGACCGGCCAGGAGGTCCTCTCGCAGATTCCGGGTGGAGCGGTGGACGCCGTCGTGAGTGGGGTCGGCACCGGCGGCACCATCGTCGGGCTGCACCAGGCGTTCAGCGAGGCGGGTTGCCCGGTGACGGCCTGGGTCGCGAGGCCGGTCGTGGGGACGGGCGGCTTCGCCGATGTCGAATGCTGCAGCTTCAGCACCCGGGTCCCCGGCGTCGTCGAGGGGCTGTCCAGGCTCTTCGAGCCATCCCGCTTGCCGGGGCTGGTCGAGCTCGACGTCGCCGACGAGGTCGCCATCGCCACCGCGCGGGCGCTCATCCGCCGTGGGTTCCCGGTGGGACCGAGCTCGGGCCTGAACTACGCCGCCGCCCTCGAGGCCGCGCGCCGGCTCGGGCCCTCCGCCCAGGTGGTCACCGTCTTCCCCGACCGGATGGAGCGGTACTTCTCCACCGAGCTCATCCGGCGGCCGGCGTCCTCCAGCGCGGCGGGAGCCACCGAGGGTGCGCACTCGCTGGCCGCCGCCGCGGCGCCTCGCGAGCGCTGACCCGGGCTCGATGCGCGCCGCCTTCTCCGCGCTGTTCTGGGCCTACCTCGCCCTGGGCTGCGTCCCCCTCTACCTCGGGGCGGTCCTGATCTGGCTGGTCACCCTCCCCTTCGAC
This sequence comes from Myxococcaceae bacterium, assembly GCA_003818285.1. Lineage (GTDB taxonomy): Bacteria > Myxococcota > Myxococcia > Myxococcales > Myxococcaceae > RPRB01. The sequence continues at coordinate 4,087 of RPRB01000310.1, forward strand.
CGCAACGGCCGCATCCTCCACCTCTACTCGTGCTTCTGGGGCCAGCTCTTCTTCTGGAGCAACCCCCTCTGGCGCCTTCGCGTGGAGGGCCGGCACCACCTGCCCTGGCGGGGCGGAGCCGTCCTGGTCTCCAACCACGCCTCGCTCGCGGACATCCTGGTGCTCTTCGGCCTGTGGCGGCCGTTCAAGTGGGTGTCGAAGGAGAGCAACTTCCACATCCCCTTCATCGGCTGGAACATGCGGCTCAACCGCTACGTGGCGCTCGTCCGGGGGGACAAGGAGAGCATCGCCGCCATGGTGCGCGCCTGCGAGGCCTGGCTCGAGCGCGGCGTCCCGGTCCTCCTCTTCCCCGAGGGCACCCGCTCCCCCGACGGGGAAGTGAAGGCCTTCAAGGACGGGGCCTTCCGGATGGCCATCGACCGGAAGGTGCCACTCATTCCCATCGCCCTCAGCGGAACCGGGGACGTGCTCCCCAAGCACGGCTGGGTGATGCGCGGGACCGCCCGGTGCCGCGTCCGGGTGCTTCCCCCCGTAGATCCGGGTGCTTTCCGGGGCGACATGCCAGCCTTCCGGGAACACGTCCGGGCGCTCATCGTGGCGGAGAAGACCCGTCTCGATGCGGAGGCGGTCCCTCGCCAGGTGTCCTGAGCCCGGGCCCGACACCTGACCGTCACCCGGTGGACCACGGCGTGGGGTCGCCGGGGCGTTTCGGCTGCAACGAATCATCGCTGGGAGTGTCGGATCTCTTGCCGGGCTGGCGGCCGGCCATCTCGAGCAGGCTGGTACAAGAAGGCCTGCCCGAGGATCATG
>RPRB01000311.1 GCA_003818285.1 Myxococcaceae bacterium
CTCGAGCGGCACCGGATACGCGGCTTCATCGCGACCGGCCGGCAGAAGCACGGCCGGTCGAACGCGACGGGACGCTTCCGCGGCACCCAGCGCAACGTCATTCGCGAGATGAAGCTCCGGCTCTCCCGCGGCGGGCATCGCAGTCGCTACAGACTACGCAAGCAGACAGCGGAACCGGTCTTCGGCCAAGTGACGGAGGCTCGGGGCTTCCGGCGCTTCTCGTTGCGAGGGGAAGCTCAGGTCAGGGCGGAGTGGAGCCTCGTCTGCACCGCCCACAACCTCCTCAAGCTCGCCGGGCGCAGCTGAGGCGGCCTCCAGCCGGACAGCCATGATGAGCCGTCCGTAGCGCGAGCGTCTCAGCCACCCCGGGGCCTTACCCGGACAGGCTCCTAGGCCGTGGGCCCTCTGAGGGTCGTACGCACCTTCTGCAGCCTCTTCTGCGCCGTAGCCAGCGTGCGCTCCGTCGCGTCGAACGCCGCGGCCCTGGCGTCGCCGAGCAGCTTCCCACCGAGGCGCTGCAGGGTTCGTCCGATCCTCTGAACATCCTTTTGGTCCTTCGAGGTCAGCCTCTTGTGCACCACCATGAACGACTCCTTCCGGTTTCGATTCACCTGAGCACGGCTGGGCTTGATCCGCTCTCGTGGACAGTGTGATTACGCCGCCGCTGTCACAGGCGATTTCCTCAAGCTAGAAACCGTCCAGTTTTCGGGGGGAGGTCAGACACCGTACCCACCTCTCCGAAGGTGTCCACCGGAACGGATCAAGCCCACGTCGCATTGCCGAGTGCAGCCCTCGTCTCATCTGCCAGAACAACGCGCTTGGCACGGCTGAATGCGTCCTGACACCGTGAGCCAGTAGGCAACGCGCGCGTTGAGGCTCCCGCTGAACGGCCGATCCGGATCAACAAGCCCCCAGTGAGCCCCCAGTGGAGCCGGGATGGCCGAATGGACCAAGACCAAGCTGCGGGATTCGTTGGGCGACCAAGCGGGATTGAACCGCTAACCCCGGAGCCACAGTCCGGACAGGACCACCCTAGAGGTTGAAGCCCCCGTCAAGACCCTTGATAACGCTCGGCAGTTCCTCTGTTCGACGTGACCACCGGACGAACGCGGTTCACTCCGTCGGAGCCTGAGGGAACGCGAACTCCCTCAATCCTCCCTCAATCGGCTTCGCGGTGTTTCCGCTCGAACACGTTCGTCCTCGCCTGCCCTCGCTTCGGGGCACCCGCCGCGTCGTGGCCGTCGTCCTCCGCTCCTCGACGGCCCAGGCCATCCTCGAGACGGTGCGGCTCCGCTCCAGGCCGCTCCCCCTCGCCCCGGCCAGCCGAGGGGGACCGTGGCCCGTTGCGTCAGTTGGGCAGGAGCACCAGTCGACCGGAGACCTGCTTGCGCTCCAGGAGCCCATGGGCGCGCGCTGCCTGCGCGAGCGGGAGCCCCTCGGAGACGTACGGTCGCATCTCCCCACAGCGAAGGAGACCGAGCGCCTCGTCGAGCTCCGCCGAGGTCGTGGCGTAGGCCCCGAGGATCTCCAGCTCCTTCACGATCAGCAGACCCGGGTTGAGGCTGACCGAGCCGGTGTCGACGTTTCCAACCACCACCACCCGGCCACCCGCGCCCATGCATCGCAGCGTCTGGGAAAAAGTGCGGCTTCCGACGATCTCGATCGCGACATCGACGCCGGCGCCTCCCGTCAGGCGGCGGACCTCGGCTGAGAAGTCGAGGCCTGGCGAGACGACCACCTCGTGTGCGCCTGCTGCGTGCACCGCGTCGACCTTGAGCGGACTCGACGTGACGGCGATGACCCGGGCCCCGTCGAGCCGGGCAAGCTGCACCGCCTGCAACCCGACCCCCCCGCTCGCTCCGGTGACGAGCACCGTTTCCTCGGGGCACACCTGGCCGCGCGTTCGGACCACGTGCACCGCCGTTCCGGTGGTGCAGCATGCGGTGGCCGCTGCCTCCCAGGACAGTCCGGGCGGCACGCGGCCGAGTCCAGCCACCGGCGCCGCCAGATAGGTCGCATACCCCCCGGGAATCTCCTCTCCGAAGAAGCGGGCGTCGGTCCGGCACAGACTGTTGCGGCCCGCCCGGCACTGCGCACACCGGCCACAGGAGAGGCGCTGGAGCGTCGCTGCCCGATCTCCGACTGACCAGCCGCTGACGCCCGGACCCACTTCGACGACATCGCCGGCCGCCTCGTGGCCGAGAATCGCGGGGACGTGCGTCCGAGGGAGGTTCCCGCGCCGGTTGATGAGGTCATGGTGGCAGACACCGCAGGCGCGGACCCGTAGCAACACCTCCCCTGGCTCCGGCCGCGGTTCGGGAACCGACTCCAGCCGGAGGTTCTCGGGGGCACCAAAGGCACGGAGGACGACGGCGTTCACGGGGAGCACCTTCTCTCGGGAACAAGGGAGTCGCGCAACCGAGCGGGATCCAGCGCGGCGAGAGCGGCGAGGCTCACCGGGTCGGGCGGCGGGGTGACGGCGAGCGGAGATGCGCGTCCGAAGGAGAAGCCGGTCTGCGAATCAAGCTCGGCCAGGTCCACGCCGGTGTGGCGCGCTTGCAGGGTTGCGCCGCCCGGTCCGACCTCGAATCTGCCCAAGTCGGTGAGGAGCGGAGTTCGCCGCTCGTCCCGGGTCGAGCGCACCTGAACCGTCGGGACCAGGCAGCGCCGGGAATGTCGGGGCATGACCAGGACGGGCCGACGGGTCCAGCGACGCAAGCTGGACGCACCGGCAACTCCGGGAAACTTCGGAGAGGGAGCGGACAGGGATCCACCGGCGCTCATGTTGGTTGCGCCCTCGGCGTCCACCTCCGCGGCGCCGAAGAAGACGACGTCCACCCGGCCACGACGGGCGTGGTCGAACAGCTCGGCGATCGTCACCTCCGCCCGACGCCCCTCGAGGTAGGCGAGATCCTCGGTTGAAGGATGGAGCGAGCGCAGAGGAGGGTCGATTGCTCCGACGCAGGCCAGCCAGATGCAGCCGGGGGCGTGAGTCGCCTTGGCGACGCCGATGGCGAGCAAGGCCAGCGGCGAGCTGACTCCGGTCGCGACCACATCTCCATCCACGAGCTCGCGGGCGAGGGCACAGACCAGGACATCGGCTCGGGTCGGGGCCTGGGTCTCGGCTGGCCGCGGGTGGCTCGAGGCGTTCATGCCGCGCGGACCTCGGGCCCGAGCAGCTCGTGGATGCGGCCAGCCTCGGCGAGCGTGCACCAGCGATCTAACGCCGCCGCATCGTGGGGATAGAAGCCAAGACAACCCGTCGGCAGCGCACCCCCGGGCGCATGGGTGAGAGCGGTGACCTGGAAGGCGGGGATCGTCACCCGAGGAAGGACCGGCACTCGCCGCTCCGCGGTGGCCAGCACCCGGCGAGCGGCCGCGACCACCAGAAGGTCGGTGGTGGGGTCTTCGATGAAGAGATTCCCTGCGGCGTCCGCGGCCTGGGCATGGACCAGTGCCACGTCCGGGGAGAAGGCACGCTCCACCGGGACGCGCTCTCCGCTGAACGGGTCTTCCACCCAGCTCAGCGGCTCCATCGCGGCGAGATCGGACCGGTCGGCATCCGGGACCGGCAGAAACGGCACCCCCATCCCCGCCGCCCGGAGCCGCTGGACCAGGCGGTAGCCGTCGTGCTCCCTCCAGTCGATGCGGTTCTCCTCGATCGCCCGGCGCAGGCAGGGAAGGGGCCGGGCACGACCGCCGAGCGTCAGCGCTCCGAAGGCGAAGTCGAGCCGGCTCACCGCTCCCGCTGCGACCAGCACTTCGGCGGGAAGCGGATTGGGCAGGGAGACGACGTGCAACCTTCGCCGACCCTGTCGCGCGAGCTCGCGCACGAGCGCCATCGGAGCCCGTCCAAGCATGAAGCCGCCGGGTGCCACCGAGGCGCCGTCGGGCACGCCGGCAGCAAGCTCGGCCAGCCCCATCCATCGATCCGTACTCATCGAAGAAACCCAATCTCCCAGGGCCCTTGTGGCCACTTTACCGACCGACCGTTAGGTAGCAGATGGACGCTGTGCCCGTCCAGTCTCGGGACGATTGAAGCAGCGGCCTACGATCCGCGCACCAACTCCGGGGAGGAACTGACGCCGCTTCCAGTGAAGCGACACTCGGGAATTTCACGTCCTATCGGGAACGACCGGTTCCCGGCGCTCGTATTCCAGGTCGCGCTCGCGCTTTGGCTGCTCATCAAGGGTGTCTCGACACCGGCGACCGTGCGGCCGGCCTGAGGTTGCTACGCCGCGGCCGCCAGGAAGGCGTTCTTGGCGTCCCGGTGCTGGGGCCGCAGGTCCCTGTGCATCCGCCGGTCACTGTGGAACTTCAGCGGCACCATGCTTCGGGTGCACCGGATGGTGCCGCAGGGACCACGAGCCGAGACGCGTTGCTGAGCTGAACAGCTGATCCAGCTCACCGAGCCCCCACGGAGCCCCCAGTCAACTCCGATAGACTGGCTTGACCGAGGCTAACGCCCGAGAACCCTTGGGCGACCAACCGGGATTGAACCGGTAACCCCCGGAGCCACAGTCCGGTGCTCTACCAATTGAGCTATGATCGCCGTGCTGCGCGCGGGGTCACGTAGCCGAGATCCCCCGGGACTTCAAGCCGATGCGCCCCCGCGCCCCCTCCCGCGGCCCGCCCAGGGTGTTCAACCTCCGTCCCTCCGGGCATCCTCCTGAAGCATTTCGCCCGCAGATCAGACACTGGACGGCAACGATGGGACTCCGGATCGAGGACTACGCCGTCATCGGCGACACGCAGAGCGCGGCCCTGGTCGGGAAGGACGGCAGCATCGACTGGCTCTGCTTCCCCCGCTTCGATTCGGGCGCCTGCTTCGCCGCGCTCCTCGGCACGCCGGAGCACGGCCGCTGGCTCCTCGCC
>RPRB01000312.1 GCA_003818285.1 Myxococcaceae bacterium
ACCGCCCCGCCGGCTTGCTTTGAAATCCGTTTGAAACGGTAACGGCGGACCCCCCATGAATCGTCTAAGTGCCGATGGGCCCTGGTGGTTTCGAACCACCGACCCCTACCGTGTCAAGGTAGTGCTCTACCACTGAGCTAAGGGCCCCGAAGAGGCAGGGGAAATACCTGCCCGCCCCCCCAGGGTGTCAAGCGCGGTCGACGCGCGCCGCGTAGCAGCCCCGCCCGGCGTTGTGCACGTGGAGATAAGCCGCGCCCGGAACCGCGAGCAGACGCTCGAACGTCGGTCCGGCCTCGCGACCACTCACCACGGCCGCGTCGAGCATCTGCCCCGCCTCGGAGAACGCCCGGACCGAAAGCGTCCGGCTCGCGATCACCTCCGGTACCTCGTCCACCCCGGGATGAACCTCCTCGGCCCCGTCCTGCACGAAGATCGCGTGCCGGGAGCGGTACGGCGTGTTCGCCGGCTGGTGCTCGAAGTTCAGGAGCAGCATCCGCGTGCCGACCGGCGCGTCCCGGAGCGATACCCGACACGGGAACCCGGTCGGGGCATCGGCGACCCTCACCTCCACCCCGCGCTCTGCGAGATCCTTGTCCGAGAGCCCGTACAGCGGACGAAACAGCGACGACGGTAAACCCACCACCCGGAATGCCACGGCGTACCTCCTGACTCGGTGACGGGCAGGAGAGTGCCGCGGCCCGGCGCGCGTCGCGTTCCGTTTCCTGCGGCCGAACAGCGACAGTCCGCGCTCAGCGGGTGAGCTCGATCGCCCGCCCCAGGACCGCGTCGAACATCGCCGGGGTGAGCCGCCCCGTCTGCGTGTTCTGCTGGCTCACGTGGTACGCGCCGATGAGCCACGGCGCGCCGGGGAGCGACACCTCGGCGCCATGGATGAACCTGGGCGCCGGCCTCGGCACGGCCACCCCCCAGCTCCGGAACACCCGCAGAACGCCCGCCCAGGCGATGGCCCCCAGCGCCAGCACCACCCGCGGCCGGAGCAGCTCCAGCTCCCGGGCCAGCCAGGGCGAGCAGCGCACGAGCTCGTCCGGCCGGGGCGCGTTCCCCGGCGGCGCGCACCGGACCGACAACGTCACCCATGCCCCCCGGAGCACGAGACCGTCGTCGCGCGACTCGCTCCGCGGCTGGCTCGCCAGCCCCGCGCGGTGCAGCGCCGCGTACAGGAAGTCACCGGACCGGTCGCCGGTGAAGACCCGGCCCGTCCGGTTTCCCCCGTGCGCCGCCGGCGCCAGACCCACGATGGCCAGCCGCGCCCGCGGATCTCCCCAGCCCGGCACGGGTCGCGCCCAGTAGGTCCAGTCGCGAAAGGCGCGGCGCTTCACCCGCGCCACCTCCTCGCGCCAGCGCACGAGACGCGGGCAGGCGATGCAGTTCGGGATGCATCGCTCGAGCTCCTCGAGCGTTTCGAGCCGGGGCGCCACCACCGCCGGTCGGGTCGTGACGTGAGCCGCTCGCCGGATCCTCCGCACGGCACTCATCGAGAGGTCCCCAGGGCGACGCGGGTCGTACGCTCAGAGGCAATAGCAAGAACTCTCAACGCGAGTGCACCCCGGCAACCACGGTTCAAGCAGTTGAATGGCCAACCCACGCACCCTGCGTCCAAGTTGTGGCTATAACCTCTCGACGTTCGAACTCCTCCGCCTCCCCGCGGCTCCTGCATCCCTCGAAGCGCGCCGAACCGTCGGGCGCCCGGTCGGTCTCCCGCGATGAATCGCGGGCCTCCGCGCCGTCCCACCCGCAGATTGCCCTCAGCTGGAAGGGCGCACCAACGAAGGGACGACCATGCTCAAGACATCCAAGGCGTTCAGCGGCTTCTCGGTGAACGACATCCCCAAGGCAAGGCAGTTCTACGCCGAAACGCTCGGGCTCGAGGTCAAGGAAGACGAGGGAATGCTCCTTCTCCATCTCGGCTCGGGCGCCAGGGTCATCCTCTATCCCAAGGAGAATCACACGCCGGCGAGCTTCACCATCCTCAACTTCCCCGTCGACAACGTCGAGCGCACGGTGCGGGCGCTCAAGGAGCGCGGCGTTCGCTTCGAGATCTACCGGGACGGTCCGTACAAGACCGACGAGCAGGGAATCTTCCGCGGGGAAGGACCGACCATCGCCTGGTTCACCGACCCGGCGGGAAACATCCTCTCGGTCCTCGAGGCCGAGGGCGTGTACTGACGGGACGTCACGGAACCGAACGGCGGGCATCGATGCGCCGAGCGTCTCCGTTTGGACGGCGCCCGGCCGAGACGAGCGCGCCTGCTCACGGACGCCCGGCGTCTGTTCGCAGCGCCCCCGTCGAGTCGACCCCGCCCAGCGGGGTCGCGGCGGTGAGCCGGTCCAGCAACCGGCGCACCGCGTCGGCCCGTTCGACGTCCTCGCCGACCTCCACGGCGAGGTCGGCATCCGGGTGACGCACCAGCAGCCGCTGCACGTCGGCCGCGTCCACCGCCGCTGGCATCTCGACCCGGAGTGGCAGACCACACACGCCCTCCGCCGTGGCCGAGGAGAGGGGAACACGGACCCGGATCCGTGACCGCGGCGGCACCGCCTCGCAGTCGACCGGGGGACCGGACCCTCCGAGGAGCTCCACTCCGGAGAACCCGCGCGCTCGGGCCCACTCCGCCGCGTCCGGCCAGCCTCCCCTCGTCCATCGCACCGCGACCGGCCGCAGCACCCGCAGTCGTGCGGTCAGCTCCTCGGTGAACGCTCCTTCCACGTCCACCGCCAGCCGCCCCGGCGACCAGCGCCGCACCCGCTTCACGTCCACCCCTCGCTCCTCCACCCACGGCCCGACCCGCCCGACGAACGGAGCGAGCGCCGGAGCACCGAGCGGCGGCCGCACCCGCACGAACGCGGCTCCCGCCAGCCCCAGCGTCTCCGCCGTCGACCGCCTGAGCCCGTTGCTTCGCGTCCGCACCCAGAGCACCACCTCCGGACGAGCCAGCGCCCGGAGCCGGTCCGGATCCAGCTCCTCCGACGCCTCGACGTGCACCCGCACCCCCGGGAGCGCCCAGTCCGTCGGCCCCGCGGCCAGCACCAGTGCCAGCGCCGCCCAGCTCACGGCGCCCGCCGCGCCGGCGCCACCCAGAGGTGACCCCAGCGCAGGAAGTACTGGGTGGTGCTGATCGCCACGCAGAGGCCGGTGAAGTACCCCGCCACCAGGAGCCAGGCGTGCAGCAGCGGCGAGTCGGTGAACGTCTCGTCGAGCAGCCCGAGCAGGATGTAGCAGGTCAGCGCGAACGTCGCGTACTTGCCGACCCGCGAGGGCGCCGCCGGCAGCTCCAGCCCCTTGCGCTTCACCACCACCGCCCCGAGCGCGATCGCGCCGTCACGGAAGGCCACCAGGAGCACCATCCACAGGGGCGCCTGGTCCTCGACGAACAGCATGATCAGCGCCGCCCCGGCCAGCACCTTGTCCGCCAGCGGATCCAGGAACGCACCGAGCCTCGTCCGCTGGTCGAGGAGCCGCGCCAGGAATCCGTCCAGCGAGTCGGTCAGCGCCGCGGCGACGAACACGACCAGCGCCCACCCGGGCCTGCCGCCGAGATGAAGCGACACGAACACCGGCACCGCCAGGAGGCGGACGTAGCTCAGGACGTTCGGGACGGTCCACGCGTCGGACGGCATGGGCAGCGATGAGAGTCGATCCGGTGACCCCCCGCAACGGTGCGCCGCCCCGAGCGTCGTCGACGAGTGACCCTCACGGGTGCTTCTGCAGGAACTTGTCGATGGCGTCCTTCTTCTCGGTCGCCTTGCCGGTCTGGAACTGGGTGTCGGTGATGCGCACCTGGCGGCCGGCCTGGAGCTCCACGAAGCGGCGCTCCCACTCCTCGGCGGTCACCTCGGTGGGTCCCGGAACCTCGACCCGCGGTCCCGTCGGCGGCGGCTTGGCCGCGGACTTCTTCACCTGCGCGTTCACCGCCACCCGGCCCTCGGTCACCCGGACCACCGTCTCGCGGATCTTCGGCGGCCGCGTTCCGGCGATGAGCGGCGTCGCGTCCACCCGGAAGATGGTGCCCCGCACTCCGGCGACCGCCCGCGCGGCGCTCACCTCGAACGTCGAGTCGCTCCCGGCAATGGCCTTCTTCACCCTCGCCCAGACCCCGCCCACCAGGAGCTTCAGCGACACACGGCTCCGCTCCTGCGCCTCGAACTCCGCCCGTTCCACCACCAGCTCGCTGTCCGGACCGAGCACCACCACGCTCTGGTCGGTGAGGGTGAGCTTCACGTTGCCGTCGGCACCGGTGCGCAGCGTGTCGTCGAGCTCGACCTCCGCCCCCTCGCCGGCGCCATCCCCATCGAGATGTTCGGCCGCAGCCTCTTCCCGCGGATCCGGGACCGGCCCTACGTGCTGACGCTCGGCCCCTACGACTTCTTCTGGTTCCGGCTGCGCTGGCTGTGAGCACGATCCTCTCCGACGAGCTGCTCTCCGAGCTCATGGCGCTCGGCCAGGTGGACGCGCTGGTCGGGCTGCCGACCCTCAACCACGCAGACAGCGTGGGGCCGGTCGTGCGCGCGGTCCACGTCGCGTTCAACCGGGAGCTCGCCCGGGAGCGCACCGCCCTCGTGAACGTCGACGGCGGCTCGACCGACGGCACCCCGGACATCGTCCGGGACGCCTCCATCGTCGACCGGGAGACCCTCGTCGCCTCCCAGAGCCTGCGCACGCGCCACCGGATCAGCGGGCCCTACCACGGCGTGCCGGGAAAGGCGGCCGCGCTCCGCACCTTCTTCGCTGCCGCCGACCTCCTGCAGGCGCGCGCCGTCGTCGTGCTCGACCCCGAGATCGCGAGCGTGACCCCGGAGTCGGTGGTGGCCCTGGCCCGGCCCGCGCTCCGCGGGGAAGCCGACTTCGTCTC
>RPRB01000313.1 GCA_003818285.1 Myxococcaceae bacterium
AGGCGCGCAGCAGGCGCGAGCGCAAGGCGCGCAGCAGGCGCGAGCGCAAGGCGCGCAGCCTCGGTGCGAGATGGTTCGCTTCAGGGCCCTGAGGAATGAGGTGATTCCGGTCCGCGTCGCCACGCTGGCTGGCCGATCCTGGCCTCGAGCTTCCCGCGCAGGCGGGTTGTCGCCCGTGCCCAGCGGATGCACCGAAGCGCCAGGATGCTGGTTCCCGAGTGGGCACGAGAACCAATTTGGAACGCTCGTCCACGAGGCCGAGATCGCGTGACCATACGGATCGTTCCATCCGGGTTCCCACGGCCACTTCCCGAACCAGTATGGAAGGCTCCGGCCGGGGCGGGCTTCGAAGTGCGTCCGTACCGTTCCATTCGGGTTCCCCTGCGCCGTTCCAGGGCCATTCGGGCACGCTTGCCCGATCGGAAGCTCTGTTCTGGCGCCGCGCAGGACGGACTTCTCGCGGTCTCGCCTCCTTCAACCCGCGCGAACTGCGCGGAGCGCAGCGGGCGCGGCCTGAACAGTCAGGGCGCACGCACTGGAATTGATCCTGCAAGCGCCTTCGGGAACCCGAATGGAACGCTCGCGACGACCCGAAAACGTCTCCTCGGGCTGACCGTTCCAAGAGCGTTCTCCAGGCGCGCTCAGGAGCCCGGATGGAACGATCCGTATGGTCACGCGATCTCGCTCGGAGGCGCGCCGCTCCAAAATGGTTCCCGTGCGAGCTCGGGAACCAGCTCGGCCGTCGGAGCGATCCCGCGACACCGTCTTCGAGCCGGATCACGATCCACCCGGGCGCCAGGTCTCGTGCGGCAGCTCACATCGCACGACCTCGGTCTTCCGCCGAGGACGTCAGGCAGGCACGATGACGCCGTGCTCACCACCCAGGGCCGAAGATCCGTGATCACCCACCCGGATCACCGGAACGACAGGGGAGCACCGTTCCGGGGGCGCCCTACGAGGCGTGTCCGGCGCCTCCTCCTCCTTGCCGCCGTGCTGTTCGTGCTCGCGACCGCCGTGCCGCTCAGCGCCCGAGGCGCCCAGGCGCCTCGCCGCAACCCGCAGCTCCAGGAGTTCGGACCTCCGGCGTTCACGGCCGCCTGACGCGCGGGCGGCGGGCAGGGTCCCCCCAAACCACCCCGTGCGACCACGTGACGCGCGGGTCCGGACTCTCCGTCACGTCACGACCTTCTCCGTTCCCTGCTCTCCGGACATGCACCGTCATTCGCATTTCACCGCCGCCGGGCGCCCCCGCTCGGGAGTCCGTCTCCTCCGGCCCGGTAGGAGGTGTCCGACATCTCGACCGGGCCGAGCCGACATCCGGGCTCGCTGGCCTTCCGTACGGAGCAGGAACCCTCGCGTGGTACGCTCCTGCCCTCGCTCCCCATGCGCCGCTGGACGCCGCTCCTCGCCCTCCTCGCCGCCTGCGCCTCGGGCTCCGACGCGACCCGATCCGCCGCCCCGGCCGCATCCTCCTCCGGATCTGCGTCGGGCGGCCCCAGCCTCTATGACCGCCTCGGCCGCCGCCCCGGCATCGACGCGGTCATGCACACCTTCGTTGGCAACATCGGCCGCGACAAGCGCATCAACGTCCGCTTCCTCTTCGTGGACATGGACGTCCTCCAGGCCCAGCTCACCGACCAGGTCTGCGCGGCCTCCGGCGGCCCCTGCACCTACTCGGGCCGCGCCATGAAGCCGCTCCACGCGCCGATGCGCATCCGACCCGCCGAGTTCGATGCCATGGGCGAGGACATGATCGCCGCGCTCAAGACCCACACCGTCCCCGAGCGCGAGACCAAGGAGCTGCTGACGATCATCGGCTCCACGCGGGACGACATCGTGGACCCGGAGCTGAAGTGAGCGAGACCGTGCCGCCCACGGCACGCTCGCCCGTGCCGCTCACCGAGGTCCTCGTCCCCGCCGAGCTCGCGCCCGGCACCTACCTCCACCACTTCCGCGTCGACCGGCGCATCGCCTCCGGCGGCATGGGCGCCGTCTACCTCGGCTTCGACACCTCCCTGAACCGCCCGGTGGCCCTCAAGACGCTCCGCCCCGAGCTGGCCGGCGACCCCTCCTTCCTCGCCCGGTTCCAGCGCGAGGCCCAGAGCCAGGCCAACCTCGTCCACCCCCACGTCGTGCAGGTCTACTTCGTCGGCGAGGAGCGCGGCGTCTGGTTCATGGCCATGCAGCTCGTGGACGGCGGCTCGCTCCAGGACGCCGTCGACCGGCAGGGCCCGCTCCCCTGGACGCAGGTGGCCACGCACTTCCTCGGCATCGCCGAGGCCCTCGTCGAGTCGGCGCGGCTCGGCATCGTCCACCGCGACCTCAAGCCCGCCAACGTCCTGCTCGATCGCTACGGCATCGCCCACGTCGCCGACTTCGGCCTCGTCACCGCCACGCATGCGCCGACGGACCACGACACCCTCGTCAGGAGCCCCATGGCCGGCGTCGCCGGCCTCAGCGTCGTCGGCTCGGTGATGGGCACCCTGCCGTACATGGCGCCGGAGCAGCTCCGAGGCGAGCCGCTCGACCAGCGCGCCGACGTGTACGGCCTCGGCGCCACCATCTACCACCTCCTCGTCGGCGCTCCGCCGGTGAGCGCGCGGACCGCCGCCGAGGCCCTCCAGCAGATCCAGCGCGGACTCCTCCCGGTGCGCCGCGCACGTCGCGACGTCCCCCGGGCCCTGGCGAGCATCGTCGATCGGTGCCTGCGCGCCGATGCCGCCGAGCGCTTCCCGTCCCACGAGGAGCTCGCCCGCGCCGTGCGCCACGCCGCGCCCCAGCCGCAGGTCGCGCCCGCGCCCCTGGTCCGACTCATCGCCGGCCTGCTCGATCTCCTCCCCGCGGTGGGGGTCTTCGTCCCCTTCTTCGAGAAGGCGCCCTGGGCCGCGCCGGCCTGGTTCACGCTCTGGCTCGGGCTGGGCATCGCCTTCCTCGGCGCCTCTCCCGGTCAGTGGCTGATGCGTCTGCGGGTCCGAACCCAGGCGGATGGCGACGTGCCTCCCCTCCACGCCGCCGCCCGCGCCTTCCTCCAGTGGGGCTGGACCGCGGCGCTCGCCCTGGCCTACTCGCTCATCAGCCACTCCGCTCCTCTCGTCGCCTATGGCCCGCTCGGAGTGGGCGGGGCCGTGTGGGCCGCCATCGTTCTCCTCGGCGCGCTCCCCGCGGCGCTCCGCAGGCCCACGCTGGTCGACCGGATCACCCGAACGCGGGTCCTGGTGGACGTCCGATGACCTGGAAGACGCCCCTCCTCGTCGTGCTCCTGCCCGCGCTCGCCGCCGCCGAGCCCCGAGCCTGGACGCTCCAGAAGGGCACCGGACGCGCGAAGTTCCGCGTCGAGGCGCCGCTCGACGCCATCGAGGGCAGCACCTTCGGCCTCTCGGGCGAGCTCCGCTTCGACGAGGCCACCTGGGCCGAGGGCACGGGCAAGATCCACATCGCGCTGTCGGGCTTCACCACCGGCCTCAGCCTCCGCGACGAGGACCTGCGCGACCAGTTCTTCCACACCGATCGTTTCCCCGAGGCCCTGCTCACCATCACCCGCCTCGAGCGCCCCAGCCAGGGCGTCCTGGTGCCCGGCCGCGAGGGACAGGCCGACGCCGTGGGCACCCTCTCCCTCCACGGGAAGGAACAGCCGGTCCGCATCCCCGTCTGGGTGATGCTCACCGACGAGGCCGGCCAGCGGACCCTCCAGGTCACCGGCAGCTTCGACGTCCCCTTCACCGAGTACGGCATTCCCCGCCCGGCCCGCCTCTTCCTCAAGCTCGGCAGCGTCGCCCGCATGCGGTTCGAGGCCACCTTCCGCGCCGCCGCGCCCGCCTCGCCCACAGTCGCGCTCAGCGCCCCTCCCGCCTCTTCCACCGCGGCGAGCGCCCGGCCTCCGCGGGTCGAGCTCTCGGTCAACGTCGCCCGCCGTCCGGAGAAGCCGAAGCCGCAGCCGCGCGCGGCGAGCTGGGAGTTCTCCTTCACCAGCCCCGAGGGCCGCGGCGAGCGCCTCTTCCGGGACCCCTCGGTCGGCGGCGACCAGAACGCCCTCGCCTGCGCGAGCTGCCACGCCTGGCGCGACGAGCGCACCGGCACCCTCGACCCACTCGGCCACGCCTCCTCCAACAGCTCGCTCTGGAACAGCGCCCGTCGGGCGAGCTTCTGGCGCGGCTTCGCCACCACCCCCGCGGACGCCACCGACCTCTGCGTCCGCCGCTTCATGCTCCGCCCCGGGGGCGGCGAGCCGGCCAAGCTCGCCGATCTGTCCGCCTACCTCAAGCGCATCTCGCCCGACGCGGCACCCCCGCTCGACTACCGGCCTCTGCTCCTCGGCCGGAAGACCGCGATCGACCGTCCCACCGGCGGAGATGCGAAGCGCGGCGCGGTGCTCACCGAGCGCTTCTGCGGCCGCTGCCATGGTGAGGGGGCCATGCGCCCCCCGCTGGAGATCGGCCTCTACGAGGCCGACTACCTGGTCGCCCGCATCCGGTGGATCGCCCCCCACGACGCGAAGCAGATGCCTCCCATGCCGCTGGACCGCCTCACCGACACCGAGCTCCGCGACATCGTGACCTACCTCGTGGGCCGGCCGGACGACCGCATCTTCCAGCGGAAGCGGGGTTCCGCTCCTCGCACCGAGGCCCCGGGTCGTCCGGAGAAGGGACCCCTGGCGGCGGTGGCCCCGCCGAATTAGGAGGAGGGGGTCCGCCGTGAACGACCCCCAGCTCTCCATCTCCCGCCCGGGCCCCAACGACCCCTGCTGGTGCAGGAGCGGTCTCAAGTACAAGAAGTGCCACCGCGAGGCGGACGCGCGCTCGGGCGCTCCGGCCCCGAAGCTCCGGCAGCTGAAGCCGGGCCGGATCTCGCC
>RPRB01000314.1 GCA_003818285.1 Myxococcaceae bacterium
ATGACCACCAGACCGAGCGCCTGGATCCGGAGTCGCTGCCCCGCCGCGCGCACCGCTTCCAGCTCGGCGCGCGCGTAACGCTGGATCCCCAGGCTCAGGCTCTTGCGCGCGACCGCCTGCTTCACCACGTCCGCATGAGCCGCCAGCTGGTTGCGGATGCCGGTGCGAATCAGATCGGTCCGGTTGGAATAGAACCCTTCCTGCACCAGGAGATCGATCTGCCCGAGGTCGACCAACCCCAGGTTGATGGTGATCTTCTCCGTCTCAGGGAGGGTCGGTCTGCTCTTGGGCATCTACGCCCGATCCTGGCGGAACCATCCGTGCACCATCTTCTTACCATCTCAGTAGATGGTAGCCCGGTCAAGCAATCGAAGCAGGAGGGCGCTTCCCTGGCAGGCGGACGAGAAGCGCGCGCGCAGCCGAGCGGACGGAACCGGCCCCGCCGCCACGGACCTGGTCGAGGTCGAGACGGCGGCCGCTGGAGGCGGAGGTCTGCAGGCGTGTCTGGACCGGAACTGCCGACGTGCGGAACAGGCTCTCAGCGAGAGGAGCGAGCGGGGTTCAGCCGCGCCGTCACGGCTCTCCTGGCGGAACGCGCGGTGCCGCGAACGAGGTCCTTTCCGGAGTCGAGGATCTTGGCCAGCGCTTCGGAGACGATGTTCCCGGGCGGGGTGTCCGGCGCCATCGGATGTGGATGCGTAGGCGCCAGCTTCTTGGCCGCTTCCATGGCCTCCCCGAGCACCGCCAGGTCCGCGCTGTCCATGAGTCGCTTGAGCTTTGGAAAGAGATCTTCCTCTTCCTCCTCGATGTGGTGCCGGATGTTCTCCATGAGTACCGTCATCTTCGGGTCGAAGCGCTCGTCGCCCGGGGAGATCTTCTCCAGCTCGGCGAGCGTTGCCTTCGCCAGGTGATGCTCTTCGAGCGCTTCGAGGACCTGCGAGTCCAGCTTGTCCGACAGTTCGCGGGCGGTCGGATAGAGAAACTGCTCCTCGATGGAAGCGTGAATCGAGAGTTCCCGGATGACCTCGTCGGCGAGCCGCTGCTTCTCCTTGATCGCTCTGTCGCCCGCTCGCTCGTAGGCCTTGAAGAGTCGTTCGACGGTTCGATGGTCCTGGGTCAGCAACTTGAGCGCGTCCATGGACCCCAAGCTAAGCATCACGCCGGGCCGTCACTCCGTGCGTCCGCATTGAGAGCGGGCGGTCGAGCACACGGTCGCAGAGGTCGTCCTTCCCCTCCGCGATCTTGTCACTAGCTTTGCTTCTGCCCGAATTTTGATTCTGGCCGAACGGAGACCGGAACATGGGAATCGTCGCGATGATCGTCGTGGGACTGATCGCTGGACTGCTGGCCCGGGCGATCATGCCTGGCAACGACGCCATGGGTTGGCTCTCGACGATCCTCCTCGGGATCGTCGGCTCGTTCGTGGGCGGGCTCCTGGCGAGCGTCCTCCTTCACGATAACACCGGCAGCACCTCTGACTTCCACCCGACGGGAATCGTGGGAAGCGTCATCGGAGCGCTGATCGTGCTCGGCATCTGGCACATCGCCCGCCGCCGTCGCGTCATCTCCTAGAGCCGCGCCCCCTCGACACCCGGGCCCGGAAGCGGGAGCGGGCGCATTGAGCGCCTCCTCGCGGTCCAGCTGCAAGAAGGTCGCTCGGCCGTCCAGCGCTCTTGCTGGATATTCTGAGAACCTTGCTCGCGACGCCGGCGAGCACACCGAGGCCGGCGCGGTCAGATCGTGACTCGGCCTCTACTGCGACTCACATTCTACGGCTCTGGGTGGAGTGGCGGTTGACACAACTGAGTTCGTGGACAGCTTTTGCACCGACCCGTTTCCCGCGTCCTAGCGAGCGGCCAGCTGCATCGTCCGCGTTCGCGTGACTCGAGCGTCGAACACCCCGCAGAAGAAGTCTCACCCCGCGACAGTCGATGTCGCGCAAACAGACGTGGAGAATTGAATGAAGACGAAGCTTTCAGCGCTGAGCATCCTGCTTCTAGGGTCGCTGGCAGTTGCCGGGGAACCTGGGCAGACCGGCGCGAGCACCAAGACCGATGGCTCACAAGAGGCAAAGGCCAGTTCCACGCGAGAGAGTGCCGACAACACGGGCATCAACAAGCGTGACAATCAGTCCACCGAGCCCACCGCCGACCAGCAGAAGAACAGCCAGTCCGACGTCGATCTGACGGCCAAGATTCGTCGCTCGATCGTCAGTGACAAGTCGCTGTCGACCAACGCGCACAACGTCAAGATCATCGCACAGAACGGCGTCGTCACCTTGAAGGGGCCTGTCCACTCGGAGGCCGAGAAGAGCACCATCGAGCAAAGGGCGTCTTCGATCGCCGGACAGTCCAAGGTCAAGAACGAGATCGACGTCAAGCCTTGAAACTCAGTCGCAACGAACACCACCTCACATCAAATGGAGAAGTTCATGGGCCATAAGGGCACGGCAGTTTTCGGTATTTTCAATGACAGAGCGGCAGTCGACCAGGCGGCTTCTCGCCTGAAGTTGGAGGGTTTCGACAGCTCGGATATTTCAGTGTTGTTCCCTGACAAGGAAGGCACCAAGAAGTTCGCGCACGAGAAGAACACCAAGGCTCCGGAGGGCGCGGCAACAGGCGCTGGTACTGGCGCGGTGCTCGGCGGCACGCTCGGCTGGCTCGCCGGGATCGGCGCACTGGCCATTCCGGGGGTGGGGCCCTTCATCGCCGCGGGCCCGATCATGGCGGCTCTTGCAGGAGCAGGGGTTGGCGGCGCAATGGGCGGGATCACCGGCGCCCTCGTCGGCATGGGAATCCCGGAGTTCGAAGCCAGGCGCTACGAGGGAATGGTGAAGGACGGTGGAATCCTGATGTCCATCCACTCGGACGACTCGAGCTGGACCAAGAAGGGCAAGGCGGTCCTCGAGCAGAGCGGGGCACGGGACATCTCCTCGACCGGTGAGGCAAGTGGCGAGAAGGCGGGTCGCTCGGTCCAGGCGTAAGCAGCAGTCCTGATGTCCATGCTGTTCGGAAGGCCCGGCTCCGATGGGACCCGGGCCTTCTCTCTTTCGTCGCACCCTCGATGGAACGGTACTGGCGTCCTCAACGGACCCAAGCGCCCTCATGCCTGCTAGCGCCCCAGCCCTTCGTCCTGCCCCTCGCCGGCCCCACGACGCCCCTCAGTCCCTGGCCTCCCCCGCGAAAGCCCGATTTGCTCTTTCTCCACGCTTTTCGGGGGCCACTGCCACGCTTCTCAAACCACACGAGGGCGAGGAGCTCCTCCGGCTCCTGGCCATTCCCTTCGCCGGCGGAGCGGGGCGAAGATTTGCTCTCGGAGTGAATGGACAGACATGGCCGGGATACTCGCCGCCTTCATTCAGCAGCGGCAGCTGGAGCTCATCGAGCGCTGGATGACGGCGCTCCGGGAGGCCGCCGCCGGCGCCCCGCTCTCTCAAGAGCAGCTCGAGGACAGATTGCTCGCATACCTCCGGCGGCTCACCGAGGCGCTCGCCCGGCCGGATTCGACCTCACCCCTGGCGCTCGCCGAGACCCGGAAGTTCGCTGCCGAGCACGGGGAGCAGCGACTCGAGCTGGGCTATGACGTGGCCGCCGTTGTCCGAGACTATGCGGCGCTTCCCGATGCTCTGCAGGGATTGCTTCGGGACTCGGGCTTTCAACCGGCGGCAGACGAGGTGCTGCAGCTCACCCGGTTCCTCGTCGAAGGCATCGCCACCGCCGCCCACGCATATTCTCTCGAGCACGATGCCAAGACCCGGGCAGCCGCAGCTCAACACACGGGGTTCCTCGTGCACGATCTTCGTCAACCGCTGCAGAGCTTGAAGCTGAGAGCGGATCTCCTGGAGAGGCGGCGCGGGGCCCCGTCTGCCGATGACCTGCGGGCGATTCGGTCGGCTCTGCAAAATCTCAGCGAGCAGGTCGACAGCGCACTGGTGCGAAGCCGGCTCGACGCGCTTCCCGCCCCGGACATCGACAGCGTCGAGGTGAAGCCCCTCCTTGACCTCTTGGCCTGGGAGGCGAATCCCATCGCTCGGGTCGAAGGGATCGAAGTTTCCGTCGAGGCCGAAGCCGCTCTCGTCTTGCAGGCCGATGTTCGGATGTTGCGCTCGGCGCTCGGGAACCTCATCTACAACGGGATCAAGTTCTCCAGGCAAGGAATGGTGCGAGTGCGCGCGCGAGCCGCTCCCCCCGAGCATGTGGTGTTCGAGGTGGAGGACACCTGCGGCGGTCTCCCCGAGGGGGAAACGGAGAAGCTGTTCGACCCCTTCGTTCAGCTGGGCCAGGACCGAAGCGGCTTCGGCCTGGGGCTCGCTCTCGCGCGCAGGGTCGCCGACCTGCATGGGGGTGCGCTCCGGGTGCATGACCTTCCCGGAACCGGCTGCGTCTTCGTCCTCGAGCTGCCCGTGCGCCAGCTCGAGAAGGTCCACTAGAAACGTCCATGCGACGGGATGAGCTCACACACCCGTCCAGCGCGCGACTAGCTCGATGCCCGTCCGGTGGCAGCGCGGCTTGCTGAGGGACCGTGTGGCGGGTCGACGCGGGTTCCGTACTGCCTCTGTGGAGTCCCCGGAAGCGGGGCACATGGCGAATCCTGACGACAGCGACGGCGAAGGGAAGAAGTGGATCCTCGAGCGGATTTTGGGGCGGAGCGGGGTTCCGATTCCGACGTCCGCGCTTGGGCGAATTCGCCGGACGGCGACCACGGCGATTCGGGCGGGAACGGATCAGCTGCTCGGGCGGCGCGCATCGGGCGAGGTTTTCGATCCCAAGGCGAGTGAGCGGCTGGTGCTCTCCCTCGGCGAGCTGAAAGGGATCGCAATGAAGTTCGGACAGATCCTGA
>RPRB01000315.1 GCA_003818285.1 Myxococcaceae bacterium
CAGCTCCAGGAACTCGCCCAGCCCGCCCTCGAACGGCTGGGCCTCCTTCCGGAGCTCGTCGAACCGGCCCTCGGCCAGCGCGAGGGCTGGCAGGAGCGCGAGGAGCGTGACGGCCAACCTGGCGAGCAAGGACAACCTCCTGAGGTAGATATTTTGACTACATCTTCCTACCGCGTACCCTGTCCGGCGTCGCATCCTTCCAGAAGGAGCACGTCCGTGGGCGATCGCCGCCGCCACCTGCGGTTCGACAAGGTCTTCACCGTCTACATCAGCACCCCGGACGGACTCACCCGCGGCATCGCCCGGAACATCTCGGCGACGGGGCTCTTCGTGGAAACACGCGAGCCCATGCCGCTCGGCGGCCGGGTGCGGGTCACCTTCACCGGCGAGGACGGCACGGAGATGACCTGCCTCTGCGAGGTTCGTTACCAGGTCGCGCTCAGCTACGGGCGGGGCGCCGAGGAGCCGGGCCACACCCGCGGGATGGGTCTGCGCATCGTCGCCTACGAGACGCGCGAGGACCACCCGCTCCTGCTGGTGGACCGCGAGCGGGTGATGCACTGAGCATGGATGCTGGCGCGCCCTGCGCGCTTCCGTAGGCGTCCCCCTGGTGCGGGGGACTGACGACAGCTCACGCCGACGCGAGGTCGCTGCGGCGCCCGTGGCCTACTGAGAGAAGCCCTCGATGATGTAGTGCGCCTCGATCCTCTTGAGGGCGAGGATCATCGCCGCCAGCCGCGGCTCCACCTGCTTGCCCACGCAGAACGGCCGGCTGTCGTGCATCTCGGTCTTGCGGGGGTTGTTGCGCGAGATGTCCCGGATGATGCGGTAGTTCCGCTTCAGCGCGTGCTCCAGCTTGGCGTTGACCTCGGCCTCGCTCCAGGACTCCATGCGCTTGTTCTGGATCCACTCGTAGTAGCTCACCGTCACGCCGCCGGCGTTGGCGATGATGTCGGGGATCAGATCGATGCCGCGCTTGAGCAGGACGCGGTCGGCATCGGGCGTGGTGGGGCCGTTGGCGCCCTCGGCGATCAGCTTGCACTGCAGCGTCTCGGCGATCTCCGCGGTGATCTCTCCACCGAGCGCGGCGGGGATGAGGACCTCGGCCGGCACCTCCCAGAAGTCGTTCTTGTCGATCTTCTGGGCGCCCGGGAATCCCACCACGCTCCTCTTGAGGTTCTTCGGGTCCTGCACGTGGGCCAGCAGCGCCGGCACGTCGATCCCGTCGGGGTTGTAGATGGTGCCGTCGTAGTCGTTGACCGCCAGGAGCCGCCCGCCGAGGCCGGTCATGATCTCCGCGGCGTTGCTGCCCACGTTGCCGAATCCCTGGACCGAGAATGCCTTGCCCCGCAGCGTCTCGCCCTTGTCGGCGTAGAAGTCCTCGATGCAGTAGACCACCCCCTGCCCGGTGGCCTTGACCCGGCCTTCCGAGCCGCCGATGCGCACGTCCTTGCCGGTGACGATGGCCCGGCCCACGTGGCGCTCGTTCTCACCGTCGAGGTACTGGCGCATCATCAGCGCCATGATCTCACCGTTGGTGCCGACGTCCGGGGCGGGGATGTCGATGTTCGGCCCGATGAGACGCTTCAGCTTGTACATGAAGCGTAGGGTGATGGCCTCCAGCTCCTCACGGCCGTACTGGCGGGGGTCGATCTGGATGCCACCCTTGCCTCCGCCGAAGGGAACCTCGGCGATGGCGGTCTTCCAGGTCATCTCCGCGGCCAGCGCCTTGAACAGGTCGAGCGACACCTCGCGGTGGTAGCGGATGCCGCCCTTGTACGGCCCGCGCGCCTGGTTGTGCTGCACGCGGTAGGCCTTGAAGCGCTGCGACTCACCGGGGATCAGCTGGTACACGCCGCCGTCGGGCAGCCGCAGATGGCCGCGGCGAATCATCACGTCGGAGCCGAGCAGCGCCTTGCCGTTGAGGAGAATCTGTCCGTCCGCCAGCCGCTCGAGCCCGTTGGGATCGCGCACCTGCGTCACTGGAAGGTCGCTGAACGTGCGGGCGGCCTCGGGGGAGAGGGGGCGGAGGCGGTCCTTCAGCTTCGCAGTGACGTAGAAGATGTGCTCGTAGTCAGGCTCCTCCAGCTCGAGCCTCACCCGCGGCGCGAGGCCGATGGTGTCGGCCGCGCGATGGAAGATCTCCATCGCGTCCGTGTAGAGGGTGCGCTTGGGGGTCGGGTCCGGGACCCGCATGAAGTTCTGTGGCTCGGGCATGGTCGCTCGTGGGCTCCTCGGTTGCCGCGCGGCTATACGACTCGCGGATCCGCTCCGTCAATCTCGCGACGGCCCTGTCGCTCCGAACACACGAAGCGGATTGCGCGATGCGTTGGATTCACCGGGTGACAGCCGGGGCTCGTCGTTCCGCGGTGGACGACTTAACTCTTCCTGCACATGCGCGAGTGGTGGGTGTGGCTGAGTGTCGCCTGTCTGGCGGCGGCATGCGGGAAGGGAGCGAGTGCGGACCGACCGGACGGTCGGGCAGACGGGGGGACCCTGTCCGACGGTGGCACGGGTGGCGACGGAGGCGGAGACGGCCTCGGGAGCATTGGCCCGCTCGGGGAGACGACCTGGACGCCACTGCTCGACGGATCGCTGTCGCGCTTCTACCGCTGGATGCCGTCGAAGGGGCGGAACGACGATCCCGAGGGCGTGTTCCGGATGGAGGGCGACACGCTCCACGTCCTCGGTCTTCCGGACTCCGACGAGGCGAAGGACTTCGGGTACCTCGCGACCTCGGCTGACCTCGGGAACTACCGTGCGCGGGTGGAGCAGAAGTGGGGGACCGCGAGGTTCGCCCCGCGCAAGGACGAGCTGCGCGATACGGGCCTGCTGTACCACGTGCGGGGTCAGGACCAGATCTGGCCGCAGTGCATCGAGTTCCAGGTCATGGAGTACAGCACCGGTGACCTGTGGATGCTCTCCGGCACCGGCGTTCGCGCACCGGTGAAGGACGGGTCGGAGGCCATCTTCGATCCGCTGGGCACCCCCGAGGACTTCCGCGACGGCCGCATCATCAAGTCCTCCGAGCCCGAGTCGCTCACCGACTGGAACACGCTCGAGCTCATCGCCTCGGGGCGGGACTCGGCGCAGATCGTCAACGGGCGCTGGGTGAACGGGGCGACCGCCATCGAGGCGGACAGCGGTGACGGGTGGGGCGGCCTGAGCCACGGACACCTGGCGCTGCAGGCCGAGGGCGCCGAGGTGTTCTTCCGCGCGCTCGAGGTGCGGCCCCTGGCGTACCTCCCGCCGCCGCCCGAGGCGACGGTGCTCTTCGACGGCTCGGACCTCGATGCCTGGCGGGGGCGCGACGGCGGGACGGCGGGCTGGAAGGTGGAGGACGGTGCGATGGAGGTGGTGCCGTTCGCCGGCGACCTCTTCACCCGTGAGACCCACGGGGACGTGCGGCTCCACCTCGAGTTCCAGGTTCCGGCGACGCCGACCGACCAGGCCACCGAGGACCGGGGGAACAGCGGCGTGTACCTCCAGGGGCGCTACGAGGTGCAGATCCTCGACACCTTCGGTCGCGACCCGGGGCTGGTGGACTGCGGGGCGATCTACGGGGTGAGGGCGCCGACGGTGAACGAGGCCTTCCCGCCGGCAATCTGGCAGAGCTTCGACGTCGTGTTCCGCGCGCCGACGTGGGACGGCACGACGAAGACGGCGCCGGCGCGGATGACGGTGGTGTGGAACGGGTCCTTGGTGCAGGAGGACGTGGAGGTGCCCGGGCCGACGCGTCTGGGCGACGCCGAGGCGCCGGGCCCCGGGCCGATCCGTCTGCAGGACCACTGGAACAAGGTGCGGTACCGGAACATCTGGATCCAGCCGCTCGCGCCCGAGGGCACCGACGGTGGAACGGGCGGCGCACCCGACGGGGGCCCCTGACCGCCCCTGGGTGTCGTCGCGGAACCCGGCTCCGGTACGCTGAGCGGGCCCATGCTGCGATGCGCATCGACGTTGCTGCTCTTCGGAGCGCTGCTTCTCGTCGGCTGTGCGGCGGCTCCGGGGCCGTCCAGCACGGATGCGGGACTCGCGCGCGTCGTGTACGTGACGCACTCGGGTGGATACCGGCACGATTGCCTGCCCACCTCGGCGCAGGTGACCAACCCGTGGGGGCACCCGCTGGCCTGGGTCCGGATGCACGGGCAGGGGCGCGTCCTCTACTGCGCGCTCGGGCACGAGTCGTCGACCTGGGAAGACGGGCGTTTCCAGGCGCTGCTCCGGGACGCTGTCGGGTGGCTGCTCCGTCGTCGCTGACCGCGACGCTCCGGCCTTTGACGCGATGGGGCGACGATGTTACTCAGCCGACCCCGTCGTATCGGCCGACATAGCTCAGCTGGTAGAGCAACTGATTCGTAATCAGTAGGTCCCCGGTTCAAATCCGGGTGTCGGCTCTCCTCTGAGGGAGTCTCTGAACCAGGGGCCTTCCCAGCGAACGCTCTGACGACGGCGGTCTCACCGCCCGGCTTCTGCAGACAGACGGGCGGATCTGGTCCCACGGTCGCCGGACGGAGGACCTCGGGCAGCCGACCGGCGCTGCCCGAGGTCCACCGCTCCTCACCTCAGGGCTGCACGAACGGCGTCCCGTTATCGAAGCGCGCCTTCGCCGGGAGCGTGTACAGCTTCGTCGCGCCCGTCGGGTCGACCCACGGCCAGGTGTAGCCGCGGCCCGCGTCGAAGAACGCCGGCTTCCCGCTGAGGTAGAGCGAGCTCGGGAGCGTCTGGGTCGCGATGCTCGGATCCCACTTCACCGAGTTGGTCACGTAGTCGAAGTTGCCGTGCCGGATGGTGGTCGCGGCGACCTTCGGGTC
>RPRB01000316.1 GCA_003818285.1 Myxococcaceae bacterium
GGATCGTTGAGCACGCCCTTCAAGCTCGCCGCCAGGTCCGCCAGCTGCGCGCCCACGTCGTTCATCGCGGTCAGGGCGATGAACAGCCGGAGGATGTCGTTGGTCCCCTCCCAGATCCGGAAGATGCGGCAGTCGCGGAGCGCTCGCTCGTAGGGGTACTCGCGCATGTAGCCGTTGCCCCCGGCGATCTGGAGCGCCTCGTCGGTGGTGCGCCACAGCGCCTCGGTGGCGAAGACCTTGCTGATCGCCGCCTCGACCGCGTAGTCCTGGTAACCCTGGTCGACCAGGCCCGAGACCATCGCCACCGCGGATTCGGCGGCGTAGGTGTCGACCACCATGTGGCCGACCTTCTGCTTGATGAGGCCGAATTCGGAGATGGGCTTGCCGAACTGCACCCTGCCCTTCGCCTGCCGGGTCGCGAGCTCGATCATCCGCTTCATCCCCCCGACGCAGCCGCCGCCCAGACCGCTGCGGCCGCTGTTGAGGATCTTCACCGCCACCTTGAAGCCCTTCCCCACCTCGCCCAGGACGTTGGCCGCCGGCACCCGCACCCCGTCGAGGAACAGCGCGGTGGTCGAGCTCGCCCGCAGCCCCATCTTGTCCTCGTGGGGACCGGTGCTGACCCCCTTCATGTCCCGGGTGACGATGAAGGCGGTGAGCTTCCCGCGCTCCTCGGGTTTTCCGGTCTTGGCGAAGACGGTGAAGAAGCTGGCCATCCCCCCGTTGGTGATCCAGAGCTTGCTCCCGTCGAGCACCCAGTCGGCGCCGTCCCGTATCGCGGTGGTCTTGATGCTCGCCGCGTCCGAGCCGGCGCCGGGCTCGGTGAGGCAGAAGGCGGCGATCATCTCGCCGGTGGCGAGCTTGGGGTAGAAGCGCGCACGCTGCTCGGGCGTACCGAAGAGGAGCAGCCCCCGCAGCCCGATGGAGCTGTGCGCGCCCACCGTCGCCGCCAGCGAGCCGTCGTAGCGGGAGAGCTCCTGCAACGTCCGGGAGTACGCGGTGCTGCCAAGCGCCAGCCCGCCCACGTCCTCGGGAAGCACCAGGCCGAAGAGCCCGAACTGCCGGAGCTCCTCCAGCATCGAGGCGGGCAGCTCGCCGGCGAGGTCCCAGGCCCGAAAGTCCCTGTCCCGGTTCCCCAGGAACTGCTTCAGCGAGTCAAAGATCGCCCGCAGGGTCTCCCCCTCCTTGTCGGCCATCACCGGGAAGGGAAGCAGCACGTCCTCCTCGATGAGCCCCATGCACAGCGAGCGCATGAAGCTCGTCATCTCCTTGTCCGCCATGGTCCATCTCCTGGTAGGGCTGCGCCCCGGAATGCGGGCCGCCTTCTCCGCCGCTGTTCTGGATCTACCTCGCCCTGGGCTGCAGGCCGCATGTTGATGGCGGAGGAAGCCCGGCGCATCCGCAGGGGATGGCTCGTCGGGTCGGGCGGTGCCCGGCCCTGATGCGCCCTGCGGGTGGGGGCTCGCTTTCCCCCTCGAACGCGGAGTGCCTAGTCTCGCGCCCCAGCCGTGGGCGAACTCAAGACCACCATCGAGCTCATCCTCGGGCTGCTGGTCGCCGTGGTGTTTCTGGCGGCGCTCGCCCGCCGGCTCCACATCCCTCCGCCGCTCCTGCTCGTGCTGGCGGGGCTCGCCGGAGCGCTGCTCCCCGGCATCCCTCCGGTCCACATGGAGCCCGACCTGGTGCTCCTGCTCTTCCTTCCTCCGCTGCTCTACGGCGACGCCTGGGACACGTCCTGGCGCGATTTTCGGGCGAACCTCCGTCCGATCCTGCTCCTGGCGGTCGGCCTCGTGTTCGCGACCACCCTGGCGGTGGGAGTGGTGGCACATGCCGCGCTGCCGGGCTTGCCCTGGGCGGTGGCCTTCACCCTGGGAGCCATCCTCTCTCCGACCGATGCCGTCGCCTCGGTGGCGATCGCCGAGCGCCTCGGCCTGCCCCAGCGGCTGTTGACGATCGTCGAGGGCGAGAGCCTGGTGAACGACGCCTCGGCGCTGGTCGCCTACCGCTTCGCCCTGGTGGCGGTGCTGACCGGCACCTTCGAGGCAGGACAGGTGGTGCTGAGGTTCCTCTGGGTGGCGGGGGCGGGCGTGGCGCTGGGCCTCCTGGCCGGATGGATCCTCATCCGGGTCGGCAAGCTGCTCACCGAGCCGACCCTCATGGTGGTGTTCTCCCTGCTCACCCCGTACTTCGCCTACCTCCCCGCGGAGGCGCTGGGGGCCTCGGGCGTGCTCGCGGTGGTGACCGCCGGGCTGATGCTGGGGCGCATGTCACCGCTCATCCTCGACAACGAGATGCGCCTCACCGGCCGGGCGGTGTGGGAGAGCGTCGAATTCCTGATCAACGGCCTGGTCTTCATCCTCCTCGGGCTCCAGCTCCGGACGGTGCTGGGAGGCATCGGGGAGGGCGGGCTGCGACCGGTGCTCTGGGCGGCGCTGTGGGTCGCGCTGGCGATGATCCTCGCGCGCCTCCTCTGGGTATTCCCTGCCACGGCGCTTCCACGCTGGCTGAGCCCGAGCCTCCGGAAGCGCGATCCGATGCCGTCCTGGCGAGTCATCACGGTGATCGGCTGGACCGGGCTGCGCGGCGCGGTCTCGCTGGCCATCGCCCTGGCTCTTCCCCTGCAGCTGCCCTCGGGCGCCCCGTTCCCCTACCGGGCCGAGCTGCAGTTCATCACCTTCGTGGCCGTCGTCCTCGGCCTGCTGCTGCAAGGCCTCACCCTCGCGCCGCTGATCCGCGTTCTCGGGCTGCAGGACGACGGGACGGTGGCCCGGGAGACGCTGCGGGCGCGGATGGCGGCGGCGAAGGCGGCCTCCGAGCACGTGGAAACGCTGCTCGCCGAGAGCTGGGTCCCGCGGTCGAAGGCGGAGCGGCTGCGGGAGACGCTCCAGGAGAGGCTCCGGCTCCTCGAGTCGCCCGCCGCTCCCATCGACAGCGAGTCCTACCGGCGGATGATGCGCGAGGTGATCGAGGCCCAGCGGAGGGAGCTGCTGCGCCTCCGCGACGAGGGGTCGATCGGGGACGAGGCCCGCCGGGCAGTCGAGCGCGACCTGGACCTGGAGGAGGCAAGTCTCACTGGCCAAGGTACTGCTTGACGGTTTCCTCGGCGATCTGCTGGAGGAATTCGGCAGTCTTGCGGTCGAGCCCGCCGGTATAGGGATTGCCGACTGGCGACTTGCCATAGACGGCCAGCAGGATGGTGCAGGCCGACAGGTAGGAACCGGCCACGGCGGGATGGCGCTTGTCGGGGTTGTAGAGATCGATTCGCGGATTCCTGGCAATGGCCCGGGCGAAGGCGAGACCCGCTGGCACCACCAGTGCGCCGGTTTCCCGGCCAGCCTCGGTGTATTGCTCGGCAAGCTGGGCGGTCATTTCCGGCCGGTCCGCGTAGGCCCAGGTCATGAAGAGGATCGGCCTGGCCCCATGCTTCGCCACGGTCTGACTGTGCTTCCGGGCATACTCGTGGAAGGCGCCCCGAAGCTGAGGATTCACGGGGCACTGGCTGCAGTCCGCCATGATGACCGCATCAAAGGGCGGCGCGATCTCGGCCGAAGCCGGCTGGGCTCCGTCGACCGCTGAGGGGGGAGCCACGGCGATGGGCTTGAGGTACGCCTCCACATCGTGCTCGCTGAGAGCGGCACCCCCCCTCGTCCTCGAGGTGCTCCGGTACTCGCTTTGTCGTTCTCCGGCGTCGAGGAGGCCGCTCACCATCCGGTGCACCCCATCGTTGAAGTAGAAGAAGCTGTTGCCGACGTAGAGGACCGATCTGGGTGGTTGCCCCTTCGGAGGCCGCGCGTTCTGTGAGAGCGCGGACCCGCCAAGCAGCAGCGCGAGCACCCAAGGGCGAACTCCCCGCATCCCCACCTCTCCCATGTCCGAGCATCAGGGGGACGGCGCGGAAGCAGTGGCGCGCGAACTCGTCGAGGCCGTTCCTAGCCAGAACTATACGTGGGTGGTGCGCTTCGGTGACCTGGGTGGATCAGGACTCGAGGGCGTCGACGACCCGACGCCTGTCCTCCGCCCACCGGCGGAGGGGCCCGGTGTCGATCCGGAACTCCTCGAACCCGGGGATCACCACGGAGTGGAGCGTCTCCAGATAGATCCGGCGACGGTCGCGCTTGGGGACGACGCCCGCGCTCAGAAGGGCCGGGTCGTCGGCCTCGGGAGGGCCGTGCTGGAAGAGGTCGTCGCCCGTGGCGGCGGCAGCCATCGCCGGGAGGAACCCGGAGAGGAAGGACAGGTCGAGGCGGTCCTTGGCCCAGGCCAGGTAGGCCCATCCCAGCCGGGCGTGCTGAACCTCGTCACGCGCCAGCTCCTGGAGGACGATCTTGAGGTGGGCGTCGCTGGCCGCGTCGAGGAGAGTGACCAGCGTCGCCATGCTCTCGGTCTCCGAGATGCAGGACTGGGCGACCACCTCGTAGGTCAACCTCTGCTCCGCGCTGAGGTCCCGGGGTCCGAAGAACAGCAGCCGCGTCTCGGGCGGGGGGACGTCCCGCCGACGCGAGCGCAGGATGTCGGCGCAGTGTGCAGCGTGGCGGATCTCATCGGCTGAGGCGCGGGTCGCCAGCTCCACGAGCGTGGCGGGCGCCCCCGCGGCGCGCATCCCTTGCGAGAGCGCGGCGAACCGCAGCGAAGCCCCGGTCTCGACCCCGTGGCGCACCGCCCAGACCTGGGCGATCAACGCGCTCGAGGCGTCTACCAAATCAGCGGTCCATCGTACCCGGGCGGAGGAGTGCCTCCGTCCGGCAGGAGCGTCTGCGGAGGAGGGACGTTGCCACC
>RPRB01000317.1 GCA_003818285.1 Myxococcaceae bacterium
CAACGCGCGCATGGAGACCTCCGTGGTTTCGTGGCGAAGGTACCGAATCGGACGCACGCGCGCCGCAAGCCGCGAGGTGCGGAACGGTGCGCCCCTGCGCGCTCACCGTCCCCCGGGTGTGCGAACGCCGGAGAGCGCCGTCACCATGCCCTCCAGCCCGAGACCAGGCGGAGATGCTGCTCAGGAAAGGCCATTACCCCAGCTGGGCCCGCGTCGCTCCCTTGAGCCGTCCTCCAAGTCAGGTCAGCTTGAGCTTCTTCTTGACCAGCTTGGCGAGCTCGGTGGCCCTTGACCGATCAACGGCCACCTCCGCCACCTCGAGGTCGTGCAGTTTCTGTCCCGGTCCACCGACCGGACGGCAGATGGGCGCATTTGGATCTGCGGCCTCGGCAGGCGGAAGCCAAACGCCCACCAACTTGCCACGCTGGCTGATGACCGTAACCTTCATAGCGGATCCAAGATGTTGAGGTTGTACCTCACCGAACGGGTGCTGGGATTCTTGATGGTCACGTTGTACGAGAGCCCGCTGTTGCTGGCCACGACGGTCTGGTCCACCACGACGAGCTGGACCACGCCCAGGATGTCGTCGCTGATGTTGGGCGCTTGGATGACCACCTGGCGGTCCAGGCCCGAGCCGAATGTCGTGCTCCAGGTCACCTGCGTGCCCGGCTGCTGAATAAAAAAGCCTCCAACGGATGTGAAGAGGGCCATGGACGAGTCTCCGTTCTTCTCCCCAATGAATTCGATTCACCTCAGGGACTTCACGAACAGCGGACGACCTCGACTTGGCGGGAAAGCTCGTTAGGTCCAGATGATTGGCTCGCAGAGGAGAATGGGGACACAGACGCGCCGCACGTAGCCACGCTCGTCGACGAACTCTTCACATCTGGTTTCGATCCAGCAGTCTCGAGTCTCCGGGACAGTTTGTCCGGCGGGACGGGCGGCTGTGCGTGGCACGTGCTTGTCGCCTGGGAGGCCCGCCGCGGACGAGCTGTCGCACGTGCAGCCCTGACGCTTGGGTCGAGCCTGAAAGACGTGCTCGGTGCGGAGCATGACGTGGGAGTCGGCACGGACTTTCACGAGGAATCTTCCTCGGTCCTCCACGGCCTCGAGGACCTCCTCCTCTCTGATGATGAGCTGTGTGTTCTCCCATTGGGTGAGTGCGATGGTGCCCTTGGGAGATTTCGCGGGCCACCCGATGAACCAGGTGGTCTCGCCGAGCTCCATCGCCTCCGTCTCGCCGGGTGGCGTAGGCCGGTCCCGGCATGCGGACTTGAGTTTTTCCAGGTCAGCTGTCTCCATTGGCGTGAGTCCTCTCCCGGGGATGCTGGGCCTGGGTCGCCCGGCTCATGAGGCAATGAATGCCTGCCCCTATTCGCGCTTCCAGCCCTTCTCGACGAAGAGCGGGACGTACTCCTCGGGAACCCAGAGCCGGTCCTCGGTGGGAATCCGGAAGTACGTCTGGGGCGGAAAGAGCGTCTTGGCCTTGGCCCCGGTGGAGCCGAGGTCGATGACCCAGCGGTCCGGAGCCCGCCGGCCAGCGAGGTAGCGGAGCTCGAAGGGCTCGACGAGGGCCGGGCCACTGAAGATGCCGCGGTGGCCCGTCCGGGCCGCCCGGACCGCATCCCGGGCGCTCTTCAGCGCTGCCTCATGCTGGACGGCCGGGGCATCGGCCGAGGCAGGCACCGAGGCCACGAGGGAGGCCTGCTTTCGGAAGGGGTTGACGTTGGGCCAGATGAAGTAGGGGAAGGCCATCCCGGCCTTGAGCTGCCGCTCATTGTACGTTTCGAGCCGCTGGGCCTTCGGCACTCCAGGCTGGTCGAGGTTGATGTACGCC
The DNA here is from genome assembly GCA_003818285.1 of Myxococcaceae bacterium. Classification (GTDB taxonomy): domain Bacteria; phylum Myxococcota; class Myxococcia; order Myxococcales; family Myxococcaceae; genus RPRB01. Next base: position 1,838 of record RPRB01000317.1, read on the forward strand.
AGAAGCCGTCCGTAGCGGTCGGTCACCTCGCTGGCGAAGGCGAGGAAGAAGCGGAAATCCGCGTTGCTCGTGGCCCCCTGGTCCGCCTGGACGAGGGCGAGGAGCGCCTCGCGGGCCTTCCTCGCCGCCGCGGCGTGGGCAGCCCCCGCCTCCGGGCCGAGGCGGCTCTTCAAGTCGGCCACGAGGGCCGCATCGAGGGACAGCGGCCCGTACTGGGCGGCGAACGGGTCTTTGAGGAAGTCGGCCCACTCGGAGCTGCCGATGCCGGTGAAAGCCTTGCTGCCGGGCAGCGTGAAGCTGACTTCAGGGGTGTCGACGCCGAGGAAGCGAACGGCGATGTTGCCGATGGCCCGGGTGTTGATGGGGTCTTCGTCGTGGGACATCTGCGCGGCGCTGCCAACGCCTTGGCCGTGTTCTCCGAAACCACCATGTCCGATGGTGAGCCCGTCCTTCGTCTGGTCGATTGCCTTGGCCATGACGTCCTCCTCGTCAGCCTCCATGAAGGCGACGGAGGAGGGTGGGGGACCACCCCGTCGCAAAGGTGTTTCAGGGCGCCGTCCGGCCTGCGAGACGCGGCCCAGGAAGACCAGCGCTCCGCCGGAGAGAATGACTGCGCGGCGGGGAAGCTTCACTGCCGGCGTCGGCTTCGGCAGCGGCGGCACCAGGACTGGCGGCGCCGCCGGCCGTTGAGGACGCGGGTGCCGAAGTCCTGGTCGAGCAGCCCCGTCCGCCCGCAGCGCGGGCACCGGCACGTGCCAGAAGCTGCGTCTGGGAGCTCGACAAGTTCTGCGCGCTCCAGCTGGCGGGTCTGCTGGACGACGCGGGTGGCGGCCACGTCGGAAGAGCAATGCACGGTGTTCGTGCGGATGCGTCCGTTGCGGCCGTAGAGGGAAAGGACGTCGGTGCCGCCGAACAGGTTGGGCTGACGGACGACGCGGGGGCGGCCGAGGGGGTCTCCGGTGCTCATGGGGAGCGAGCGTACGGGGTGCTCTGACGTTCGGAGGTCTGCGAGGTCAACCGTTGGCCAACCACCCCGTGCGCGAGCGGCTACTCCTCCGGCTCGGAGGGCGGGGCGCTCGCGGTGCTCACGAATGCACCTGGCTGCTCTGCTGCACCCGCCAGCGAACCCCGGGCCGGGGAATGTCGTTCGGAAAAATGTCGCGCCAGCTCGACAATCTTCCCGAAGTCGAATGGCTTCCGCATTGCCTTGATGACTCCACGAGTGCCCCGGAACCACTCGATGTCCACCGCGGCGCTCATGATGACGACTTCAAGGCGGTCGCGATCCGGCCATTCGCTGATGCGCGAGAGGAAGGTGAGTCCATCCATCACAGGCATGTTCACGTCGAGGAAGATGAGGACCGCCCTCGGGAGGTCCGCGAGGATCCGCAGGGCCTCCGCTCCGTGCCCTGCGAGGTGGACCGAGTGCCCCTCGTCCATCAGCACATCTCCGAGCGTGTCCCGGAACGATGCGTCGTCTTCCACGATGAGAACGTTGGCACTCGACGGCATCGCTCCGGAGAGCCTCCGGCCGAACGCGACAGGGCGCATCTTTCTGTTCGGCTGCCATGTTGAGGAAAGGACTTCGAGCTGACGACCTCGCCCGAAACCTGCGCACAGGTGAGTGCTTCCGGTTGAACAAGCCATCCGCCTCGGGAATCTCGCTCGCCATCCGTCGATGCATCGCGATGCCCGTCCAAGTCGGCGGTCCGCGGCACCAGCGGAGCGCCCCCATGCTCGGTCGGTCAACTTGGCGCACTCTCCAGCAGGAATCACCGTGTCCCCATGGCTTCGCTGCTCATCGCCGAGCGTGACGACGGGATTCGAGCTGCCCTAGCAGATGCGACGAGCGACGGCTTTCCAGAAGCCACCATTCACCTCGCGAGGAGCGTGGACGAGGTTCTTGAGCTCGCTGCCAAGTTGAGCAGGCCGTGTGCTGCGGTTCTGCACTGGGGGATGGTCCAGGAGAGGATTGGCGAGTGCGTCAATCAGCTCAGAGCCGCTTCGGCGGGAATCCTGCTCACCAGCGCATGGAACACCAGCGCGATCGTCGACCATCTCGATGTTGACGGTGTTCTGCAAAAACCCTTTGAGCTGTCCGCGTACCTGGCTTCCGTCCAGTCCGTCCTCGAGCAAAGGCGCCTCTGAATCTCGCGGCAGAAGAATGTCTCCCCGGCTGTGCGCGGGGAGGCACACGAGTTCTTCGTTCCAGCTCGCCTGCCTCAGCTAGCTCGGCGCGCTCGAGCTGGCGGGTCTGCTGGAGACGCCGCTTGCACTCCCAGTGCAATAAGGCATACGGAACGTGGCAGTCTGCGCTGGCGCCTTCCTGGGGCCTGGCGCGCGGGCCGGCGGGGGTTGTCGACGGGGGCTCGGCATCGCCACCTGTGGGCGCGTCGTGAAGCTGCCACCCCACAGGACGGTGCTGCTCGTCGAGGACGACCCGGAAATCCGGCAAGCCATCGCCGAGGTGCTGCAGGAGGCGGGGCGCACAGTGGTGTGCGCATCTGATGGCCTGGAGGCTCTGGCGAAGCTCGATGTCGTCGAGCGCCCGTGTCTCATTCTGCTGGATTTGATGATGCCGAGGATGGACGGAATCGAATTCCTCCGACGACTCGGCAAGCATCCTCGCTCGAAGGACTTCCCCGTCCTCGTCCTCTCGGCGCACGGGACCGTGCGGCAGGCGGAGGTGTACCCGGGCGTGCTCGGGACACTCCGGAAGCCGTTCGACATCGGGCAGCTGCTCTCCTGGGTGGACGAACACTGCTAAAGCCCGCGCGCAGCGCGCCGATGGGAAGACCGCTCGGCTTGGGACCCCTCTGCTTCGCAGACTCTCGCTCTTCCTTCGGCTCGTTTGCGGTCAGGTAGGGGTGGGCGCATGCTCGCCGGCGTCGCCGAGGTGGCATTTGCCGGAGAATGACGAGGGCATTCCG
>RPRB01000318.1 GCA_003818285.1 Myxococcaceae bacterium
CAACTCGTGGCCAGGCGCGACGATTGAGAGTGTGACGAAGGGACTCTCGACCGCGGGCGAGCTCAGGACCCGCTGATCCGGTCCGTCGGCTGGATCTCGCGGATGCCCTTCGGGTCGATGGTGAGGAAGAACAGCGGCTTCTCCGCCTCGCGCCGTTCGTTGAAGCGGGTCTTCCCGGTGACGCCCTCGAAGTCCTTGATTCCCGCCAGCCCGTCCCGCACCGCCGCGCGATCCAGCGCCACGGTCTGCTTGTCCAGGAGCTGGCGCAGCATGCGGGCCGAGTCGTAGCCGACGGCGTCGAGCAGCGTCGGCGCGATCTCCTTGTACGCCTCGCCGTAGAGGCGGACGAAGCGCCGCGTCGCCTCGCGGTTGCTGTCCGCGTAGAACCCGTCGACGAAGACGCTGCAGAGGACGAACTTCCCGCCTCGCTCGACCAGCTGGGGGATGCCGTCGGCGTTCTTCGGCGAGTTCCAGCCGTTGCCCCCGAGCAGGGTCACGGTCCGGATGTCCTTCTTCCCGGTGGTCTTCTTGAGGTTCTCGATCTCTTTGGGGTCGCAGGTGTTGGTGATGATGTCCTCCACCGCCAGGGCCGGCGCCACCAGCCCCACCCGCTGCCACTCGTCGGGGATGAAGAGCGCCTCGAAGTCCACGATGGGATCGAGCTTGCTCTTCGCCTTCTCCACCGCCTTCCGGCGGCGGTAGCTGTCCTTCACGTCCTTCGTGGCCTCCTGGACATCCTCGAAGTAGTCGCGCCGGTCCTCGCGGTAGTAGCGGCACACCAGCTGCCTGGCCTGGTTGGTGAACGTGGTCTGGTCGGCGGTGTAGCTCTCCGCCCCCCGCACCGCGCCGCCCTGGGCGATCACCTGCTCCCAGAAATCGTTGGTCATCTCCACGCCGTAGGGGGTGTTCGGGTACAGGACGGCGAAACTCTTGTAGCCCATGACCTTGGTCGCCCAGTCCACCAGGCCCTTCGTCTGCGCCGAGTAGGTCAGCATGTTCCGGAAGACGAACGGGCCGATGTCGGTCACGTCCTCGCTCCGGGTCAGGGTGAGCAGCGGCAGGCCGAGGTCCTGCGCCACCAGCGCCGCGCGCTTGCTGTCCTCGATGAACAGCGGGCCGATCGCCGCGACTGCCCCATCGTTGAAGACCAGCTCCTCCACCGCGCTCGCGGCGCGCGTCCCGTCCCCCTGCGTGTCCTTCACCACCAGCTCGAGGTCGCTGCCCTTGAGCGCCAGGCGGATGCCGCGCATCACCGCCTCGCCGAAGGCCTTGTACTTGCCGGTGAGCGGGAGGAGCACGCCCACCGTCCGCCCGCGCACCTGGCCCACCCGGTCGGCGCGAGCAAGCATCTCCTGCGCCTCCGCGGTGTAGGGGCTGCCCGGCGCGCTGGAGAGCAGCGACTGCAGGGTGGACTTGAGCTTCGGGATGTCTCGGGTGTGCTGGTACACGCGCGCCAGCTTGAAGGTCAGGAGCGGCCAGGCCGGGTGCGAGGGCGAGAGGTCCGCCTGCACCCGAGCGACCTCCTCCACGCCCACCTGCGCGTCCACCAGATCGGCGATCTGCGCCAGCGCCGCGTTCCGCTCCTCGGGCGAGGACGCCTGCTCGGCCTTCTGCAGCGCCATCTTCATCGCCTGGTCGTAGAGGCGAGCACCCTCGGCCGCGCGGCGGAGCGCATCCTCGAGCTGCGCCTTCTGACCGGGGGGCACGCGGTCCCGGAGCGGAAGCAGCGTCTGGTACGCGTCGCGATAGCTCTTGAGCTCGAGCGCGGACAGCCCGAGCTTGAGCCGCGCATCCTGCGCCTGGGGGAAGAGCGGGTTCTCGAAGAGCAGCTCGTTGAACTGCTTGCGGGCGTTCACGTAGTCGCCCAGCTCGAAGGAGAGGACCCCGGCACGGTAGAGGGCCTCTTCGCCGGCGGTGGTGGCCGGGTAGGCCTTGCGAAAGTTCAGGTAGATCTCCACCTGCTTCGACTTGGGCTGGCTCCGGGCGGTCGCCTCCACCTGTGCGAGGGCCTGGTCGGCGTTGGGGTCCCTGCGGATCTCCGCGCTCGGCTTGCGCGGCGGCGCTCCCGGGAGATCCGACATCGGCGCCTGGCTGGCGCAGGCAGCGGCGAGCAGGGCGGCCAGCGCGGCGGCCGCGACACGCGTGTGCTTCATGGGGGTCGCTCCTTACCAGACTGCGCGGGACGGGCGACCCCTTGCCAGCTTCAGGCCAGGCGCTGGGGCGATTCGGTCACCTCTCGCACACCGCCCTGGGCGTGGATGCGCTGGAGGAAGCGGGTGAAGTCGTCGAGGGTGCAGGCCGGTCCCGGAGGGCCCAGCCGGCACACCACCACCCCGTCGCGCTCGACGAGAATGGTCTCTCCGCCCTGCGCCCGGTCCAGCAGCTCGGCGAAGCGCACCCTGACTTCCGTCTCGGCAACTCGGGTGAGCATGGGTTGGCTATCCTCCTCCGCCGCGCGGCCGGCAAGCCGCACCGAGTCAACACGGACTCGGTCGCTCCGGATGATAGGAGGCGAGCCGCTGATGCGGAAATCAAGCGCGCCTGAGGATTCCGGAGCGCCTTGCGAGTCCCTCGCGCGTGGCTCCAAGCTCCGGCCCCTCAGGGGGTTGACCGGATGATTACCCACCATCAGCTCGTCTCCGGCCTGGCGCTGCTGCTCGCCACCACCTCGGCGTCGGCCGCCGGCGAACGCCACGACCTCGACCTGATGAACGTCCTGCGCGTGCCGCAGCGCTACGCCACCATCCAGGCGGCGGTGGACGCGGCCGACGATGGAGATCAGATCGTCGTCTCGAGGGGCCGCTTCTGCGGCGCGACGATCACCCGCCGTCTCGTGCTGAAGGGGAAGCACGGTGCGACCATCGTCGGGTGCGAGGCGCCGGTCACCGGCGCGTTCCGGATCGGCTTCTTCCTTCCCGACGGGCGCGCCTCGGGGACGAGCGTCCGTGGGTTCCGGTTCGACGGCCGGGGAGTCTCCAACGCCAATCTCGCCCCGCTGGGCGCGGGCATCCTCGCCCGGTCGGCCGACGACGTGACGGTCCTCAGCAACCATTTCGACGGGACGTTCCAGGCGATCACCAACACCGATGGGAGCGGCTGGACGGTGCTCTTCAACCGCGTCGAGCACCTCACCGCCCTGACCTGTGACGGAGGCTGCGCTGGCGGCGACGCCATCGTCTTCCAGCAGCGGCTGGTGCTCGATCGGCGGCCCCGGGGGAACGTCGCGGCGTTCAATCGCGTGCAGGGCGACATCCCGGACGGACTGAACGAGTTCTCGATGGTCGGCGTCCTCGTGCTCGGTCAGGCGCGGGCTCTCGTGGCGGCGAACCTCTTCGAGATTCCGCACAACCCCGGCGCGGAGGCGCAGGGTGTGGGCGTGCTGGTGACTGATCACTGCTGCGCGGCGGTGGAGGTCTCCACCTCGGTGAACACCGACGTGCTCTTCAACGACGGGCGACGGAGCGAGCTCGTGCTTCGCGTCGACCCCGACGTGCCCGGCGGCCCCGGGAACCTCGAAGGCGCGCGCATCTTCGGCAACCGCGGAGAGGTCGAGCTTCCACCAGGGGCAACGCCGGCCAGGAACGTGGCCCGGCTCCCCCAGGCGTCATCGGCGAGGTCGGCGCGCCAAGCCCTCCTGCACTGACCGACACGCGCGGCACCCCGACGGCCTCGGTCCGGAGATCTCGAGCCAGCACGCGCCAGGCACGAGCTTCAGCCCGATCGCAACAGCGATCCTGCACGGCCCCCCTTTCGACCGAGACGCGGCAGCGACCCCCGTGGCGGCTCACTCCAGGGAAGCGTCGCGGGAACGTCTCCGGGCTCCCACGCTCCGGCGCGCCGCCGCCTTCGACGCCACGGACTCTGCGCGGCTCGCCGCGACCGGGGCGCCAGGTGGTCGGCCCCGCTGGACGGTCGCCCGCCGCGCCGAAGGTCGCCGCCCCGGAGGCGCTTCGAACGCTCAGAGGCAATAGCAACAACTCGGAACCGGGGTGCGAGTCGGTGCCCCGTAAGTACCGAGACCTTCGTTCGGCGTTTTCACGACCGGTCGAAGTTGTGGCTATCACCTCCGAGCGTTCGACCCCCGTCGCCCCGGCCCCCGCGTCCGAGGGTGGCGTGCCCTGACAGCCCTCGACGGGCACCGCGCCGCGCAGGCGACGGGTCAAGCACACCTGGCCGGGGCGAGCGGGGCCCCGGCGCTCGCCACGACTTCTCGCGACACCACGAGATCTCGTGTCGAGGAAGCTGGTTCATCCAGGCGAAACCACGGGAATTTTCGGTGCGACATCGCCGGCACGCCGGGTGCCTCGAGCCCGGCCCATGAACCGCGCGAGAACCCACCACGCCCCGGCTGCCCCCACGAGACGTGACGCTACCCCCCGGCTGGTGCTGCTCGCCACGCTCCTGCTCTGCGCGTGTGCTGGGGGGTCCCCACCCTCCGCAGGGCCGCACCCGGGTCCCCGGCGCGTCCGGGTTGCCCAGGCCGAGCGGTCGAACCGGCCGCTGGTCACGGAGGTCGTGGGCACGGTGCGCGCGACGCGCAGCGCGACGATCGCTCCGCTCCTCGGCGGCACCGTCGCGGAGATTCGCGTCGGTCTCGGCAGCTCGGTCCGGGCCGGCGAGGTGCTGGTGAGGCTCTCGGCCGGCGACGTCGCAGCACGGCTCGAGCAGACACGGCTGACCTCCGCGCAGGCCGAGCGTGACCGCAATCGGGCCACTCTCCTGAAGGAGCAGGGAGCGATGTC
>RPRB01000319.1 GCA_003818285.1 Myxococcaceae bacterium
GACTTTAGGGTCGGTGCTGCGCCGCGCCAAGCACCATGCGTGGGGCCCGGGGGGTCACCGGGGCGGGGGGGGATGCTCCAGCAGCGCCTTCACCGCGCCCACGAGGTACAGCGACCCTGCAACCAGCACCCAGGCGTCGGGACCGGCGCGGACCCGCGCCCGGGCGAGGGCCTCCTCCGCCGAGGGGGCGGCGTCCACCGTGGGGCAGAGCGACCGGCCCAGCGCGAGGTACGTGGCCGGATCGAGGCTCCGGGGACTGGGAACCGGAGTGAAGGCGGCCGAGGCGCACCGGGGCAGGAGCGTCCGGAGCATCGGCTCGACCCGCTTGTCGGACACGACCCCGAAGACCAGGTGCACCGCCCGCCCGGCGTACGGTGGAGCGTCCAGCGCCGCCACCAGCGCCGCGACCCCGTCCTCGTTGTGCGCCCCGTCGAGCAGCAGCGGCGGATGCCCGGGGACCTGCTCCAGCCGACCGGGCCAGCGGGTCCGCTGGAGCCCGATGCGGATGGCCTCCGCCCCGACGGTGAGCCCCTGACCTTCGAGCAGATGCGCGCAGGCGACGGCCGCGGCGGCGTTGTGATGCTGGTGCTCGCCGTGGAGCCCGAGGGCGAGGCCGTCCAGCGACAGATCGGGACCGCGGTAGCGCCCGAGCCCGTCCAGCGAGAAGTCGCGGCCCTCGACGAGCAGCGGGGCGCCCACCCAGCCGGCGCAGGTCTCGATGGCCGCGAGGGCCTCCGGCCGCTGCTCGGCGACCACCGCCGGCACGCCCTTCCGGAAGATGGCTGCCTTCTCCCGGGCGATGGCCTCGACCGTCTCGCCGAGGTATTCCACGTGGTCCATCCCCACCCGGGTCACGGCCGTGAGGCGGGGCCGCGCAGCGGTGGTGGCATCGAGGCGGCCGCCGAGGCCCACCTCCAGCACCGCCAGATGAATCTCGCATCGGGCGAAGTGCTCCAGGGCCACCAGCGTCCCGAGCTCGAAGTAGGTGGCCTCCAGCGCCGCGGGGGCCTTCTGCAGCACCTCGACGATGCGCGTCCCGAGCGTCTCGTCGTCGATGGGAACGCCGCCCACCTGGATGCGCTCGTTGACCCGGATCAGGTGCGGCGAGGTGTAGAGCCCCACCCGGTGTCCGGCGGCGCGGAGGATGGACTCGAGGAACGCGCAGGTGCTCCCCTTGCCGTTGGTGCCGGCCACCTGAACCGAGCGGAGGCGCAGCTCGGGGTGGCCAAGCTCCTCGAGGGCCTCCTGCATCCGCTGGAGCCCCAGCACCACGGTGGAGGGCGACCGGGACGCCAGGAACTCGAGCCCCTCGGCCGGCGTCCGCGGGGCGTCCATTCAGCCCATCAGGCCCAGAAGAGCGCCCAGCTTCGCCCGGAGGTCCTTGCGGGGAACGATGGCGTCCACCATCCCGTGCTCCAGGAGGAACTCCGAGCGCTGGAACCCGTCGGGCAGCTTCTGGCGGATGGTCTGCTCGATGACGCGGGGCCCGGCGAAGCCGATGAGCGCCTTCGGCTCGGCGAGGATGACGTCCCCCAGCCAGGCGAAGCTCGCCGCGACCCCGCCGGTCGTGGGGTGGAGCATCACCGAGATGTAGGGCTTCTTGACCTCGCGGAAGCGCGCGATGGCCGCGGCGGTCTTCGCCATCTGCATGAGGGAGAAGATGCCCTCCTGCATGCGGGCGCCTCCCGAGGCGCTGAACACCACCGCGGCGCAGCGGCGCTCGGTGGCGCGCTCGAACAGCCGGGTCACCTTCTCGCCGACCACCGAGCCCATCGAGCCGCCCATGAACTCGAAGACGAACGCGCCGACGGACACCGGGTGCCCCTCGATGTGGCCGATCCCGCCGACGAAGGCGTCGTTCTCGTCGAGCGCGCGGCGGGTGACCCGGAGTCGGTCGCGGTACCGCTTGCTGTCGGTGAACCCGAGCGGGTCGGTGGGCTCGAGCTCGCGGTCGCTCTCCTCGAAGGTGCCCTCGTCGAGGAGCGCCTGGAGCCGCGCCCGCGCCGGCCAGAGCATGTGATGTCCGCAGAGCGGGCAGACGTTGAGGTTCTTCTCGATCTCCGCCCGGTAGATGATCTCGTTGCACTCCTCGCACTTGGCCCACAGGCCCTGCATCCGGGAGGGTTGCTGACGGAGGCTGTCCACCTCCTCGGGCTTGACCGGGGCGATGCGCGGCTTCTTGCTGAACCAGGTGGCCATCGAAAGGGTCAGGGGTAACGGACCGGCTGCCCGGCCGTCAACCAGGCCGTCGATCGCTACAGCTCGAAGCTCTGCCCGAGCTCGAGCACCTTCACCGGGAGCCCCGCCACCTGCCGCTTGAGCTCGGCCACGAAGGCGGGCTTGAGGTGGTACAGGAGCACGTCGGCGCCGTTTCGCCGGAACTTCCCCAGCTCGCCGCGGAGCGTGCGGGGAGTGAGATGGCCGGAGATGTCGGCCAGGTCCTGAAGCTCGTCGGGGAAGCTGGTCTCGAGCAGGAGCGCCTTGAGGTTGGGCGTCTGGTTGAGCAGCTCCCAGAGCTTCTGGGTAGGCCCGGTGTCGCCGCTGATCCCCAGCGCGGTGCCGGCCCGCTCGATGACGAACCCGCAGGACTCGACCGGGTGACTCACCAGCACCGAGCGCACGGTGTAGGCGCCGGCCTGGAAGGTGTCGCCCGGCGAGAAGCTGCGGAGCTGGAACACCGGGCTGTCCACCGAGGGGAGGCGAGTGAAGTCCGGCCAGAGCGAGCCGTTGAACATGTTGTCCCGCAGCGTCTGGATGCAGGCGTGGCTGGCCCAGATGGTGATCGGCGTCTTCCGCCAGCCGACGACCAGGTCGGAGAGGAGCGGAAGGTCCTTCACGTGGTCGAAGTGGCTGTGGGTGAGGACGATCTGGTCCACGCTGGCCAGGGACGGGAGGTCGAGCGTGGCGGTCAGCGCGCCGGCGTCGAGCGCGAGCGTGCCATCCACGAGGAAGCAGGTGCTGCGGCACCCGGGGAGCTCACCGCCGTGACAGCCCAGCACGCGGAGGTTCATGGCTCCCCGAACTTCCAGCGAAGGGCGAGGAACTGGAGGTAATCACCCAGCCGAGCGGGGTCCCGCACCAGGAGCCGGTCGCCGGTGCGCTCCACCAGCCCGCTCCGCTCCATCCGCTGGATCTCGGCGCGGATCCCCGGCTCGCCCACGCCGGTCAGCCGCGGCAGGTCGCGGACGTTGAGGTCGATCTCCACGCCCTCCTCCATCGGTTGGCCGCGGCTCTGGCAGGCGTGGAGGATCTGGTGGACCACCCGGCTTCCCGGGTCGGCGAGCAGGAGGTTCTCGATCTGCGCGTCCGCCTCGGCCAGCCGCTCGGCCAGCTTCTTGATCATCCGGACGGCGATCTCCGCGTTGCCGCGGACCATCCCCTCGAAGGTCTTGGGGTCGATGACCAGCAGGCGCGCCGGCTCCTCCACCGTGGCGGTCGCGTTCCGCGGCTTGTTGGAGATGAGCGCCATCTCGCCGAAGAACTCGCCCGGCCCGAGCGTGGCCAGGGTCTTCACCGTGTCCCGGACGGTCTTGGTGATGACCACCTTCCCGGCCTGGAGGACGAACATCTCCTTCCCGGTCTCACCCTCGTGGAAGAGCACGGTTCCCTTGGGAAACTCCTTCCCGAACCGCTGGAAGAGCGTGTCCTCGGCAGTGGGCATGTGGGCGGGTGTCGAAGAGGAAGTCAATCAACTGGCACCGGAGGGCGCAACTTCCTGCTGCGGTCCGCGTGCGACGTGCGACAGGCCTGGAAGAGTTCGCCCTACACCGCAGCGGTCCGCGCCTCGGACAGGTAGCGGCGCGTGACGCGATCGTCGGGCCGAGCGGCGAGGACCGCCTGGAAGCCGGCCTCCGCCTCCTGCACTCGCCGTGCGGCGAGAGCGTCCACCGCGGCCTCGAACCGGGCGATCGTCGCCTGCTCCTCGGGCGTCGGCGGCCGCAGCGCCAGCAGCTCCCACACCCGCACCGCCTCGGAGCGCCCGCGCAGCCGCAGCGAGGCGAGCCGGCGCCCGGTGGCCTGCGAGGCGATGCGTTTCCAGGTGTCCTCGGAGACCATGATGCTGGTCTGGAAGAGCTTGTTCGCGCTCTCGAGCCGCGAGGCCATGTTCACCGCGTCGCCCATCACCGTGTAGTCGAAGCGCAGGTCCGACCCCATGTTGCCGACCACCATCGGTCCCGAGTTGATGCCCACGCCGACTTCGATCTCCGGCAGCCCCTCGGCTCGCCAGCCCCGGCGGAGCTGCTCGAGCTCCTCCAGGAAGCGCAGCGCGGTCCGGCAGGCACGGATCGCGTGGTCCTCCTGGGGAACGGGTGCCCCCCAGAAGGCCATCAGCGCGTCGCCGATGTACTTGTCGAGGGTGCCGCCCTCCTCCAGGACGATGCGGGTCATGGGCGACAGGTACCCGTTGATGAACTTCACCAGCGCTTCCGGCGCCATGCTCTCCGAGAGCGCGGTGAAGCCGCGGATGTCGCTGAAGAGCACGGTGCAGTCGCGCTTCTCGCCCCCGAGGCGGAGCAGCTCGGGGTGCTCGAGCATCTCGGTCATCACGCTCTCGGCCACGTAGTAGCGGAACGTGCGCCGGAGCTTCATCTTCTCCCGGTCGGTCGAGAGGTAGCCCACGAAGACCACCGCAAAGGCGGAGAGGAAGACGTTGGCCAGCGGGAGCGCCGACGCCAGCACCACCCCGCGGCGGAGCGCGAGCTGCACCACCGCCATCCACCCCAGGGCGAGGGCGA
>RPRB01000320.1 GCA_003818285.1 Myxococcaceae bacterium
AAGAACGGCTCGAACGCGCGGCGCACAGCCCGGGCGCCCATGCCGATCCCGTTGTCCCCCACGCTCAGGGTCACCGTCTGTGGGCCGAGGGTGCCGGTGATCCGTACCCGGCAGGGTCGTTCGCCGGATCGGTACTTCAGTGCGTTTCCGACGAGGTTCCGGGTGATCTGCGCGAGCACCTCCCGCGCGCAGCCCACGCGGGCATCGGGCAGCTCGACCTCGAGCTCGGTCCCGTCGGAATCCGGACGCAGCTCGTCGAGGACCTCGGCGACGACGGACGCGACCGCGCAGTCGCCCGCCGGCGGTCGGCCCGAGCGGGAGAAGGTGAGCATCGCCTCGATGAGGTCCGACATCCGCGAGGTCGAGGTGACGATCTTTCCGGCGACGCGGCGGACGTCTAATTCACTCTGCCCTCCGCGGACCAGGAGTCCGGCGAGCGCCTGCACCGGAGTCAGGGGTGAGCGCAGATCGTGGGCCACCCTTCCCGCGAACGCCTCGAGCTCGCGGTTCTTGTCCTCGACGGCTCCCAGGGCGCGGGCGATCACGGCCCGCTCGCGCTCCAGTGACCGCAGCCGGGCCCTGGCCAGCTGGGCAAAGGTGAGGAAGACCACCGCTGCGGCCAGCGTGTTGATCACCACCTGGGACCGTCCCAGGTTCACCATGGTTCTCCCCAGTTCATCCGCCTCGGCGCGGTTGAGGGCAATCAACCGGTCGGCGGACTCGGACGCGCTCGCCGCCATCCAGCTTGCCCCCACTCCGTCGCCACGCGACCAGGCGTCCGCCAGAGCGCGGCTGAGCGTGGACAGCCTCGCCCACTCCCTCCGCCCCGCGTCGGAAGCGACCAGCTGCTCGGACGCCCTGACGTCGCGCCCCAGAAGGAGCAGGGCCTGTGCCGACGCCGGGTCCATGCTGATTGGGCCCTGGGGCCCCGGCGTGAGTCGCGCGAGCTGCCAGCGCATCTCTGCTGCGAGCTCCGCGGACCGGAGCGCGCTGATGGAAAGCGCCTCCGCGGCTCGCGCGGTGACCTCCGCCGCCCACGCACCGACGCCCACCACCACCGCCATCGCAGCAACGAGCGCAGTGGCCAGCCAACCCAGGGATGCGCGCCTGGATGATCCGTCGCCCTGCACGCCCACTCCCCCTTCTCCTGCTCCGCCGCCTGAGACCTCGAACGCCGGATTCGCCGTAAGCCCGGGAAACGAGTTCTCTGGGGACCGTATCCGCCTCCGCTCGCCGTCCGTCCAGCCGCCCCCCGGCAAACTTCACGTGACGAACGGTCGATCGGCCCAGCGGGAGCCGCCGGGCGCATCCGCGCTGCCAGCGCTCCAGCGCGTCTCGACTGCTCCAGCCGAGGTGCCTCGGGGCGGCCGAGGCACCTCCCCGCGCAGCGAGCGGTGGAGGCCGGGGCGCAGGGTGGCGCGCGCCGATCCCCACCTGGCCGGTGGGTGAACCATTCCCACACGCGGTGGCTCAGCCCGCGGAGGAGAGCTGCCGTCTGAAGCCCCCATTCCGCGCCCGGCTGGCCGACCAGAGCCGAGGCCCCGCCTCAGGCGAGACCGGCCCGGGGGGGCTCAATCCCGGGCGCATCGGAGGGGCTCGCCGGTCCCGGAACGCGGGACTCGTGAGGCACGGACAGGCCGTCGCCCGGCAGCGACCGCGCCCGCGGCAGCCGCAGCTCCACGCGGGTCCCGACGTCGGGCACGGAGCTGAGCCGGATCGAGCCCCCGAGGGCGCGAACGTACCGGTCCACGATGGCCAGGCCGAGGCCGTGGCCGGCCCGGTCGGACCTGGCCCGGAAGAACGGCTCGAACGCTCGCCGGACGGCCTCCCCGTCCATGCCGACCCCGTTGTCGGCAACCACGACGAGGACGTGGAGACCGTCCAGGCGGCCGTTCAACTCGAGCTGACATCGCCGGTCGTCCGCACGGTACTTCAGCGCGTTTCCGACCAGGTTGCGGAGGATCTGCGCCAGGATCTCCGGCGCGCAGCCCACGCGCACCTCCGGGACGTCGACCCGCAGGTCCACGGACGCGTGCTCGGTCCCGAGATCATCGAGGACGTCCTGGACCACGCTCCTGAGCCCGCAGCTTCCGGCCGCGACCGTCCCCGAGCGGGAGAAGGTCAGCATGGCCTCGATCACGTCCGACATGCGCGAGGCGGCGCCGACGATGCGTCCGCTGATTCGCTGCACCTCCGCGCCCGTCTGACCTCCCCTGGCCAGGAGCCCGGCCAGCGCCTGGACCGGGGTGAGCGGAGAGCGAAGATCGTGCGCCACCCGCGCCGCGAACGCCTCCAGGTCCCGGTTCCTCTCCTTCATCACGTCGAGCGAGGCAGCGATCGCTGCGCGCTCCCGTTCCAGCGCCGACAGGTGCGACCTGGCGAGGTTGGCCAGCGCCAGGACCACCACGACGCCGGCCAGCCCGTCCAGCGCCAGCTGCTTCTGGCCGAGCCCGGACAGCCGGCTCTCGATGACCCCGGCCTCCTCACGGTTCAGGGCGATGAGGCGCTCGACGGACTCCCGCGCGCCCGCGGCGTCGCTCGACGCCTTCGCGCCTTCGCCTCGCTCGAGGTCCTCGGCGAGCCGCTGGGTGATCCGGGAGAGCGTGGTCCACTCGGGCCGCTCGCCCTCGAAGGTCGCCAGCGGCTCGTAAGCGTCCACGTCGCGGCGAAGCCAGACCAGCGCCTGCGCCTCCGTGCCCCGGTCCGGCGCCGCGATCATCCGGCCCGGCCCGATCCGCGTGAGCTGCCACCGCATGTCCTCGGCGAGCTCCGCCGATCGCAGAGCGCTCGTCGAGAGGGCCTCCGCGCCTCGCGCCGTGCTCGTCGCGGTCCACGCGTCGACGCCCACCACCAGCGTGATCGCCGCGATCACCGCCGCCAGCCACACCCGTGCCCCTCGGTTCGTGAGGACGACCTCCCGCATTGTCTCGCTACCCCGTCCCCTTCCCCTTTCCGGACCGTATGCGGGCGCTTCCCGGCGTGTCCAGGGAGGGAGCGCTACCGGCAGACGGGTTGCGCACTCCGGCCGACGAGAAGCAGCGCGGATCGCGACGCGGTTGCGACCCGCCCGGGGAGAAAGAGCGCGGCCGGGTCCGCGACGGGCCACTCGGTCCGCAGCGGACTCCGGGCCGACGAGCGCCTCACGTCCCATGTGCCACGTCTTCCACGAGCGGCCGGTCCATCGGAGCACCAGTCCATGCGTGCGTGCCTCCCCCCGGCTCAGGCCGGCCGTGTTCGAAGAAGCTCCCGCAGCTGCTCGGGGGTGTTCAAGTCGGGACGATCCAGGACGCGGTCCAGCAGGAACCGGGTCGCCTCTCCGACCGCGGGCGACGGGCCCACGCCGAGGGTCTGCATGATCGCGGCCCCGTCGAGCGCCAGGTCCTTCGCCGACAGCGGCGGGCGCGCGGCGACGATGCCGGCGATGCGCTGGCCGAGCGCACCGTCCGGGTCTACGCCGGTCGCCTCCGCGAGGGCCCGCGCCACCTCCCAGCGCTCCGGCCCGAGCCGCACCAGCCAGCGGCGGAGCTCGGCGTCGCTCCAGGTCGACGCCTCGGGCGGCAGCGGATGCGCGAGGAGCGCCCCCACCGTCTCCACCACCTTTGCCGGGAGCCGGAGCCGGTCGAGCGCGCCTTCCGGCCGCGCCACACCGACCAGCAGCGCGGCGAGACGCACCTCGAGCACCGGCGACGCCCGGCTCACCCGCGCGTTCCGTATCGTGTCCAGCGCCTCGTCGAGCTCGGGCAGGATCCGGTCCAGGAGCCCCGTCCGCCGCAGGAGGTCCACGCCCCGTGCCACTCCGGGGGCGAGCAGCAGCTTCACGAGCTCTTCCCGGCGCCGCTCGAGCGCCACCTTGTCGAACACCGGGAGCGCCCCGGGAATCGCGGCCTCGGTCTCTGGATCGAGCTCGAATTCGAGCACCGTCGCGAACCGCACCGCCCGCAGCGGCCGGAGCCCATCCTCGCCGAAGCGCTCGGCGGCCACCCCCACGCACCGGACCCGGCGCCGGGCGAGGTCCTCCTGCCCGCCGAATGGATCGCGGAACCGGCCACCCACCGGATCGAACGCCAGCGCGTTGATGGTGAAGTCGCGCCGGGCGAGGTCCGCCACCAGATCCCGGTGGAAGGCGACCGAGCCCGGCCTCCTCCCGTCGACGTACGCGCTCTCGGCACGGAAGGTGGTCACCTCCACGTGACCGCCGGGCACGAGCACCGTCACCGTCCCGTGGGCGATTCCGGTCGGCACGACGCGCCGAAACAGCTTCACCACCTGCTCCGGCAGCGCATCCGTCGCCACGTCCCAGTCCTTCGGGTGCCCTCCGCGGAGGAGATCGCGAACTCCGCCGCCGACGAGCCATGCCTCGTGGCCCGCGGCGAGCAGCCGCTCGAGCACGGACCTCACCCCCGCGGGAATGACCGCCCGGGACAGGACCTCGGGAAGGGGCTGCATCGCGAGGCGAGACTGCCACGACCCGCGCACGCCGCGCCCCACCTTCGCGAGCTCCGGGGTCGGCGACGGACCAGGCCTCCCAGGTCGATCACCGGACGCGCCTGATGGTCACCGCGAGCTGCCCTTGCTCCCGCCGGAATCGACGACCTTGCCGGTCCCGTTGAGGCGGGCGATGAGCCCGTCCATCCCTTCCTTCTTGATGATGCGATTGAAGCTGG
>RPRB01000321.1 GCA_003818285.1 Myxococcaceae bacterium
GTCAACTGCTCGAGCTAACGAGGAGATGCGCGTTCGGAGCTCGATCGGCTTCTTCCTGTTCACGCCGCTCGGACACAACGAGCGTCTCCTTGCCGAGGCCGGCTTCGTCGTACGCGAGGTGCAGGACGTGACCGAGGCGGGAAATTACCGTCCGCGACGAGAACCGCCTCATCGTCGCCGTCGCCGCTGGGCCCGAGGACGCCGAGCTCATCGCCCGCGCTCCTCAGATGCAGCACGCCATTCAGTGCACCCTCGAGCGCCTCGAGCACGAGACGGGAGCACCCCTCGGACGAGTCATCACGCAACTGAGGGCAGCCGTGTCTTCGGCAAGCCGCTAGTCTCCGGACCAGCATGCCCACCCCACTCGAGCCCCGATACTTCCTCTGCAAGCTCCTCCCGCCGCGGGCCTCCTTCGCAAGTGACATGACACCCACCGAGCGCGCGGCGATGGAGTCCCACGTGCAGTACTGGACCGCCAAGATGGTCGAGGGCGTGGCGCTGCTCTTCGGCCCTGTCCTCGACCCCGCCGGCGCCTGGGGCGTCGGAGTCGTGCGCGTCGAGGACGAGGCGGCGCTCCGGCGCCTCCAGGACGAGGATCCGGCGATCCGCGCCGGCATCGGCCTGCGTTACGAGACGCTTCCGATGGCCCGGGTGGTCTCTCCAATCGTCGAGGCTTGAGCCTGGACTGGCGCCCGCTGCTCGTCGTCCTCGTCCGCTGACGCCGCTTCGGCGCTTCGCCGCTGACGGCCTCTCACCGCGCGGCGTCCGCGCCGCCCTCCTCCGGAGTGAGGCGGCGCGCCAGCCTCACCCCTGCATTACCGGCCGACGAAGAATGCTTTCGACTGCGTGTCGAAGCACAATGCCGACATGTACAGCGGATCGAGCGCCTGGGCGTCCAAGAATTTCTCGCGGACTGCGATGCCCAGCGGGTAAATCGGCATGTCGTAATGAGCGCCGACGCCCGTCTCGTCTCCATGCTGGCTCGGCAGCACGATGCGTGGCTTGAACGTCTCCACAATGGGCATCGATTTACAATTCTGGCCGCTGGTGTTGAACCGGCCCGTGTAAGCGACGATGCCGATGTCGGTATGCCGCGCAAGCCGCGCGTCGACCTGCTTGCCGTCCCGTGTTGCCGGCTTGCCTTTCTGCCTCTGGGCAGCCTCTCGACGGAGTCATCACCTATCGAGCAGCCGGCTGTCGGCTGGATGCGCGTGCTACGCGGCTCACCCGCCACTCCCTCCTGCCCGCACTCACTTGATCATAATCGGTTCGAAATGCCGGGGAACTATCACATTCGTGTGCGACGACGCCGCCTTGACCTCATTCACAAATTCCTCCACAGCTTCCCTCGCGCTCTTCTGCTGGGCGGATCGCCCATACGCATCCCAATGAGTCGGCAACACGGTCGGCGGAAGGCCCAACGCCCTCATCAGTCGCCCGGCATAATCGTAGATCTCGCGGCGTTGCCGGTTCGCGCCGACGAGCGCAATGTCAGGCCTGAGTCCTTCCATCTCTCGCTCGATGTAGTTCATGGAACCCATGATTAGAATCTGATGGCCGGCCATCCGCAGCAGATAGACCAGACTCCCACCCGCGACAAAGGCTGACACCTTGAGGGGAGCTTTCAAGTCGCGCGGTGCAGTGGCAGTCGCATCGAGCGAGTTGAACCAACGCTTTTCACGCAGGGCGCTATGCAAGCTGGGAATCACTCTCAGGGAGAACCTGCCGAACTCGTAATCCTCGCCGCCTCGCACCGTGATCAGCTTAGTGTCCGATACGCCGTAAGCCCTCGCGATGTTCGCGACCGTCTCAAGGCCGATGACGGTCGCACCTGTCTTCAGGGCGATATACGGAGCATCAAGCATGTGATCGAGGTGACCGTGTGTGATGAAGATATAGTCCGCGGCCGGAATTCGCCTGTCGATTGCGACTGTGTCAGGCGTCGCCGTGTCGTTACCGGTGGGCTCGCGACTGAGACTAAACTGGCTGAGAAACGGATCGACGAGAACAACGGTGCGGCTGTCTGAGATCTGCCACCCGGCGTTGCCCAGATACACAAGCTTGATCTCAGTTGAAGACTGAGTGGCGTCCGAGTTCCGGTCGGCTGCACGGACTCCGGAGAATAGCGACAGCAGCAGGCCGATAACGGCCCCGAAAACAACCCGCTTGCTCGTCGCCATCATCGTCTCCAGCTCTCTGGATGACTGTCTTCCAGTCTCCAGCGAAGTAGCGGGTCAGCGAACCCACATGGACGTCGAGACCCATCTGGGGAGTCTGCCCGGATTCGCTCTCCCTGTCCTCGATGGTGCTGATCCACCAGAATGGCCCTCTACCTGCACTGGGACGGGTACCGCGTCGAGGAGCTCATCCGCGGCGCCGCCCGCGTATGCGGGTTGGCGATCCGAGCTACGCCGCCGTTCCCGAACGTTCGAGAACGGCGGCGAGCTCGCCGATTGAGGAAGCAGTCGCACGAATACGGGCCGTCAACGGCAGGGCAGCTGGGTCTCGAGTGGCGGAGGGTCCTCACCAGCAGGTGAGCTGGGGCGGGGAGGTGGCCGGGGCGAGGGGGAGGGGCCGGGAGCGAAGCCTCAGGTGCTCGAGGAGGCCCGAGCGGTGGTACGTCCCTCGGCTCGGATAGCCGAAGCGCACCAGGGAGCCAGGTCAGCTCATTGAAGCGTTTGCGGTTTCACGCTTTGAATCTCCTCCCTTGCGGAGGCTAGTCGTGCGACGATCGATTGCCGTGGTCCTGATGCTGCTGCCTGGGGGCGTGCGCGCAGCGGACCGTTCGAAGACCGTCCAAGAGATGGTACGGGTAGACGCAGCCAGAGTGGTGCTTACACACGTCCGGGTGATTGACGGCACGGGCGTCGCAGCCGTCGAGGATCAGAACGTCTTTATCGAGGGCGGACGGATCTCGGCGGTCCGGAAGGGCGCAGACGTCAAACCAACCGCTGGCACCACGGTGCTCAATCTGCGCGGCTACACCGTGATGCCGGGCATCGTCGGCATGCACAACCACTTGTTCTACGTAGCGAGACCGAACCTCAACAGCCAGGGGGAGTTCGAACAGCCCGGGCTGCTGCCGCAGATGACGTTCTCGGCGCCCCGGCTGTATCTCGCTGGAGGCGTGACGACCATGCGGACCACGGGGAGCGTGGAGCCCGATACGGACCTGAACCTCAAGCGCGACATTGACCAAGGCAAGCTCCCGGGTCCACACCTCGACGTGACCGGCCCGTATCTGGAAGGGCCGAACAGTCGCTTCATTCAGATGCCTGGGCTGACCACTGCCGATGAAGCTCGGAGGCAGGTCGAGTACTGGGCCGACCGCGGGGTAACGTCCTTCAAGGCCTATACCAACATCACGCGAGCCGTGTTGAAGGCCGCGATCGATGCTGCGCACAAGCGTGGGCTCAAGGTCACCGGCCACCTCTGCTCGGTCACGTACAAGGAAGCCGCCGAGCTCCAGATCGACAATCTCGAGCATGGCTTCTACAAGAACACGCAGTTCGATCCGGCGAAGAAGCCCGATCTCTGCAGCCAGAGCGAGGGGAAATTCACGCTCGCGCACATGGACGCCGAAAGCGCCGACGCCAAAGAGCTGATCGCCACGCTGGTGAAGCACCATGTGACCATCACCTCGACGCTCCCGGCGCTTGAATCTAGTCTCGAGGGCCATCCACCGGTTCGCCAGCAGGCGCTCGATGCGATGAGCGCGGGCGCGAAGGAGGCATTTTTTCTGCTCCCGGACAGGGCCGCGTCCAGCGCCGCGCCGAAGGTAGATCCCAAGCTGCTGTGGAAGAACGAACTCGCGCTGGAGCGTGCCTTCGTCGCTGCAGGAGGGCTGCTGATCGCGGGACCCGATCCAACAGGTCGCGGCGCCGTGCTGCCGGGCTTCGGGGACCAACGGGGCATTGAGCTCCTGGTGGAGGCTGGCTTTTCTCCTGTGGAGGCGATCAAGATCGCCACGCTGAACGGTGCGATCTACCTGGGGCGAGACAAGGAGATCGGGTCGATCGCCCTGGGCAAGCACGCGGACCTGGTGGTGATCAAGGGCGATCCGTCGAAGCAGATCGCAGACGTCGAAAACGTAGAGATCGTCTTCAAGGACGGCGTCGGGTACGACCCGCGGAAGCTCCTCGAGTCGGTGAAGGGCCGATACGGGCAGTACTGACGGTCAGGCGCGGAGCGCCGCGCACCGACCGGGAAGAGTCCTCGGAGCTTGTCAGCCCGGCGGTGAACCGGTCCCCGGCCGGGCTTCACCGTCTTCAAGCTCCCGCAGCTGGCGTTCGGACTCCTTGTCCAGGGGGAAGAAGCACTCAATGCGGATCTCCTGCAGCGTGATGTCTTGCGGCGTTCCAAGCGTCGTCACGGTCGAGAAGACGTTGAACGCCTGGTTATCCAGATGCGGAGCGCCCCTCTCAATTCCCTGGGAGGTAACCACGCGCTGAGCAGCGCCGCACCCCGGTCTCGCTCACGCCGCCTTCGCCGCGCCGGAGCGTACGACGGGGAAGTCGATCTCGGTCTCGGCGACCTGGTTCAGATAGTTCGTGAACACATTCAGCACCACGTTCGCGACAATCTCCACCACCTGCCCGTCGTCGAAACCGGCGCGGCGCACCTCGGCGAGGTCGGCGTCATCGAC
>RPRB01000322.1 GCA_003818285.1 Myxococcaceae bacterium
CGTGCTCGGGGCCGCCCACGTAGATGTCCACCGGGAGCCAGCGGTGCGCGAGCTTCGGGTCGAAGGGCGCCCGGTCGTAGTGCGGCGAGAGGTAGCGCGCGAAGTACCAGCAGGAGACGACGAAGGTGTCCATCGTCTCCACCTCGCGCCGGGCGGGGCCGCCGCACGTCGGGCAGGTGGTCTCCACGAAGGACTTCACCTTGGCCAGCGGCGGCTCGCCCTTCCCGGTGAGCACCGCCTGGGTGTCGATCTCCGGGAGCCGGACCGGAAGCTGGTCGTCCGGGACCGGGATGCCCTTCCGCTCGGGGTCGCACCGCTCGCAGTAGACGATGGGGATGGGCGTGCCCCAGTACCGCTGGCGGCTGAACCCCCAGTCTTTCTGGCGGTAGGTCACCGTGGGCTTCCCGAGCCCACGCTGCTCCAGCGAGGCGCCCATCCGGCGGCGGGCCTCGCTGGAGGGAAGACCGATGTACTCGCCGGAGTCGACGAGGATGCCGTCCTCGGTGAAGGCCTCGGTCCAGGTCTCCACCGGGCCGAGGTCCCGTCCGTCCGCCGGACGGATCACCTGCCTGATCGGAAGGCCGTAGGCGCGGGCGAAGGCGAAGTCGCGGGTGTCGTGGGCCGGCACCGCCATGAGCGCGCCGGTGCCGTAGTCGCTGAGGACGAAGTTGGCCACCCAGATCGGGACCGGCTGACCGGTGAAGGGGTTGGTGGCGTGCGCCCCGATGAGAACCCCCTCCTTCGGAGCGCCCTCGGCGGTGCGCTCGATCTTCCCGATCGCCGCCATGCGCGCGGCGAAGTCCTCCACCTCGGCCTTCCGCCTCGGATCGGTGAGGCTCGCCACCATCGGGTGGTCCGGGGCGAGCACCAGGAGGGTCGCCCCGTACACGGTGTCGATGCGGGTGGTGAAGACGCGGATGGAACGCCCGTCGGCCGTCTTGAAGTCCGCCTCCGCGCCCTCGCTCTTGCCGATCCAGTTCCGCTGGGCGGAGGTGATGCGCTGGGGCCACTCGGTGAGCCCGTCCAGGGCCTGGAGGAGGTCCTCGCTGTTCCTGGTGATGCGGAACGCCCACTCGGGCATCTGCCGCTCGACCACCGGCGAGTCGCACCGCTCGCAGCGCCCCTCCTTCACCTGCTCGTTGGCGATGACGGTGAGGCAGCCGGTGCACCAGTTCACCTTGCTGAACCGGCGGTACACCATGTCCCGTTCCCACAGGCGGAGGAAGAACCACTGGTTCCACCGGTAGAACTCCGGGTCGGAGGTGTTGACCTCGCGCGTCCAGTCGTAGGCGAAGCCGAGCGAGCGCATCGCCGCCCGGAACCGCTCGATGTTCTCCCGGGTTCGGATCGCCGGGTGCACTCCGTCCTTGATCGCCGCGTTCTCCGCCGGAAGGCCGAAGGCGTCCCACCCCATCGGGTGGAGCACGTCGAAGCCCCGCATCCGGTAGTACCGGGCGTACACGTCGCCGATCAGGTAGACGCGGACGTGTCCCATGTGCATCGAGCCGCTGGGGTACGGCAGCATCTCCAGCACGTACTTCTTCGGTGCGTCGGGGCGGGCGTCGGCGCGGAACAGGCCAGCCTTCTCCCAGCGCTCCTGCCAGGTGGGCTCCACGGACTTCGGGTCGTACCGCTCGCTGAGCTTCATGGTCGGTGCCGGGCTCGAACCGGGTCGTACGGTCCTATCCGCCTCGGGGGAGTGACGCAACGTTCCATCTCTTTGATAGAGAGCGGAGGCCCATGGCTCCCCCAGTCGTCACCATTCGAGAGATCGCCGCCCACGAGAACCAGGAGGTCGAGCTCCGGGGGTGGCTCTACAACAAGCGGAGCAGCGGCAAGCTCCACTTTCTCCAGCTCCGGGACGGGACCGGCGTCATCCAGGCGGTGGTCTTCAAGAACGATGTCTCCCCCGAGCAGTTCACCCGGGCGGACCACCTCGGCCAGGAGACCGCGCTCATCGTCCGCGGCGTGGTGAGGAAGGACGCCCGGAGCCCCATCGGCTACGAGCTCTCGGTGAAGGACGTGGAGGTCGTCTCCGAGGCCAAGGACTATCCCATCACCCCCAAGGAGCACGGGGTGGCCTACCTGATGGAGCACCGGCACCTCTGGCTCCGGTCGACCCGGCAGAACGTGATCCTCCGGGTGCGAGCCACGGTGGAGAAGGCGATCCGCGACTACTTCGACGGGAACGGCTTCACCCTGGTGGACGCGCCGATCTTCACCCCGGCGGCCTGCGAGGGGACCAGCACGCTCTTCACCGTCCCCTACTTCGACCTGGGCAATGCGTACCTGACCCAGTCCGGCCAGCTCTACATGGAGGCGGCGGCCGCGGCGCTGGGGAAGGTGTACTGCTTCGGGCCCACCTTCCGCGCGGAGAAGAGCAAGACCCGCCGCCACCTGACCGAGTTCTGGATGGTCGAGCCCGAGGTCGCCTACATGACCTTCGAGGAGGACATGGTCCTCGCCGAAGAGCTGGTCTCCTTCATCGTCCAGAAGGTGCTGGAGAAGCACGAGAAGGAGCTGGTGACCCTCCTGGAGCGGGACGTCTCGAAGCTGAAGAACGTCCAGGCGCCGTTCCCGCGCCTCACCTACGAGGAGGCCATCGAGCGGCTCAAGGCCGCGGGGCACCCGGCGAAGTTCGGCGACGACTTCGGCGGCGACGAGGAGACGGTGCTGGCCAGCCAGTTCGACCGGCCGGTCATCGTCCACCGCTACCCGGTGGAGCTGAAGGCCTTCTACTTCAAGCGCGATGCGAAGGACCCGCGCCTGGCGCTGGGGATGGACGTGCTCGCACCCGAGGGCTACGGGGAGATCATCGGAGGCGGGCAGCGCGAGGATGATCTCGAAACGCTGGAGAAGCGCATCGTCGAGCACCACCTGCCGCGCGAGGCGTTCACCTGGTACCTGGATCTCCGCAAGTACGGGACGGTGCCCCACGCCGGCTTCGGCCTCGGCGTGGAGCGCACCGTGGCGTGGGTGTGCGGGCTCCATCACGTGCGGGAGACCATCCCGTTCGCGCGGATGATGGAGCGCATCACGCCGTAGGCCGGGTTCCGCGGCGGTCCAGGCCGCACTGCGCTGTCCTTCGAGGTGCTGAGCTCAGCCCGTATCGCTCGATGAGCCGTTTCACCAACGCCACGGTGCAAATCCTCCAGGGGAACTGGACCGAGCTGCAGATCTCGCTCGCAACGGGTCCACGCGCATCACCAAGCTCTCGACGAAGTAGCGGCTCGCGGCTGACGCCTACGGGATTCCGTCCTTTCGGGCCTGTAGCCCGGTGCGTGATCCGCTGGGGCAGCCGGAGTTGACTGCCGGCGCCCTCTCCCGTTATCCGTTCTCGCCGTGAGAAGTCTCGGCACCACCACCACCACGACCACCACCCGCGAGGCGGGTCGGAGCGTCGTGTGTGCGTCGGTGGTCTGAGCCCCTCGAGCACGCCGTCCCCGTCCCGCCCGTGGTTCCGGCGGGGCGCCCTGCTCGAGGCCCTCCATCGTCCTGCCGGTCACCCCCGGGCCTCGCCACCGGAGTCCGACCATGCTGCACGACGATGACCACCGCGCCCTCGGCCACCGCCTGGGCCTCTTCCATCTCCAGGAGGAAGCCGCCGGGAGCGTCTTCTGGCACCCCCGCGGCCTGATGCTCCTCCGCGCGCTCGAGGATGAGCTCCGGCGGATCGTCCTCCGCCAGGGATACCGCGAGGTGCGAAGTCCGCAGGTCCTCTCCCAGCCGGTCTGGGAGCGGAGCGGCCACTGGAGCGTCTTCCGCCAGGGAATGCTGGTGGTGGAGGGCGAGGCCCGCGCGCTGAAGCCGGTCAGCTGCCCCGGGCACATGGAGCTCGTCCGCCGCCTGGGCCCGCTGTGGAACGACCTTCCCCTCCGCATCGCCGAGTTCGGCCTCGTCCACCGCGACGAACCCTCGGGCGCGCTGCAGGGGCTCTTCCGCCTCCGCCAGTTCTCGCAGGACGACGGGCACGTCTTCTGCCGCGAGGACCAGGTGCCGGACGAGCTGGGTCGCTTCGTCCGGAGCCTCCGGGCACTGTACGCGGCGGTCGGCTTCGAGGACCTCCAGGTCGCCTTCTCGGGGCGGCCCCCGAACCGCCTCGGCGACGATGCGGTCTGGGACCGGGCCGAGGCGCTGCTCGCCGAGGCTGCCCGAGGAGAGGGCCTGGTGTGGAGCGAACAGCCGGGAGAGGGCGCGTTCTACGGGCCGAAGCTGGAGTTCGTGCTCCGGGACCGGCTGGGACGGGCCTGGCAGTGCGGGACGATCCAGGTGGACCTCGTGCTGCCGGAGCGCTTCGATCTCGGCTTTCCGGATGGGGCCGGGGGGCGGCGCCGTCCGGTCGTCCTCCACCGGGCGCTGGTCGGCAGCCTGGAACGATTCCTGGGCATCCTCCTCGAGCACCATCGCGGCCGGCTCCCCCACTGGCTCGCCCCGGAACAGGTCGTGGTGGCGAGCCTCGAGGGAGGCGGAGGTGTCCATGCCCGGAATGCTCTCCGGGTCCTGGAGGAGGCGGGGCTCCGCGCGCGGCTCGACGACCGGGACGCGGCGCTCTCGAAGAAGGTGGCCGACGCGCACCGGCTCGGCGTTCCCTACCTGGTCGCGGCGGGCCCGCGCGATGAGGCGAAGGGGTCC
>RPRB01000323.1 GCA_003818285.1 Myxococcaceae bacterium
CGGCCAGGACAGCTTCTACATCTCGTCGCAGCTGGTCCGCGAAGTCGCCTCGCTGGGCGGGGACGTCTCCGAGCTGGTGCCGCCGAACGTGTTCAGCGCGCTGCGGGAGAAGTTCCCGTCCAAGAACGGCGGCTGAGCTCCGGAGCGGATCGGGTCGCCACGCGCGCCATGGGCGATGGCGGTGAGCGTCCACCGCGCTTCGTCCGACTCTGGCAGGTGCGCGCGGAGGGGTTCGATGGCGTGTTCTACGTCGGCCACGTCACGGCGTCACGGCCCGCCCTGGGCACGCCCGCGGGTCAGTAGCCAGCGCGCGTGAGCACCGAACGGATCGCCGCGACGTGCTCGGTCGGCACGGCGTCCGGCTCGAGCCCCACGTTGACGTGTCCCTCGGCGGTCGGGAAGAGGCCAGTCCAGAAGTTCCCGTAGCGGATCCAGACGTGGTCGAGGCCGCCGCAGTCGATCTCGCCCCGCCGGCGGAGGAGCGTGAGGACGGCCGGATTGACCAGGAGCTCCTCGTAGCGGTCGGTCTCGGAGGCGCTCGCGCCCGCCAGCCCGGGGCGTTCCTGGAGCTCGAGGTCCCGGCCCCGCAGCAGCGCGACGTACCGCACGAGAGGCGAGAGCGCGAACAGCGCCTGGGTGAGCTCGTTCATGGCGCGCCGCAGGGTATCGCTCTCGGCAGGCGCGGACGAGTCGACGGGTCTCAGGAAGCTGATGCCGGAGAAGAGGGCTGCCCGTGGCTGCCGACGAGCTCCTCGTAGTGCCGCACCCGCGGGTCCCAGCGCGCCAGCACCGCCTGGGCCTCCTCGGCCACGACGGCGCGCTCGAGGTCCTCACCGGCGAACGCTCGGACCGATTCGATGGAACGCCACCGGGTCAGGACGACGAGCTCGACCTCGTCGCCGTGGTTCCGGCCGAGCAGCGACGCTCCCAGGTAGCCGTCCATCCTGCTCAGGGTGGGCAGAACGTGGCTCGCGAAGTGCTCCTGGTACCTGGAGGCTCCTTCACGGGTCGCGTGCGCGACCCACAAGCGAACGATCATCGAGCCACCTCGGGGAGACAGTGCGCTCCGCCCGGAACTGTACTCTCCCGGCCCTTGAGGCGCGTCGGCCCGGGCTGGTACTCCCGTTCCCATGAAGCTCGCCCGCCGCCTCGCCGAGATCCAGCCCTCCCCGACACTCGCCCTGAACGCCCGGGCCAAGGCCCTGGCCGCGGCGGGGAAGGACGTGGCCGGGCTGTCGGCCGGTGAGCCGGACTTCGACACGCCCGAGCACGTGAAGGAGGCCGCCGTCCAGGCGCTCCGCGAGGGCTTCACCAAGTACACCGCCACCGCCGGCATCCCCGAGCTGCGAGGGGCGATCGTCAAGAAGCTCCGGGAGGAGAACGAGCTGGACTTCGCCCCCGAGCAGGTCATCGTCACCAACGGCGGCAAGCACGCGCTCTACAACTGCTTCCAGGCGCTGCTCTCGGACGGAGACGAGGTGGTGATGTTCGCGCCCTACTGGGTGAGCTACCCCGAGCAGGTCCTGCTCGCCGGTGGCCGTCCGGTGGTGGTGCCGACCCGCGTCGAGGAGGGCTTCCAGCCCGATCCGGATCTCCTGGCGAAGGCCCTCACCCCGAGGACGAGGGCAGTCATCTTCAATAGCCCGAGCAACCCCACCGGGGCGGTGCTCCCGAAGGAGAATTTGCTGGAATTGGCGGCGGTGATGGCCGTCCACCCGGACGTGCTGGTCATCACCGACGACATCTACGAGAAGCTGCTCTACACCGGGCACCGCTTCACGAACATCGCCAATCTGGCGCCGACGCTGCGCAGCCGGACCCTGGTGGTGAACGGCATGAGCAAGGCCTACGCGATGACCGGCTGGCGGATGGGCTACGCGGCGGGCCCGAAGGCGCTCATCCACGGCATGCAGCTGGTCCAGGACCAGGCCACCTCCAACGTGAACAGCATCACCCAGCGGGCGGCACTGGCTGCGCTCACCGGGCCCCAGGAGCCGATCCAGGCGATGGTCAAGGAGTTCCACCAGCGCCGGGACCTTCTCCACGCCGGGCTGACCCAGATTCCCGGCGTGCGCTGCGCCCGGCCGGAGGGGGCCTTCTATGCCTTCCCGGACGTGAGCGCGTGGATCGGCAAGAGCTGGAAGGGCAAGACGCTCGGCTCGGCCCACGACGTCTCCGAGCGGCTGCTGGAGGACCTTCTCGTCGCGGCGGTTCCGGGAGAGCCGTTCGGGGCGCCGGGACACCTCCGGTTCTCGTTCGCCGCCTCGCGGGCCACGCTGGAGAAGGGCCTGCAGCGGCTGCGGGACTTCGCCGCCGCGCTGACCTGAGCCCCGGCTCGGCACGTTACTGCCCCGTCACCGGTCCCGGACGGATGGATCCGTCTGGCGGACGTGTTACAGGGACGCCTCCGATGCCCAAGCGAACCGATATCCACAAGGTCCTGGTCATCGGATCCGGGCCGATCGTCATCGGCCAGGCCTCCGAGTTCGACTACTCCGGCACCCAGGCCATCAAGGCGCTCCGGGAGGAGGGCGTCCAGGTCGTCCTCCTCAACAGCAACCCGGCCACGGTGATGACCGATCCGGAGTTCGCCCACCGGACGTACATCGAGCCAATCACCGTCGAGGCCGCCGAGCAGATCATCGAGCGCGAGCGTCCGGACGCGCTGCTGCCCACCATGGGCGGGCAGACCGCCCTCAACCTGGCCAAGGCGCTGGCCGAAGCGGGGATCCTCGAGCGCTACGGGGTGAAGCTGATCGGCGCCTCGCTCCAGGCGATCAACAAGGCCGAGGACCGGCAGCTCTTCAAGGCCGCGATGCAGAAGATCGGCGTCCCGCTGCCGAGGAGCGGCTACGCCACCTCGCTCGACGAGGCGAAGGCCATCGTCAAGGACATCGGCTTCCCGGCCATCATCCGCCCGAGCTTCACCCTCGGAGGGACTGGCGGCGGCGTGGCCTTCAACTCCGAAGAGTTCGAGACCATCTGCCTCCAAGGCCTGAAGGCCAGCCCCACCTCCACGCTGCTGGTGGAGGAGAGCGTGCTCGGGTGGAAGGAGTTCGAGCTGGAGGTGGTCCGCGACACCGCGGACAACGTCATCATCATCTGCTCCATCGAGAACCTGGACCCGATGGGAGTGCACACGGGGGACAGCATCACGGTGGCCCCCGCGCAGACACTGACGGACAAGGAGTACCAGCGCCTCCGGCAGGCCTCGCTGGCCATCATCCGGGAGATCGGCGTCGACACCGGCGGGTCCAACATCCAGTTCGGTATCAACCCCGTGGACGGCCGGATGGTGGTCATCGAGATGAACCCCCGGGTCAGCCGCTCCAGCGCGCTGGCGTCGAAGGCCACCGGCTACCCCATCGCCAAGATCGCCGCGAAGCTGGCAATGGGCTACCGGCTGGACGAGCTGAAGAACGACATCACCCGGGACACGCCGGCGTCCTTCGAGCCGACGCTGGACTACGTGGTGGTGAAGGTCCCCCGCTTCAACTTCGAGAAGTTCCCCCGCTCGACCCGCACCCTCACCACCTCGATGCGGAGCGTGGGGGAGGTGATGGCCATCGGCCGGACGTTCCGCGAGGCGTACATGAAGGCGCTGCGGAGCACCGAGTCGGGCGCGCTCTCCTCGTTCGAGCCGCTGGAGCTGCCCGCGGACGAGGTGGCCCGGACCGAGAAGGTCCGCGACCTCATCCGCGAGCCGCGCCCGGAGCGACCACAGGCGCTGTTCCATGCCTTCCGCGAGGGAATGAGCATCGAGGAGGCGTTCCAGCTCAGCGCCATCGACCCCTGGTTCCTGCGCAACATCCGCGACCTGGCGCTGGAGGCGAAGTCGCTCTCCGGCACGAAGCTGGCGGACCTGGATGACGCGCGGCTCCGCTGGCTGAAGGCGGACGGGTTCTCCGACCGGGTGCTGGCCTTCCTCCTCGGGACCACCGAGGGAGAGGTCCGGGCCCACCGGCACCGGAGGGGCATCCGGCCGGTGTTCAAGCGGGTCGACACCTGCGCCGCGGAGTTCGAGGCCTACACCCCCTACCTCTATTCATCGTACGAGGAGGAGGACGAGGCCCCGCCGACGGACCGGAAGAAGGTGATGATCCTCGGCAGCGGTCCCATCCGGATCGGCCAGGGGATCGAGTTCGACTACTGCTGCGTCCACGCCGTCTTCGCCCTGCGCGCCGCTGGGTACGAGACGGTGATGGTGAACTGCAACCCGGAGACGGTCTCCACCGACTACGACACCTCGGACCGGCTGTACTTCGAGCCGCTCACCCTCGAGGACGTGCTGGAGATCGCCCACCGGGAGAAGCCCCTCGGAGCCATCGTCCAGTTCGGTGGGCAGACGCCCCTGCGGCTGTCGGTGCCGCTGGAGAAGGCGGGCCTGCCCATCCTCGGAACGACCCCCGACGCCATCGACCGGGCCGAGGACCGCGAGCGCTTCGCCAAGCTGATCGAGAAGCTGGGGCTGAAGCAGCCGGAGAACGGCGTCGCCCGGAGCCCGGAGGAGGCGCACGGCACCGCGCAGAAGGTCGGTTACCCGGTGATGGTGCGGCCCTCGTACGTCCTCGGTGGGCGGGCCATGGAGGTGGTCTACGACTCA
>RPRB01000324.1 GCA_003818285.1 Myxococcaceae bacterium
CAGGGCCGGCTGGTCCGTGCAGTGCTCTACGGGGTCTCCCCGGAAGACCCGCGCATCCTCGGCGGGGTGGCGCTGGTCATCTCGGCAGTCGCGGTGGCCGCCTGCTTCCTCCCGGCACGTCGCGCCCTGCGGCTGGAGCCTTCGGCGGTGCTCCGCGGTCACCACATGGTCAAGAGCGGCTCCCGGAGCTCTTGCCCGTGCGCCGGTTGTCGAGCGGAGCGTCCAGGAACCGGACCACTCCGGTCGAGAGGTCCGCCACCGCACCGACCAGCTTCATCCGCCCCTCGACTCTCCTCGCCCGGCCCTCCGGGGACTCGAGGATCTGCCGGAGGCTCCACCGGACGTTCGCCTCGATGCCGGCGCGGAGCCGTTTCTGGGCCGAAAGCGCCGGATCCACTTCCGCCAGTCCGGGGAGGATGCTCTGCAGCAGCACCTCGATCCGGCTGTGCGCCCGGGCGCCATCGAACTTTGCGGCCAGCGCGGCTTGAACCGCGCCGCAGCCTTCGTGCCCGAGGACGACGAAGAGCGGCGTCCTCAGATGCATCCCGGCGTACTGAAGGGTTCCCGCAACTTCGGACGAAAAGACGTTCCCGGCGACCCGCACCACGAACAGCTCGCCGAAGCCGGCGTCGAACAGGAGCTCCGGCGGCACACGCGAATCGCTGCATCCGAGGATGGTGACCTGGGGCTGCTGCTCCCTGGCCAGAGCGGCCAGAACGGTCCTGGACGTCCTTGGGAAGTGGGCCTTCCCTCCGATGAAGCGAGCGTTTCCCGCGCGAAGCCGCTCCAGTGCCTCGGCGGCCGGATCCGAGCTGTGGGAACGCTTGCTCACCAGACGGCTCGACGATCTACCTCAGAAGGTCCGGCCAGGGGCCCGTCGCCGGCGAGGCTGTGGACAGCTCGGCCTTCACCCCGGAAAACCCGCGTCGCCCGCGCGGCCACCCACCTCAGCGCCCCAGACCAAGCCCTCACCCTGCCTTCGCTCCGACAACCGGGACCCGAAATCCTCCGCCTCGATGAGCTGGCGAATCTCGACCTCACCGTCCTGGAAGGGCGCGCGCTTGAGCCACTCGATCGCCTCGTCTTTGGATTTCAACTCCCAAATCCAGAAGCCACCGATCAGTTCCTTCGACTCCGCGAACGGACCGTCGATCACGGTCCGCTTCGAGTGCTCGAACTTCACTCTGGCTCCTTTCGAGCTGGCCTCGAGCCCCTCGGCCACGACCATCACCCCGGCCCTGACCAGCTGGTCGTCGAACTTGGCGATCTCCGTGAGGACCTTCTCCTCGGGAAGCTTCCCCGCCTCGGAATCCTTGTTCGCCTTCACGATCACCATGAATCGCATCATCGCCTCCCTTTCATTCGGGTCTGGAGGCCGCAACCTCTCTGTCAGCGACCGCACAGCATTGTGAAATTGCTCGTAGCTCGGGCGGGCGGGCGCGCGTGCGACCAACCTCGGCGGGGCTCCTCGAGCCCGGCTGCGTCGACCGTATGCCGGGGGACTTCCCGGTTGTCCAGCCCACCGGGTTCCCCGGGACGCCCCTCACCTGAGGGTGCCGCCCTCGATCACTCCGGGTAGACGTTGAGTCCGTACATGACGAGGAGCGCCCCGCTGGGCTTCGCGTTGGGACCAAAGGTCCCGCGGAAGATCTCGGCGATGGCCTCGCTGGCGTAGATCTGCGACAACGCCCGGTTCACGGCCAGGCGGAGTCCGGTGGCCCCCAGGGGCAGGACGATGGCGTAGGGCACGTACCCGATGTCGTCGTTCAAGACGTCGTACGGCGAGGGGTCCTTGAGCTTGGTCCCGATCCCCAGGAGCATCGTCTTGCCCGCCGCCAGCGCGTCGACCTTTCCACCCTCCAGCAACGCGATCGCCTCGTCGTAGGTCTTCGCCGGCACGACCTTGGCGTTCACCAGTCCCTTCTTCAGCGCATCCTCCAGCGCCTTGATGTTTGGGGTCGCGGCCACGGCCGCGATGCTCTTGCCCGCGAGGCCCCCGAGCCCCTTGGCCCCGACAGACTTCCGGACGATGAGGCCAGTCGTGTCGACCCACACCGGATTCGAGAAGTCCACCTGTTCCATGCGCGAGAGCGTGGCGGTGGTGGTCCCGCACTCCATGTCCACCTCGCCCTTGCGGACCAGGTCGAGCCGGGTCTGGACCGTGGCAGGAACCCACTTCACGGTGAGGGGCTGGACCTTGAGCTGCTGCTCGAGGCTGACGACGATCCGCTTGCAGAGATCGACGGTGTACCCGGCCGGCTGCCCGCCGTCCTCGAAGGAGAACGGCTTGGCGTCGGTGCGGTAGGCGATGGTGACCTTCTTGGTGTCTCGGATACGCTGGAGCACCTTGTCCGTCGTCTGGGCGTGCGCCATTGCAGGGAGCAGCGCCGCCAGGAACAGCATCCGTCGAAGCATCGCGTGGACCTCGAAGTGGGGGTGACACCTGCCGTTTCGCCAGGTTGTGCTCGGACTCTGACCGGACGGGCCACCCAGGATCGAGGGGACCTTGGTCTCATGCGCGTTCGATGGGTCAGGGTTTGGTGGTCTCGAGTGGCTGGCGCGCGGTCGCGCGGTTCTGCTGCGCCGCCGCGACCAGCTGGTAGGCAACGTAGTACTTGAAGATGTTGGAGACGTAGGTGACGGTCTCCTGGCCGATCCGGTCGGCCGCCACGTACTCCACGTTCTTGAACCACCGGTTGGGGTCCAGCCCGCGCCTGGCGGCTTCCCTTCGCAGCGACTGGATGCGATTCGGACCGGCGTTGTACGAGGCAAAGGCGAAGAGCGCCTTCACCAGCGGGTCGAGCCCCGGTTCGTCGAAGTAGCTGTCCTCCACGTGGCGGAGGTACTTCACGCCGCCGTGGATGTTCGGCTCCAGCTCGTGGATGTCGCCCACCTTCATCTGCGCTCCCGTCGCCGGCATGAGCTGCATGACGCCGACGGCACCGACGTGGCTCGTGGCGCGCTGGTCGAGCCGGGACTCCTGGTACGCCTGCGCCATCACCAGCAGGTAGTCGACGTCGTACTTCTGCCCGTACTTCCGGAAGAGCTCGACCGTCTGCTCGAACTTCCGGAGCTCCCTGGGCGAGGTGGCGGGGAGCACCGAGGACGGGTTCCCCTGGTAGCGCCGGAGCAGCGCGTTCCCGAACGCAGTTCCCTTCCGGTGCCTCCGGATGAACGAGTCCGTGACCGCCTTCAGCTGCGGGCTGTCCTTCCGGATCATCCAGGCGGCGGATCCGCCGCTGCTCACCGCAACCGCCGGGTCGAACGACAGCTGGGTGTAGAGCCGCTTCCAGAAGGTTGCATGGAACTCGTCGCAGACGGTGGTGGGGATGAGCCCGGCGTTCACCATCTCCAGCACGTCCTCGTCCTCCAGATCCTCGGGGACCGGAACCAGCTTCACCGGCTCCTTGCCTTGCTCGACCAGCCGGCGGTTGAGCGCCTCGAGGTGCTCCCGGTAGCTCGACGACTGCCGGACGTGGACTGCCTGTCCGGACAGCTGGTCCACGCTCGAGATCCTCGGCCCGGACGGTCCGGTGACCACCAGCTCGCTCACGTCCCCGAGCCCGGGGACGGTGAAGTCCACCGCCTGGCTGCGCTCCGGAGTGATGAGGAGGTTGGCGGCGGCGATGTCACCCCGTCCTTCCAGCAGCGCGGGGATGAGCTGATCTCGCGTCACCGGGATGAACACCACGTGAAACCGGAGCGCCTTCTTCTTGAGGCGCTTGTTCACGTCATCCTCGAACGCCTTGAGGAACTCGTATGTCGCGCCGCGTTGCCTTCCCCGATCCACGAAGAACAGGGTCCGGCTGTAGACGACCAGCGCCCGCAGCACCCCGCGCTGCTGGATCTCCTCCCAGTCACCCTTGAAGGGCGCGAGCAGCGCCTGCCTGGCGGAGTCGCTCCTGGGGGGCGCGGGGGAGTCGGTCTGGGCGGCAACCAGCGTCCCGGCCAGCAGGACGGCGAGGACTGCGGCGCGAGACGCGCGGCCCATGGCCCTCCCATACCACGGGCTGCTGGAGATTCGGCGCGACGAGGGTGACGGCGGGCGGTATGGTCCCCGCCCATGCGCCCATCGAACTTGCTCGCAGCGGTTGCAGTTCTCCTCGGCACCGCCGCGCTGGCCGATGACAAGACGCTGGTCTCCGATGCGACCGCCACCATTCAGACCTTCAAGAAGACCGATCCCAAGATCGAGAAGTTCTTCAGCTCGGCCGCGGGCTATGCGGTGTTCCCCACCATCGCCAAGGGAGCGGTCGTGGTGGGCGGGGCCGGTGGCGACGGCGTGCTCTTCGTGGACGGCAAGCCGGTGGGGAAGTCGTCCATGGGCCAGGCCACCGTCGAGTTCCAGCTCGGTGGCCAGACCTACTCGGAGATCGTCTTCTTCGAGACGCCGTCGTCGCTGAGCGACTTCCAGAAGGGGAACTTTGCCCTGGCGGCGCAGGCCTCGGCGGTGGCCCTCTCGGCCGGCGCGGCGGCCAACGCCAAGTACGAGAAGGGCGTGGCGATCTTCACCGCCACCCCAAGCTCCGCCTCAACGTCATGCATGGAGGATGGCCATACCTGGAAGGGACCATCGCCATCGTCAACCACTA
>RPRB01000325.1 GCA_003818285.1 Myxococcaceae bacterium
CCTGCGTCTCACGCCTGCGGAGGCGCCCGCTGACGGGACGCTGCGTCTCCATGTCGCCGCTGCCGGGCCGCGTGCGATGCGCGTCGAGGTGATCCGCAGCCGTCAGGGCGGGGTCTCGCGCGCGGTGGAGGTCCCGTGGGAGCTGCTCACCCCGGGCGGACCGTCCGATGCCGGCGCCGGCAGCCGTGGGCTGGACGCGCCGCCCGTCCCGGCGCCGCCCTCCATGCCCTTCCGCCGGGTCCGGGCCTGCACCGTGCGCGACGGGCTCGTCGGCATCCAGGGACAGCGGCCGGGGAGGGACCTCCCGCTGCCCTCGTTTGCCCAGGCGCTGGGAGTCGGGTCGTGAGCCAGCGCGTCGCCTACGTCCACCTGCCACGCTTCCCGGTCCAGCGGCGGGTGCTGGACGAGCCCGGGCTCGCCGGTCAGCCGCTGGCCCTGGTGCACGAGGCGAAGGGAGCGCTCCGGGTGACCTTCGCCTCGGGCACGGCACAGCGGGAGGGCATCCGCGCGGGGATGACGCTCACCGCGGCGCGCGCGCTCCTGCCGGCGCTCCGCGACGGCCTGTACGACGCGGTGGCCGAGGCCCAGGCGCTCTCCTCGCTCGCCGAGGGCTTCCTCCGCTTCACCCCGGCCTTCATGCTCTCGGCCCCGGACGGGCTGTGGCTGGACGCCTCGGCGGCCTCGCTCTTCGGCGGGGAGGCCGGGCTGGTGGAGAAGGTGGAGGCGCAGGCCCGGGCCGCTGGCTACCGGGCGCGGGTGGTGCTCGCCTCCGAGCCGTTCACCGCGCGGGCCCTGGCGCGCTTCGGCGCCGCGACCCGGGCGTGCGTGGCCCCGGGAGGCTCGGAGCGCGCGCTGGCCGCGCTGCCTGTCCAGGCGCTGGAGGACGCCCCCGAGGTCGTGGCCTCGCTCCGGGCGCTCGGGCTGTCCACCCTCGGCGAGCTCTCCGCGCTCCAGCCCACGCAGGTCATCTCCCGGCTCGGTGCCCAGGGGCTCCGGGCGCAGCGGCTGGTGCGCGGACAGGACGAGTCACGCCTCCTCCCCGCGGTGCTGCCCGAGGTGGTCGAGGAGGTGCGCACGCTCGAGGCGCCCGCCGAGTCGCTCGAGCCGCTGCTCTTCGCCCTCAAGACCGCGCTGGACCGCCTCTCGGCTCGCCTCCGCGGCCGGCAGCGCGCGGCGGTGCGGCTGACGCTGACCCTCGTCCTCGAGCCCACCGGTCCGTACCCGGTGCCGCTGGCGCTGGCCCGGCCGACCACCGACCCGAAGCTCCTGCTCGACCTCGTCCGCCACCGGCTCGAGTCGGTGCGGCTCGACGGGCCGGTGGCCACCCTGGTGGTCACCGTGGACGAGTCCTGCGAGGACCGCGGCCAGCAAGGTGTCCTCGGCGACGCGCCGGCGGGCGACGCGGCGCTGGAGGCCGTGCTGGCGCGGCTGGCGACGGCGCTCGGACCGGAGGCGCTGGGCAGCCCGGTGCTCGCCGACGATCACCGTCCCGAAGCGGCCCATGCGCCGGGCCCCTTCCGTCCTCCCCGCCGCGAGCCGGGGATGTTCGCCGAGGCCCGCCGCGCTCCTCCCGCGCCGCCGCCACCTCCCCCCGCACCAGGGGGACGCCTGCGGACCTGCGCAGGGGCGCAGGGCGTCCAGGCTCAGCCCGACTGGCAGCTGGAGCGTCCGCTGCGACTCCTTTCCGGCGAGGGCGAGCCCATCGAGGTCGAGCTGGACGCGCTCGGGGCGCTCCGCTCGGCCCGCGTCCTCGGCAGGCGACGAAAGGTCCTGGCCGTCACCGGCCCGGAGCGCCTCGGTGGCCAGTGGTGGACCGAGTCGCCCTTCCAGCGCGACTACTACCGGGTGCACCTCGAGGGGCTCGGCGCGGCCTGGGTCTACCGGCGCGCCGGGGAAGGCGAGTTCTTCCTGCACGGCCTCTTCGACTAGGCGCTCACGCTCGCCCAGCGAGCTGGCAAGCGTTCGGCGGCTGTTGCCTGGAGGGCAGCGGAGTCCGGTGCCGGACACCGGGTCGTGCCGTCCGGGCCGACGGTGGCTCCCTTCCGGCCGCATGATCCCTGGCTCGGTCGGGTTCCGGCTTCTGGAGTGGTACGGGCTTCACGGGAAGCACCCGGGGCAGTGGCGGCTCCACGCCGCGCTCCGCAACCTCCTTCACGCCAGCATCGATGCCGAGCTCCCGGTCGAGCGGCAGGGACTCCGCTGGGTGCTCAACCCGTCGGACTACCCCCATCGAGAGCTGTTCTGGCTCGGTGAGTCCGACCGCTGGGACCTCCTCCACTCCCGGCGCTTCGTGAAGCCGGGGGCGGTCATCTTCGATGTCGGCGCGAACTTCGGGTACTACGGGCTGATGCTCGCCGAGGGGCTGGGGCGCGACTGCGCCGTCCACTCCTTCGAGCCGACGGAGGAGACCTTCGCCCGGCTCACCCGGCACATCGCGATGAACCGGATGGAGTGCGTGCACGCCCATCGCCTCGCGCTCTCCGACGCGCCTGGCACCGCCTCGATGCGAGGCCGCGACGGCAACTCCGGTGCGGCGTTCGTCGACCCCGGAGGGGGAGAGGTGAGGGTGACCACGCTCGATGCCTTCGTCGCGGAGCAGGGCATCCGGCGGCTGGACTTCGTGAAGATCGACGTCGAGGGCTTCGAGGAGCGCGTGCTCCGGGGCGCCGACCGGGCGCTGCGCGAGCTGCGCCCGACGCTGCTCCTCGAGATCCAGCCGATGACGCTCGAGCGGGCCGGCTCCTCGGTGCCTCAGCTGGTGGAGCTCCTCACCTCGCGAGCCTACGCGCTCTGGCGATCGCAGAAGGAGCGCCTGGTGCCGCTGGAGGCGGGGGAGATCCAGGACTCCCTCGTCAACGGCTTCGCCATTCCGGCGCGGTGACAGGCCTGGAGTGGAGCCCCGCCGCGGTATCCTTCCGACACTCTCCCGTGCCCTCGGAACGCTCACGTCCCGCCACCCCACACCCGACCGAGTCCTCGGCGGAGCAGGTCCGCGAACGGACATACGACGAGAAAGAGGTCGCGGCCATCCTCCGCCGTGCGACCCGGCTGGAGGGCGCCCGGGGCACTTCCACAGGAGCGCTGACCCTCCGGGAACTCGAGGCCATCGCACGGGACGCCGGGATCGAGGTCGCTCTGGTACGGCAGGCCGCGCGAGAGCTGGACGGCGGCCCCGCGGGAAGCCTCGGAGTCGCCCTGGCCGGGGCGCCGGTCCGTCGAACGATCGAGAGGGTGGCCGAAGGGGAGATCGGCTCCGAAGACCATGAGCGCCTCGCGGAGGAGGCCCGAGAGGTGCTCTCCACGGTCGGGGCACGGTGGATCCTGCCGGGAGGAGTCTCCTCGATCGGCCGGAGCCTCACCCTCTCGGGGTTCACAGGGACGACCTCGGTCGAGGTGACCGCGGTTCCCCGAGCGGGACATACCTTCATCCGCATCACCACCGACCGGTCCCAGCTCGCCGGTGGGCTGTTCGGGGGCATCATCGGAGGGGTGGGCGGAGGCCTCGGGAGCAACGTGGGCTGGATGCTTCCGGCGTTCCTTCACGTGCCCGCGGCGTTCGGAGTCGCCGCGGC
This sequence comes from Myxococcaceae bacterium, assembly GCA_003818285.1. Lineage (GTDB taxonomy): Bacteria > Myxococcota > Myxococcia > Myxococcales > Myxococcaceae > RPRB01. The sequence goes on from RPRB01000325.1 coordinate 3,573, forward strand.
TGCGGCGGTCGTGCTCGGAGCCTACGGACTGGCCCGGTCCATCTTCGCGCGCAGCGCGAAGCGGCTCGATCCACGGCTGGACGCGCTCGCGGACCGGCTGGAAGCGATCGCCCAGGACGCCGCATCCAGGCGCTCGGCACCTCCCGTCGGTCCCTGAATCCTCCGAGATGGCCGGTCCCAGCTCGGGCCGCCATCGTTCTCGTCGACGGACGTTGCACCGGGACCGCCTCGCCGACATGCATTCTGGCCGATGTCCCCGGACGACCCAGCGCCGACGCTCGGGCGCGTGCTGCTCGTCACCTCCGACCCGCTGATCCGGGCGGGGCTGGCGGGGCTGCTCGCCGGGTCCGGGACGATCGTGACCGTCGAGCCGGGGGCACCCGTCGACGCGGTGGTCTGGGATACGCCCAGCGCACCGCCACCGCCGCTCGGTCCGGGTGCGGCCCCGGTCCTGGCGCTGGTGCAGGGCGAGGCGGATGCGCGCGCCGCCCTGTCCGCCGGCGCGGCGGGCGCCGTGCTTCGAAGCTCGGACGGCGCCACGCTCCGGGCAGCGCTCCTGGCCGTCAGCCGGGGCCTGGTCGTCACCGAGCACGGGTTCACCTCGCTGCGGCCCGCGCCCGAGCCGCGCCCGGCCGCCGCCGCGGAGGCGTTCACCCCCCGCGAGCGCGAGGTGCTGGCGCTGCTCGCCCGGGGCCTCTCCAACCGCGACATCGCCGACGCGCTGGAGATCAGCGCGCACACCGCGAAGTTCCACGTGAATTCCATTCTCCAGAAGCTGGGGGTGGAGCGGCGCACCGAGGCGGTGGTCCGCGCCGCGCGGATGGGCCTGGTCACGCTCTGAGCGGCCCACCTGCCCGGATGGGGAGGCTCGCCTCCTCGCCATGCGGCGGATGTGGCGCCGCCGGCAGGCTCGTAGCTTGAGTCCCATGACTGCCTCCTCTCCGTTCGCCGCTGCCTCCGCCGTCTCGGATGCTCTCGCCGCCGCCACCGCTCGTGTCGGCGAGGGGCTGGTCTCG
>RPRB01000326.1 GCA_003818285.1 Myxococcaceae bacterium
CCAGCGGCACCAGCGGGATGAAGGCCGCGCTGAACGGTGGGCTGAACCTGAGCGTGCTCGACGGCTGGTGGCCGGAAGCGTACGACGGCAGCAACGGCTGGGCGCTCCCGGTGGACGGCGCGCAGGACGAGCAGGGCCAGGATGCCCGCGATGCCACCCGGCTCTACGAGCTGCTGGAGCGGGAGGTGGTTCCCGCGTTCCACGAGCGCGATCCGGCCGGCATCCCCGCGGGCTGGGTCCGGCGCATCAAGGCCTCGCTCCGGACGGCCGGCGCGAGGTTCACCACCGCGCGGATGATGTCCGAGTACGTGCAGAGCGTGTACACGCTGCAGGACTCCCCTTCCTGACCCGGTCCGGCCCGGGTCATCTCGGGATCGCGCCATCGCCGGCCGTGCTCGCCTCGGGACGCGCGCCCTCAGCCCCGGGCGGCCATCTTCGGCACCGGGGCGAACACCTGGACCGCCTCGCCGACCCGGGCAATGGCCTCGACGCTGATCCGCGACAGCGCGCCGAAGGCCTGGAAGTCGTGCACCTGGTCGTCGAAGACGTCGAGCGTGGCGCTGACGCCGGCCGCGCGAGCCCGCGCGACGAAGGCCATCACGTCGTCGCGGAACAGCTCGGCCTCGCCCGCCTGGAGATACAGCGGAGGGAGACCGGCGAGGTCCGCCCGGAGCGGCGAGAGCGAGGGCTGTCCGGGATCGCCGCCGCCCGCGTACCTGGACGCCTCCCGGAGCAGCGCGTCCCGTTCCAAGACGTCCACGTCGGCGTTCGCCTGGAAGGAGGCGGCGGTGCAGGCGAGGTCCACCCAGGGGGACAGCAGCACCGCCCCGGCAGGGAGCGCCTCGCGCCGGTCGCGGAGCTCGAGCAGGAGCGAGAGGACCAGGTTGCCACCCGCCGAGTCACCGGCGAGGACGATCTGGCTCGGCCCCTGCTCGGCCAGCGCCGCGGTCCACACCGCGCGCACGTCCTCCAGTCCCGCCGGCCAGGGGTGCTCGGGCGCCAGGCGGTAGTCCACCGAGAGCACCCGCGCGTTGCTTGCCAGCGCGAGACGGGACAGGAGATCCCGGACCGTCCGTGACGAGCCGAGGGTGAACCCCCCGCCGTGGACGTAGAGCACGAGCCTCGGTTCTGCCCCGGCACGGGGAGTGACCCAGGTCACGGGCACTCCCGAGAGAGCGCCACGCCGTCGCCGCGTCCGGAGCAGCGCGCCCGGGACCAGCACCGGCACCGAATCGAGCTCCGGGCGCGCCGCCTCCACCGGCATCGCGTGCAGCCGGTGCAGGAAGCGCCGGAGAAACGTCGCCCGGGCCTCGTCGCCGATGCTCCAGGAGGGCCGGGCAGGCGCACGGAACGGGCGGCGCGCCGCCGCGGCCAGCAGCGTGGCCAGGTAGCCGAGCGTCAGCCGGACTGCGGTGACCCACCGGCGCATCAAGGTCGAACCTCGGCTCAGGAGGTGTAGGCTGCCTCGCCGTGCTGGGTGGCGTCGAGGCCCTCGCGCTCCTCGTCCTCGTGGACCCGGATGCCGAGGGTCCGGTCCAGGACGAAGAGGATTCCCAGGGTCATCACCAGCGTGTACGCGCCGGCGGCGAGCAGGCCCACCGCCTGCTTCCAGAGGAGCGAGGGATCTCCGGCGAGGAGGCCGTCCGCGCCCGCCGGGTTGAGCGCCTTGCGGGAGAAGACCCCGACGAGCAGGGCGCCGAGCATGCCGCCCACCCCGTGCACGCCCCAGGCGTCCAGCGAGTCGTCGTAGCGGAACTTCCTCTCCTTGAGCTGCACCGCGCCCCAGCACACGAGTCCCGCGGCCGCGCCGATGATCAGCGATGCCGCCGGAGAGACGAACCCCGCCGCAGGCGTGATGGCGACCAGCCCCGCCACCAGGCCGGAGACGAAGCCCAGCAGCGTGGGCTTCCGCCGGAACACCGACTCCGCCACCACCCACGCCATCGCCGCCGAGGCGGCCGCGATGTGCGTGGTGGAGAACGCCAGCGCCGCCGTCTGGCCGGCGGAGAGCGCGCTGCCGGCATTGAACCCGAACCAGCCGAACCAGAGCAGCCCGGCGCCGGTGATGGTCATGGGAAGGTCGTGGGGAATGAACTTCTCGCGCCCGTGCCCGACCCGCTTGCCGATGAAGAGCGCGAAGATCAGCGCCGACAGCCCGGCGGTCCAGTGGACGACGGTGCCGCCGGCGAAGTCGAGCACGCCGAGCGTCGCCATCCACCCGCCCTCGGCCCAGACCCAGTGAGCCACCGGGTCGTAGACCAGCGTGCTCCAGAGCAAGGTGAAGGCCACGTAGGCGCTGAACTTGATGCGCTCGACGAAGGCACCGCTGATCAGTGCCGGGGTGATGATCGCGAACTTCATCTGGAAGGCCATGAAGACCAGCGCCGGGACGCTTCCCTTCACCGTGCCGACCACCCCGTTCAGCAGGAGGTGGTCGGTCCCACCGATGAGCCCGCCGTGCGTCTTCCCGAAGGTGAGGGAGTAGCCGAAGAGCACCCACTGGACCGTCACCAGCGCGAGCGCGAAGTGGCTGTACATCAGGGTGGCGAGCACGTTCTTCCGGCGCACCATCCCGCCGTAGAAGAGCGCCAGCCCGGGGGTCATGAGGAGCACCAGCGCGGCGCTCATCAGCATCCAGGCCGTGTCACCCGTGTCCGCGTGGGCCTCGGTGGCCTGGGCCCAGGCAGTCGCGGGGAGACAGAGGACGGCGGCGCAGAGGGCCAGGCCAGGTGCCCGGACGGTCGGTCGGTCCATGGACCCCGACTGTCGCATTGACGCGTTGCGTGTGCCACAGCGTCGTGGCCCCCGGGCGATAACTCCGGGCGGCCTCCCGGTGTTCATGGCCACCAGCATGCGTGACAGCCTCCTGGCGCTGGTGGTCCTCGTCGGCTGCGCGACTGCCTCGTCCGGCGGCGGCGGTCCGCTCCCGACCGAGGCTCCCCCGCGCGTGGGCGACCCGCTGCGGGTCCCGGCCGTGTCCTGGTCTGCCGAGAAGCAGGCGGTGCACGTTCTGAACCGGCTCGCCTACGGCCCGTCCCCGGCGGACCTCCGCCAGCTGGAGTCGATGGGCGCCTCGGCGTGGATCGCCTGGCAGCTCCGGCCCGCGGACATCGACGACGCGGCCGTGGAGAAGCGTCTCGCGGACTTCCCGTCGCTTTCGATGAGCACCGCGGAGCTCGTGGCGCGCTACCCGCGGGCGAAGAAGGTCGCCGAGGCGAAGGGGATCTCGATGGAAGGCAAGAGCCCCGAGGCGTTGCGGGCGGAGCTTCTGCGCGTGGTCGAGCCGTTCCAGCTCCCGCGGCAGGTCGGCGCCGAGCTGGTCGCCGCGCGGCTCATCCGCGCCACGGAGAGCCGGCGGCAGCTTCAGGAACAGCTCGTCGACTTCTGGTTCAACCACTTCAACGTCTCGGCGGACAAGGGAGCGGTTCGCTGGATGGTGTCGCCGTACGAGCGGGAGGCGATCCGTCCGAACCTGTTCGGGAGCTTCCGCGCGCTGCTGGGTGCGGTGGCCCATCACCCGGCGATGCTCTTCTACCTGGACAACTGGACCTCGACCCGCGAGGGCTTCTCCCTCCCGAAGCGAGGGCGGCTGGGGCTGAACGAGAACTACGCCCGCGAGCTGCTCGAGCTGCACACCCTCGGGGTGGACGGCGGCTACACCCAGGAGGACGTCCGCGAGGTGGCCCGCTGCTTCACCGGCTGGGGGATCCGGAAGCCGAACGAGGACGGCAGCTTCGAGTTCCACCCCCAGGCGCACGACCGGGGCAGCAAGCGGGTCCTCGGGGCGGAGATCCCCGGCGGAGGTGGGATCGAGGACGGCGAGCGGGTGCTGGACCTGCTCGCGAGCCATCCCTCCACCGCCCGCTTCATCGCCCGGAAGCTGGCCCAGAAGTTCGTGATGGACGCGCCGCCGCCGGCGCTGGTGGAGCGGGTTGCTCAGGCGTTCCTCCGGACCGGCGGCGACCTGACCGCCACCTACCGGGCGCTGTTCGAGAGCCCGGAGTTCTGGAGCGATGCCGCGCGGGTCTCCAAGGTGAAGACCCCGCTCGAGTTCACCGTGTCGGCAGTGCGAGTGCTGGGCGGGAGCACCGCCGGCGACGTGCCGATGATCCAGGCGCTGACCCGCATGGGGCAGCCGCTCTACCGCGCGCAGCCGCCGACCGGGTGGCCCGAGGTGTCGCAGCCCTGGGTCAACCCTGGCGCGCTGGTGGCCCGGATCGACTTCGGGCTGAAGCTCGCCTCGGGCCGGCTCACCGGCACCGAGGTTCCGCTGCCCGCCGTGGCGGGTGCCCCCGAGGAGGTGGTGGACCGGACCGCGCGGGCCATCCTCCACCGGCCGCTCGGGGACGGGACACGGGCCACGGTGCTCGCGGCGCTGGGCGTCTCCGAGGTGATGCCCGACGGTGAGCGCCGGCCGGTCGACGGCGCGAAGCTGGTGGGGCTGCTCCTCGGCGCCCCGGAGTTCCAGAACCAATGAGCGCATTCTCGCGCCGCCAGTTCCTCCGCTCGGCCGGTGCGCTCGCCGCCCTGGGCACCGTGCCGGGATTTCTCGGACGCGCGCTCGCCGCGGCGGAAGGGGCCTC
>RPRB01000327.1 GCA_003818285.1 Myxococcaceae bacterium
CAGCAGCCGGCGCAGCAGGCCGCACCCGCTCCCCAGCAGCCCGCACCCGCTCCGCAGCAGCCGGCGTACGCGCCGCAGCAGCAGGCCGCGCCCGCTCCTCAGCAGCCGGCGTACGCTCCGCAGCAGCAGGCCGCGCCCGCCCCGCAACAGCCGGCGTACGCGCCGCAGCAGCAGGCCGCGCCCGCTCCTCAGCAGCCGGCGTATGCCGCCCCGGCTCCCGCGTATGCCCCGCCGGCCGCGGCCGGCGCAGCCACGGGAGCGGCGGCCGCGGGCCAGGCTCCGGCAGCCGCGCCGCAAGGCTATGGGCAGCAACCCGCGCCCGCTCCTGCCCAGACGCAGGCGCCCGCGCCCCCGACCTACGCTCCTCCCGCCGCCGCGGCCGCGCCGGCAGGTCAGGCCCCTGCGCCCGCGCCCCAGGGTGCTGCGCCGCAGGCCGCGCCGGCTCCTGCCTACGCACCTCCCCCTGCTGCGACGAGCCCCGGTGTGGCTCAGCAGCCGGCTCCCGCTCCTGCGCCCGGCGCCGGAGCGCCCGCGGCCGGGGCGGCGGCCGGAGCCGCTGCGGCAGTCGGCGCCGGAACCCAGGCACCCACGGTTCAGGACGTTCCGACGGCGGCTCCGCGGTTGCCGCCCGGAGCCGTCCCGGTGCCCCAGACCGCCGCCCCGGCGCCCGGCGGCGAGGTCGACCTCGGGTCGGCACCGCCCCCGGTTCCACCGCCCGGCAAGGCCAAGAAGGCGAAGCAGTCGCCGCCGTCGGCTCAGGTGGATGACCGGCTGATCCGCCTCGAGTGGCGGCCGGAGCACGTGGAGGGCAACCGCGGCTGGGGGCCGATGGTGCAGGTCCCGGTGATGGGACCCGAGAAGCGCCCCCTGAAGGGCCGCTCGCTCTACAGCGCGCTGGGGCGCAACGACCTCGCCGAGCAGTACGAGCGCCGTCTCGCCGCCAAGCGCATCATGGGCACGGGGAGCGCGCTGCTCCTCGTCTCCGGCATCGCCGTGGGCATCAGCGCGTTCTTCATCCACGGCTGCCAGCAGGGAGACCTCAAATGCTGGGACGACCGGGACGCGCAGCTCCGCGAGCGCTTCTACTGGTCGGGGGGCCTGGTCCTCGGAGGAGCGGTGCTGGGCATCGCCTCCAGCGCGTACAGCGCGCATCCGGTTTCGCGCGACGAGCTGATGGGGCTCATCCGCGAGCACAACGCGCAGATCCGCAAGGAGCCCGGCGTCCGGGTCGGGGCCACCCTGCTGCCGGGTGGAGGCGCCCTGAGCCTGGCAGGGAACTTCTAGAGCACTAGGAGCCGGTGCGCGACGAGACGCGGTCCAGAATCGCGAGCAGCGCCTCGAGGTCGAACGGCTTGCTGAGCACGCCGGCCACCTGGTCCCCCACCGGGGCGACGGTGGCCGACCGGTCGGCGGTGGAGAGGATGACCGGGAACTCCTTGCCTCGCGGCAGCTCTCGGAGGCGGGCCAGGAAGGTGGGCCCGTCGAGCACCGGCATCCGCCAGTCGAGCAGGATGGGACAGGGCTCCGGCTGCTCCGCGGCGAGCGCCAGCCCGCGCCGTCCGTCGGAGGCGGACACCACCTCGTAGCCGAGGTCGACCAGCACCTCGTTCAGCGCCTCGCGGATGGCCGTGTCGTCCTCGACCACGAGGATGCGCGGTGCCGGAGCGCCCGGGCTCATACGCCCGCCACGTGAAGCGCGAGACGGAGGGCACCCCCCGCAGCCACGACCCAGGCGGGGTTGAGATCGTAGCGGACCAGGGTCAGCGCTGCGGCCCCGGCGATGGCCAGGGTGATGGGCTGGTGGAATTCGGGGATGCCGCCGAGCACCACCGCGGCCGAGCCCATGAGCCCGACCACCGCGGGGAGCAGCCCGCTGGCCGCGGCCTGGACGAAGGGGTGCTCGCGGACGCGAGCCAGCCAGCCCCCGGCCAGCTGGACCAGCACCCAGGGCGCGGCCAGGAGCGCCAGCGTGGAGGCCCCGGCGCCCGACCAGCCGTGGTGCACGTAGCCGGCGAAGGTCGCGACCAGCAGCACCGGACCCGGCGTGAGCAGAGCCACCGAGACGCCGTCGGCGAGCTGCCGCGGGGTCAGCCAGTCCAGCGCGTCCAGCCGCTCGCTCAGATGAGGGATGATCGCGACGCCGCCGCCGTACGCCCCGAGGCCGGTCCGGAAGTAGAGCACGAGCGCCTGCACGACCTGGGCGTCGAGTCCCGTGACGTGCACCGCCGCCAGCACCGGGATCGCTGCGAGCGCGACGGAGCGAACCGTGCTCGCTCCCTCCGCGGGCGGCGGAGGAATGTCCGGTCCCCGGGAGCGACGGCGGCGGAACCCGAGCTCGACCGCGAGACCGGTAGCGGCCCCGAGCAGCACCACCTCGGTGGGCGAGGCCTTGCCGGCGACGGTGAGGAGGAGTGCCGCTCCCGCGACCGCCATCTGCCAGCGGGCGTGCACCGCGCCGCGCACGCGCCGGAGCGTGAGGGCCAGGATCGCTCCCACCGCGGCGCCACCGAACCCTCGAAACAGCGGCTCGAGGCGGGTGCCAAGGTCGAATTGCACGTACAGCCAGGCGAGCAGGGCCGTCACCAGCACGCCCGGCAGCACGAAGCCGACGTAGCCGAGCAGGGACCACGTCCAGCCCCCGAGGCGTTGCCCCACGAACGCGAGCGTGTTGGCCGAGGGCGCGCCGGGGAAGAGGTCGAGGAGCCGGAGCACCCCGGCGTGCTCCTCCTCCGTCACCCAGCGGCGCTCGCGCACCAGCGCGGTCTCCAGCGGAGCTTGCATGCGCTGGCTGCTGCCGAACGCCCTGACGCCGAGCGACACGGCGGCGCGGAAGAACGCCAGCCGGCCCGGGACCGGAGGGGGGAACTGTTCCGTCGGCTCCACGGGTCCGTCTCTAAGCCAAAGAGCGTCCGGAGCCCACCCCATTCCGCTCTGTCTGCTCCCGCGCAGCATCAGCGGACGGCGGCGTCTCGTGTGCGACGGTTCCCCGCCGTCGGTGCGTTCACTCCAGCGCGTGCGCCTCCGCATCCAACGTCGCGTGCAGCCGGTCGGCAGTGACGGGCTTGTTCAGCGCGGCAGCGACGCGGTCGTGGGCCTCGCGGCGCTCCACGTCCACGTTCGCCGAGAGCACGATGATGCGCAGCGGTCGCTGAGGCGGATCCCGGGTCACCTCGTCGAGGAGCTCGTCCCCGTTCATCACCGGCATCTGCAGATCGAGGAGCATGACGACGGGCTCCTGACCCGCACGCAGCCGTTCGAGCGCCTCACGACCGTCGCAGGCGGTGCTGACCCGGTAGCCCCAGATGGACAGCAGCTCCGCCAAGGCCGACCTCAGGTCCGCCTCGTCCTCCACGACCAGCACGTGCGCGCCCACCGGGGGTCCTCCTCTCGACAGTCCCTGGCCGCCACGCCGCAGGGTTTGCACGACGCCCGACAGAGGGAACCCGTGTAGCGGCATGTGCGTAACGGGGGCCCTCTCGCCTGGCCGGTCTGCGGCGTGAGGGAGTGCGTTGGCTGCATCGGTTGCACCCAAATGGCGAGGGTAGGCAAACTGCGCAGCCGAGGGGGGACCTGGCGCCGGGGCGGGACATCCCGGGCGAAGGCGCTCTTCTCTTGGTTCGTGGCTGGCGGGCGCTGGGCGTTGCGCGCAGGGCGCATCCGGGGCTCCACGTCGACTCCTCGGCGTTCTTCCGCTTCCTCTCTCGCCGCCGCCTCGTCGTCGATGCCGAGGGGGTGCCGACGCACGTGGCGGACCTCTACCTCGTGGCCGCGGCCCTCGAGGGACGGCCTCCGGCGCTGGAGCTCCTCGACGCGCGGCTCCGGGCGCTCCTCCCGCGGGCGCTGCGGAGGCTCCGGCCGGATGACGAGCTCCGGGCCGAGGTGCTGCAGCGCACGCGCGAGCGGCTCCTGGTCGGGCCGCGGATGCCGAAGCTCGCCGAGTATCAGGGACGCGGCGGGCTCGATCCCTTCCTCCGCTCGGTGCTGGTGCGGGTGGCACTGAACCTGCTCGAGGCGAGGCCTCAGGGCGAGGAGGAGATGCGGGGGCTGGCCGAGCTCGCCGCACCGGGACCGGACCCCGAGGTGTCGCTGCTCCGCCGCTCGGAGCAAGCCGCGATCCAGGCTGCGCTGGTCGAGGCGCTGGCCACGCTCGAGCCGCGGACCCGCCACTTCCTCGCGCTCTACGTCCTGGAGGGCCTGACGCTCGAGGAGATCGGGCGACGCGTGGGGACCCACAAGTCGACGGTCTCGCGCGCGCTCAGCGCGGCACGGGCCCGGGTGATGACCGCGCTCCGGCGACGCTTCCGCGGTATCGAGGGCGAACTCGACTCGCTCCTCGGCGTGCTGGGCGAGACAGGCGCCGACCTCCCGTGGGTGCTCCGCGAGCTGCTCAACGGAGTCGACGGGAGCTGAGATGCCGTCAGCTCCTGCAAGCGTTTCATGCGGGCACCCCCGCCAGTCGGGGTGAAAAGGGCTGACGATCGCGGGACACCGCGTAGATGGCATGCAGCAGCTTGCGCATCGCGGCG
>RPRB01000328.1 GCA_003818285.1 Myxococcaceae bacterium
ATGTCCACCACCAGGTTGTGGTACCCGAACGCCGCGCCTCGCTCGGTGACCAGGACGTTGGGGTTGCCCGCCTCCTCGGCCTTCCGGGCGGCCTGGGCCATGTCCAGGGGGGCCACGAACTGCCCCTTCTTGAGGTTCACTCCCCGGCCGGTTCGGGCGATGGCGACGATCAGGTCCGTCTGCCGGCAGAGGAAGGCCGGGACCTGGAGGACGTCCACCACCTCGGCGGCGGGGCCGACCTGCGCCACCTCGTGCACGTCGGTCAGCACCGGGACCCGGGCTCGCTCCTTCACCCGGGCCAGGATCCGCAGCCCCTCGACCAGGCCCGGCCCGCGGAAGGAGCTCCCGCTGGTCCGGTTGGCCTTGTCGTAGCTGCACTTGAAGACGTAGCGGACGCCGTGCCGGGCCGCCAGGTCGCGCAGGAGCACCGCGTGTCGCAGCGCGTGCTCCTCGCTCTCGATGACGTCCGGGCCGGCGATGAGGAGGAGCGGCTGCCCCTCGCCCACCTTCATCCCTCCGAGCTCGATCATCGACGGCCGCCGTCCCGGTGCTCGAGCGCGGCCCGGATGAAGCCGCTGAACAGCGGATGCGGGGCGAACGGCTTGCTCTTGAACTCGGGGTGGAACTGGCACCCGACGAAGTAGGGGTGGTCGGACAGCTCGATCATCTCCACCAGGTTCAGCTCGGCGTTGTGACCGCTCACCACCATGCCCCCGTCGGAGAGGCGGCTCCGGTAGGCGTTGTTCACCTCGTAGCGGTGACGGTGGCGCTCGCTGATCTCGTCCTTGCCGTAGAGCCGCGCGGCGAGCGTGCCGCTCTTCAGCACGCAGCCGTAAGCCCCGAGCCGCATGGTGCCGCCCTTGTCCTGGATCTGGACCTGCGACTCCATGAGGGAGATGACCGGGTGGGGCGTCCGCTCGTCGAACTCGACCGAGTTGGCGTTGGCGAGCCCCAGCAGGTCGCGGGCGAACTCCACCACCGCCATCTGGAGTCCGAGACAGATGCCGAAGAACGGCACCTTCCGCTCGCGGGCGTAGCGGACGGCGGCGATCTTGCCCTCCGTCCCGCGCACCCCGAAGCCGCCGGGGACCAGCACCGCGTCCACGTCACCGAGCAGCGCCGGCGCGCCCTGGGACTCGACCTCCTGGCTGTCCACGTACTTGAGCGTGACCCGGACGTCGTTGGCGATGCCCCCGTGCATCAGCGCCTCGTTGAGGCTCTTGTAGCTCTCCTTGAGGTCCGTGTACTTGCCCACGATGCCGATGCGGACCTCGCCCTTGGCCGGCGAGTAGACCTTCTCGAGGATTCGCTCCCACCGGTCGAGCCGCGGGGCGCGCGACCAGATGTTGAGCACCTCGGAGAGCCGCTCGTCGAGCCCTTGCCGGTGCAGCTCCAGCGGCAGCTCGTAGATGCTCTTCACGTCCGGGCTCCAGAAGACGCTGCCCGGGTCGACGTTGCAGAACATGGCGATCTTCTGCCGCATCTCCGCGGGGATCTCCCGGTCGGTCCGGCAGATGAGGATGTCCGGCTGCACTCCGATCTCCCGCAGCTTCATCACCGAGTGCTGGGTGGGCTTGGTCTTCACCTCGCCCGCCGCGGCGATGTAGGGGAGCAGCGTCAGGTGGATGTAGACCACGTTCTGCGGCCCGGCGTCGTAGCGCATCTGCCGCACCGCCTCGAGGAAGGGCAGCGACTCGATGTCGCCCACCGTCCCGCCCACCTCGACGATGATCGCGTCGTGCCCCTCGGCGGCGGCGCGGATGACCGACTTGATCTCGTCGGTGATGTGGGGAATCACCTGGACGGTCTTCCCCAGGTACTCGCCGCGGCGCTCCTTCTGGATGACCGAGTTGTAGATCCGGCCGGTGGTGAAGTTGTTCGACCGGCTCATGCTCGCGGACGTGAAGCGCTCGTAATGTCCCAGGTCCATGTCGGTCTCGCCGCCGTCGTCGGTGACGAAGACCTCGCCGTGCTGGAAGGGACTCATCGTCCCCGGATCGACGTTGATGTACGGGTCGAGCTTGAGGAAGGTGATGTCGAGGCCGCGGTTCTCGAGGAGGGCCCCGATGCTGGCCGAGGCGAGGCCTTTCCCGAGAGAGCTGACCACCCCACCCGTCACGAAGAGATACTTCGTCTTCTTGGAGCGCATGGGGAGATCCCATGTGCCAAGAACGGGTCGCGACGTCAACGTGTGGGCGGCGCCCCTCGAGGCTCGAGGAGGTTGATCCCGGTCGCCGCGGACGCCATCGAGAGACGGCAGCGCGTCGCTTCACCGGGCAGGCCCACCGACACCACTCCCTCCTCGTCCCGGACGAGCGTGTAACACTCCTTCCGCAGTGGATACGCCGCCGGCAACCAGGCCAGCTGCAGCTCCACGTTCAGGATGGAGTACTCCGCCCGCCTGACGAAGACGCTTCCCGTCGAACGGCTCGCTCTCACCGAACGGCAGCCCTGCGCCGACCGGGGGCCGCTTCAGGGTCGTGGGTGGGGCGGGTGAATGCGAGCGCCTGGATCGCGTCCTTGATCCACGAAAACCGCAGCGCCCGGATCCGGAGCTTGCGCTCCAGGCCGGTCGGGCCATGTCGGTTGCCAAGGGAGCGTCCGGAGTGCGCATGGGTGACAGGCTAGCAAGGGGGTGGCGGGCAGCGGACAGACGAGAAGGGAAGGGCGATCCTCCGGCCGCGGGCGTGCGATGCTCGATGGGATGCTCGCCTTTCCCACCGCGCTCCTTGCCTGGTCCGCGGCCACCACCGTCGCCGCAGCGCCGGTCACCACCACCGACTTCGTTCGCCAGGCGATGGAGCAGGAGCGGGCCATCTCCCGGTGCACGGCCTGGGTCGAGTCGCAGCACGCGATGGAGTTCGACGGGAGCGGGAAGGTCAAGCCGGGCCGCGAGCTCTTCGTGGTCCGCCGCTTCCTCGGCCTTCCGCCCGCGCAGAAGACCGAGATCGTCTCCGCCCGGCGCTCCGGCCAGGACGTGGCCGAGGAGATGCGGCGAGAGCAGAAGTTCACCTCGGAGACTCAGAAGTTCCGGCCTCCGTTCCATCCCGACTCCCGTCCGCTCTACATGTTCTTCCGCGTCGACGGGCCGGCGAACGAGCCGATGCGGCTGAGCTTCCACCCGACCTACGCGCACCGGAACGACCCCGGCCTCTTCGAGGGCATCGCGCTGTTCGACCGCGCGAGCGGCCGGCTGCTGGAGTGGACCGCGTCCCTGGTCAAGCCGCCCACCCTGGTCACGAAGGTCGAGGTCCACGCGAAGTACGAGGCGCGGGTCGGGCTCCTCGACACCCGCTCCGAGGTGAACGTGGCCGTCGAGGGCGGCCTGCTCTTCTACAAGCGACGGGGCCGGATGGATTTCCGCTACAGCGACTACAGCTGCCCCGAGTCGATGCCGCCCCCCGAGCCTGCGGTGGCCGAGCCGCGCGGCGTGCCTCCTGCCCCGGATTCGGGTCCGCGCGCCGACCGGGGCTCCTGACCCCCTGCCGTCCGCCCGCTGACGTTCACCGGTCCCAGTGGTCGCTGGAACCGGCATGTGCACCGGTGCCGGTTGACCTGCCGCGAGGGCGGGTGAAATGACCCTGGCCTGGAGGTGACGTGGCGAAGACCAGGGGCACTCCGGCGAGCGATGGCCACGAGGCGGACTGGCTCGACGTGGCGCTGGCCCGCGCGGCCGGCGCCGCACCGGTGTCGGGCAACCGCATCCGGCTGCTCCGGGACGGCCCGGAGAACTTTCCCGCCTGGCTCGAGGCCATCGCCTCCGCCCGTCACTACGTCTACTTCGAGACCTACATCTTCCGGGGCGACCGGACCGGCGAGCAGTTCGCCGAGGCGCTGAGCGCCCGTGCCCGCGAGGGGGTCCAGGTCCGCGTGGTGTTCGACTGGGCGGGCTCGTTCGCGACGCCCTCCCGGATCTGGCGGACGATGCGCGAGGCCGGCGTCCAGGTGCGGAGCTTCAACCCGTTCGACTGGTCCAGCCCGCTCGGATGGGTGCACCGCGATCACCGCAAGACGGTGAGCGTGGACGGTCGGGTGGCCTTCGTCTCCGGGCTGTGCGTGGGCGACGCCTGGGCGGGAGATCCGGCCAAGGGCATCCCGCCGTGGCGGGACACCGGCGTGCTGATCGAGGGGCCCGCGGTGGCAGACGTCGAGCAGGCCTTCGCGCGGGTCTGGGCCACCATGGGCACTCCTCTGCCGGAGGGCGAACGGCGTCCGCGCAAGGAGATGGACGCCGTGGGGGACACGCGCCTCCGCGTGATCAGCGACGAGCCGGGGACGGCGGGTCTCCTGCGGCTCGACCAGTTCATCGCCAGCGCAGCCCGGCAGTCGCTGTGGATCACCGACGCCTACTTCGCCGGCACGCCTCCGTACGTGCAGGCGCTCCGGGCGGCGTCGCTCGACGGGGTGGTCGTCCGGCTCCTGGCCCCCGGCTCCAGCGCCCTCCCCGCGCTCCAGCCCTTCTCCCGGGCCGGATTCCGCGCCCTGCTCGAGTCCGGCATCCGGGTCTTCGAGTGGAAG
>RPRB01000329.1 GCA_003818285.1 Myxococcaceae bacterium
ACCCGGCCCTGGCGAGCGCTGTCCCGGGCACGAGCTCGGCGTAGCGCTCGGGGGTCATCGCCGCGAGCCCCCGTGCGTCCACGCCCGCGACCGGCCGCGGGAGGAACCGCGACCCCACCGCGGGGAGCGGCGCGGCATTCAGCGGGCAGACGTCCTGGCACACGTCGCAGCCGAAGACGTGCGGCGCCATCGCTTCCCGGTGCTCGGCCGGCACCGGGCCCTCGTTCTCGATGGTCTGGTACGAGAGACACGCGCGGGAATCGACGCGGCCGGCGCCGTCGAGCGCGCCGGTGGGACAGGCGTCCACGCAGAGCCGGCAGCTGCCGCAGCGGTCCGCGCCCGGCCCGTCCGCGTACGCGTCCACCTCCAGCTCCACGAGGAGCACCGCCAGCACCACCCACGAGCCGAACCGGGGCGTCACCAGGCACCCGTTCCGGGCGATGACCCCCAGCCCGGCGCGCGCGGCCCACACCTTCTCCATGAAGGGCCCGTGGTCCACCGAGCCATACGTCCGCAGCTCGGGCCATTCGGCCCGGAGCAGCCGGCGGAAGGCGCGGAGCCGGTCGCGCATCGTCGCGTGGTAATCGCGCCCACGCGCGTACCGGGCGATGGGCGAGGCCTCTGCTCCCTCGGCCTCCGTCCAGTAGTTGCACCCGAGCGCGACGACGGTCCGGGCGTCGGGGAGCAGCCGCCGCGGCTCGAGCCGGTCCATGGCGCGCTCGGCGAGCCAGTCCATGTCCGCGCCCATCCCGGCCGCGAGCCAGTCCAGCAGCACCGCCGGGGGAATGGGCTCCGGCCGGGCGAAGCCGCAGAGGTCGAACCCGGCCTCGTGCGCCAGGGCCCGCACCCGCTCGGCCGGAGCGACGGCGGTCAGGGCGACGGCTTCCCGCCCGGAATCCACGGCACGTCCTTCACCCCCGCCCGGTGGTTCGCTGCCCGCGCGAGGACGAAGAGGAAGTCGGACAGCCGGTTGAGGAACCGCAGCGTCAGCTCGTCCACCTGGCCGTCGCGGAAGAGGGGCACCACCGACCGCTCCGCCCGGCGGCAGACGGTCCGCGCGAGGTGGAGGGTAGCGCTGGCCGGCGTCCCTCCGGGAAGGATGAAGTGCGTCTGCGGCGGAAGCTCCCCCTCGAGGCTGTCGATGCGGCTCTCCATGGCCGAGACCCACTCCTCGCGGACGTGGGGGATGTGGGCAGCTGCCGGGGTCCCGCGAGGCGTGGCGAGCACCGCGCCGACGGTGAACAGCTGGTCCTGGAGGTCCTGGCACCACGGGTCCAGTGCGCCGAGGCCCGCCGCTCGCGCGACGCCGATCGCCGCGTTCAGCTCGTCCACCTCTCCGTAGGCCGCCACCCGCGGATCGTCCTTGGACACCCGCCCGCCTCCGAAGAGGCCGGTGTGCCCGCTGTCACCGGTGCGCGTGTAGATCTTCATCCCAGTCCGGCGCACCCTACGTCCAGGTGCTGGCCGCACGGAAGCCGGTGGTCGGCCCCCCGTGTCTGGTATGAGGGCCCGCCGCCCGCGCTGGCCATGACGTGAACGACGACCCTTCCGAGAACGGCGGCCGACGCGCCGGTCCGTGGCTGATTCTCGCCGCCGCCACCCTGTGGTCGACCGCCGGGGCGGCGATCAAGCTTTGCCAGCTCAGCGGCTGGCAGATCAACTTCGGGCGTTCCGCGGTGGCCGCGCTCTTCATCGCCGCCCTCCTTCCGGGCGCCCGCCGGCGGCCGGACCGGGCAGTCGCCGGAGTGGCGGTTGCTTACGCCTTCACCGTCCTGCTCTTCGTCCTGGCGAACAAGGCGACGACCAGCGCCAACGCCATCTTCCTCCAGGACACGGCTCCGCTCTGGGTCCTGCTCCTGAGCCCGGTGCTGCTCCACGAGCGCCCGTCGCGCGGAGAGCTGCTCTCGGCGCCGCTTTTCCTGGTCGGCCTGCTCCTCTTCTTCCTGGACCGGCTGTCTCCCGGACAGGCGGTGGGCAACGTCATCGCGGTCGCCTCGGGGGTCGCGTTCGCCCTGTGCATCCTGGGGCTGCGGAAGCTCGGGAGCCGGAACGTCGCGGCCATCGTCTGGGGGAACGCGCTGGCGGCGCTCTTGTCGCTCCCCATGGCCCTCCGAGGGCCGGCTCCCACCGCCCGCGACCTGGGAATCGTCCTCTTCCTCGGAGTCTTCCAGCTCGGCGCGAGCTACGCGCTCTTCGCCCGGGGCGTGCGACACACCCCGGCGGTCGAGGCGTCGCTGCTCGCTCTCATCGAGCCGGTCCTCAACCCGGTCTGGACCTACCTCCTCGCCGGCGAGCGGCCAGGGCCGTGGGCCATCCGGGGCGGGGCGATCATCCTCGCCGCCACCCTCTGGAGAACGCTCGCCCCGTGGATCGAGACGCGCCGGCGGACCGCCGCGGGCTGAGCATGGACATCGGCGCCGTGGTGCGGGGGGGGCTAGAAGGCGGTCCGGATCCCGAAGCGGAAGGCCACGTCGAGCGCGGGCCCGTCGGGGAATGGGTCCTCGACGACGCCGACCCACAGCTCGGTTCGGGGATCGATCCGGTACATCCACCCGAAGTCGATGCTGAAGTCGACCAGATCCATCGGCCGCAGAGCCGTGTCGTGGAACGGCGGCGTCTGCACGAAGAGGTTGGCGTAGATGAAGTTCCGCCAGCTCAGGCGGATCCGCGTCCCTCCCGAGAAGGAGGCGAAGAAGGTGTTCTCGTACGCGGCGAGGGTCCCCGTCTTGGGGGTGAAGCCCACTCCGATGGAGCCGCTCACCGTCGCGAACGGAAGGAGCGGCGCCTCGCCCATCAGGATCAGCCCGGTCTGTAGCGTGCCCGCGCGGTACCCGGGCGCAGTGGAGGTGGGCAGCCCGAGGACGAGGAGCACCTGGGCGTGGTTCCCGAGCATCCGCCCCACGCCGATGCGGCTGTCCCCGATGCCGAGGTCGACCGGGCCGTACTCGATGGTCCTCCCCCGCTCGTAGGTGACCGAGTACACGTATTTGTTGATGGGACGGAGCTCGCGGGCGATGTAGGGAACCCCGAGCAGCGAGTGGTACCAGTTGAGGAACCGGTCCATGAAGCCGTCGTAGGCGCCCTGGATCTGCACCTGCCCGAAGACGAACCATTGGTCGTCGATGCGCCGGGTGAGCCACACCTGGAACCGCCCCAGCTCGGCATCGAGCGTCACTCCCCGACCGCCCGAGCTGTAGAGCTCGATCGCGCTCGAGTAATCGAGGGCAAAGGTGAGACCCCAGTCGCCGCGCGGCATCATCAGCGGCGGGGCGAAGAGCACGCTCCGGTTGGCCTCGATGGGGTTCTGCGGCGCCCAGGGAGGCAGCCCGGAGAAGTCCGGCGGCGGGAGGGGGGGGTGAGCCACCAGCACGCCGAGGACGAGGAGGGAGAGCATCGAGGACCGGCCGGAGGCCGGTGCGGTCTAGAGCAGCCGCTCGAATTCCTCGAGCGACCGGTTCCAGACCGGCACTCCACAGTAGCGCGGCCCCTCGGGGCAGAACGGTGTCACCCCGGCCTCCTTGCGCAGCGTGCAGGGCGGGACCAGGTGCGCGGCGATGCGCGGATGGACCGCCCGGACCTGGCGAACCTCCTCGACCGACGCCCGCCAGATCTCCTCCTGCGCGGTGTAGCAGAGGCGGTGCACCCACTTGTGATGAAAGTGCAGGAGCTCGCCGGACTCGAGGAAGCGGATCGGGAAGGCGTTGGGCAGGAGGTAGAGCGCCAGCTCGGGCGCGACCCCGGCATCCACCAGCCGCTCGATCGCCACCCACGCCTCGGCGCAGGTGCGGCTGAAGACGTCGAGCGCCTCGGGCACCTCGGCCAGGAGCGCGGGGATGGTGACGTCCGGCTCGCCGGGAACGAAGGTGGCCTGGAGCACCGGGCGGCTGGCCGGCGTCATCCGGTGCCGCTGGTCCTGGCTGTCCGCAGCGTGGCTGAGCTTCTTCTGGAAGGTGTAGCTCGCGTGGACCAGCGTCCGCATGAGCTTGCCCTGCGTGCCGAGTTGCAGCGCCTCCGACAGGTACGGGTTCTGCCGGGGCGAGAGCACCCGCTCCAGCGCCGCCGAGTCGTCGAGCGCGGCGCGGGGAAGCCCCAGCACGTTCCGCACCGCCTGGGCGATGGCCGCCTCACCCCGGGCGCTCCAGTCCACCAGCGTGCTGATGCGATCCTGGAGCCCGGCATCGAACTCGGCCCGGTGCGCCCGCGCGTCCTCCCCGCCCACGCCGAGCGCCCGTCCGGTCTCGCGCAGCGCCCGGGCCTCGTGGGTGGACTCGAGGGGAAGCGGGTCCTCCACGTCGCGGAAGAAGAGCGGGTCGATGGCCTCCACTTCTCGCACCATGGCCGCGATGACCTCGCGCGCCTCGGTGGGCACGTCATAGGCCGAGGCGAGCCGGTGGTACCGATGGAGGGTGAGCCCGGAGATGCTGTGGTACAGGTGGGCGAAGGTCCCGATCGGCAGGACGTAGCGGGCCACCTCCTGGCAGCGCTTCTTGAGCGTGCCC
>RPRB01000330.1 GCA_003818285.1 Myxococcaceae bacterium
GCCCGATGCCCTGCGCGAGGGCCGCGTATTGGTCGAGCGCCTTCCTGGTTCGCTCCTTCACCTCGACTACCTCGGCGATGTCAATGAAGGTCGCCGAGTCGATGACCCCCACCGAGAGGAAGACGAAGTTCTGGAAGTAGCCGGGGAAGAGCCGCTGGATGGTAAGAAGGGAGTGCACGCCGAGACCGGCGTAGCCGCCCACCAGGAGCGCGGCGGTCGGCTTCTTCGGGTCCAGCGCCCGGGCCGGAACCGAGGACTTCGGCATCGAGGAGAGGATGGAGTCGAGCCGGCGGAGGTTCTCCTGCACCTTGCGGTAGTGGCTCCGCGTCCAGGTGAACACGGCCATCACCGCGCCGGTCACCACGACGGTCACCCAGGCGCCCTCGCGGAACTTCTCGAAGACGTTGACCACGAGGATGCCGAGGCAGAGCACCAGCCCCACCGCGTGGATCGCTCCCTGCCGGCGCCAGTCCGCGCGGTTCCTCCGCTCACGCCACCAGAAGCGGCACATCGCCAGCTGGCTCAGGGAGAAGGTGATGAACACGTTGATCGCGTACAGCGTCACCAGGGTGGTGATGTCCCCGTGGGTGTAGAGCAGCGCGAGGAGTGACGAGCCTCCCATCAGCAGCACGCCGTTCTGCATGGTGAGCCGGTCGGAGAGCTGCGCGAAGCGATGGGGAGCCCAGCTGTCCACCGCCATGTTGGCCATCACGCGCGGCCCGTCGAGGAAGCCTGCCTGCGCGGCCACGAACAGGAGCAGCGCCTCGGACAGGAGCGTGAGCCACACGAACCACTGGCCCACCGGGAGCCCCGCCCCCTGGAAGGCGCCGGCGAAGCGTCCGGCCAGCACCGCATTCATCGTCTGGCCACCGACCGGAGTCACGTGCAGGAGGAGATAGGCGAGGGTGATGCCACCCGCGGTGAGGGCCAGCGAGGTGGCCATCAGCATCATCGTGCGCCGGGCAGTCTCCACCTTGGGCTCGCGCATGATCTGCAGCCCGTTGCTCACCGCCTCGATGCCCGTGTACGTGCCGGCGCCCATCGAGTAGGCGCGGAGGAAGAGGGCGATCATCCCGCCCACTCCGAGCGTCGCCACCCCGGACGACAGCCCGCTCTGGACCTGGGCGGTGACCGCGTGCACCTCGTCCACCCGGCTCAGGACCGCGCCGCCGATGAGGATCACGTGGGTCAGCAGGAAGACGAGGAAGATCGGCGCGAGGACGGTCACCGATTCCCGCACTCCCCGGAGGTTGAGCACCACCAGCACCGCGATGGCCACGAACTCCACCGGGAGCTTCCAGCCGTGGAGCGCCGGAGGGACGAAGCTGAAGATCGCGTCCGCGCCACCGGCCACCGAAGTGGTGATGGTCAGGACGTAGTCCACCATCAGCGCGCTCCCGGAGACGACACCGGCGGTCGGCCCGAGGAGCCGGGTGGCGACGACATAGCCGCCGCCGCCGAACGGAAAGTGTTCGATGATCCGCGAGTACGCCGCGGCGATGATCACCACCGTGCACGCGGTGGCCAGCGCCAGGAACGGCGCGAGCGCCACGTATGGACCCAGCGCCTTGAACGCCTCCTCCGGCCCGTACGACGAGGACGACAGCCCATCCGCCCCCAGCCCCACCCAGGCCAGGAACGCCACCAGGGAGACGTGGTGGAAGACGCCCGGGTCCTCGACGCTCCGGGGCCGTCCCACCAGCCAGCGCCGTACCCGACGTCTCAGGGATGGAGGCTCGCCCTCCGGGGATGGCGGAGGCTCGCCGTCCGGGGGTGGTTGAGGCTCGCCGTGCGGGGGGACAGCGGCCGGCTCTGCGCTGCTGGGGTCCACGGGGCTGGCGCGGCGGTCTAGCGCCGTGCGCCAGGCGGGTGCAAACCGGCCCGGATTCCGGTGAGTTAGGCTGCGACTCGATGGCGAGTCGGGGCGGGCAATGGTCGTCGTCTCTGCTAGCCTGTCGGGGACTTCCCGAATGAACCTCTGGCTCGTCACCGCGCAGGACGCTCCCTGGAGCGCGCTCGTCCGCGGACTGGAGGAGGCCGGCTGGACCGTCACCCGGCACGACGACGGCGAGGCCATGGAGCAGGCGGCGGTGACCGAGCCGCCCGACGCCTTCCTGGTCGTCGAGCCCTGTCCTCCGTGGGGCGCCACGACGCTCCTCTCCCGGCTCCGGTCGAAGGCCGATGCGGACCGTCCGGTGCTGGTGCTCGGGGTGGAGGACGGCCGGACCCGCACCCGGATGCTCGACCTCGGCGCGGACGACGTCCTCCCGGGGAGCATCGCCACCGACGAGCTCCTCGCACGCCTGCGCCGCCGGACGGCGGTGTTCCGTCGTGCCGCGGGGACGATGACCCGGGGCCCCGAGGACCGGGTCGCCGTCGTCGACGCGCTCACCGAGGTGCACAACCGGCGTTATTTCCTGCTCCGGCTGGAGGACGAGTTCCGGCGGGCGCAGCGCTACGACAACCCGCTCGCTCTGGTCCTGGTGGACCTCGACCAGTTCCGGGGCATCAACGAGTCCTTCGGGCACCTCGTGGGCGACGGGGTGCTCCGCGCCGCGGCTCAGTGCCTGGTGGCCGCGGTGCGCGAGACCGACACCGTCGCCCGCACCGGCGGTGACGAGTTCGCCTGCATCCTTCCCCAGACGCACCTGGCCGGCGCGCTCACCGTGGCCGAGCGGATTCGCCGGGACGTCGCCGCCCTCCGCACCGGACCCGCGGCCGAGGTGCTCCTCACCGCCAGCGTGGGTGTGGGCAGCCACCCCGCGGTGCACGTCCAGACGCCCGAGGAGCTGATCGGCGCCGCGGACGGATGCCTCGCCCGAGCCAAGCGCGAGGGCCGGAACCGGGTCTGCCTGGCCGACCCCGGCGTGGGCCCAGTTCCTCGCGGCTCCGCGTCCTGATTTCCCCGGACTTCGGGCGAAGCGGGGTTCGCCCCGGGGGCTGGGTCACCGGCGACCACAAGCCCCCCTGGTGGGTGTAGAATGACCCCGGGTCCGCGCCAGGTCACCGGGCAAAACGGACCTGATCCCTGGGGGTTGCCCAAGCCGTCGGAATGGCCGAGCGGTTGCACCGACGCACACCGACCGAAGACCCTCCATGGAGCCTGCGCTCAAGATGTCGCCCGCTCAGGGCCGACTGCTGGTGGTGGACGACGAGGAGAACATCCTCAAGTCGCTCCGTCGCGTGCTCCGCACCCAGGACTGGGAGATCCGCACCGCGCTCGACGGTGAGCGGGGGCTGAAGATCCTCGAGCAGTTCACCCCCGAGGTGGTCATCTCGGACTTCCGGCTCCCGGGCATGAACGGAGCCGACTTCCTCCAGCACGTGAAGCAGCGCATCCCGCTCGCCCAGCGGATCATGCTCACCGGGCACGCGGACCAGCGGGCCATCGAGGAGGCGATCAACCGCTCCGAGATCTTCCGGTTCATCGCCAAGCCCTGGAACGACTCGGCCCTGCTCCTCACCGTGCAGAGCGCCTTCGAGCAGTACGCGGTCCAGGTGGAGAACCACCGGCTCCAGGAGGTCACCCGGAGTCAGAATGAGGAGCTGAAGGCCCTCAATGCCGAGCTGGAGGAGCGCGTCCAGCAGCGTACCCGGCTCCTGGTGGTCGCCAAGCGGGAGTGGGAGCTGTCCTTCGACTCGCTGGACCTGCCTCTGGCCGTGGTCCGCGGCGCCGACTACTCGGTCCGGAGGGCCAACGTCGCCTACGCCCGGGTGGCGGGCCGGCCGGTCCAGGGTCTCGGCCAGAACCCCCCCTGCCACCAGTTCCTGTTCGGCCGCAACTCACCCTGCACCGGGTGTCCCATGAAGGCGGCGATCTCCAGCGGGAAGGAGGGCCGCGCGGAGATCCAGCACAAGGGAAGAATCTACGTCCTGGACGTCTACCCCATGGCGGAGGAGGGGCAGGCGGTGTGCGCGTACCGGGATGTGACCGACGAGCGGACCATGACCGCTCGCCTGGTCGAGACCGAGAAGATGGCGGCGGTGGGTCAACTGGCGGGCGGGGTGGCGCACGAGATCAACAACCCGCTCGCGGGCATCCTCACCTTCGCCCAGCTGATGAAGCGCGACGCCGGCCGGGCCCGGAGCGACCTGGACTCGCTCCAGCTCATCGAGGAGTCGGCGCTCCGGTGCAAGCGCATCGTGGAGAGCCTGCTCCAGTTCAGCCGTCGCTCGCAGGAGGGCGATCGTCGCCCGTTCGACCTCAACCGCTGCGTGGACGACGCGGCCTTCCTCTTCCGCGCCCAGCTGAGGAAGGTGCCCGAGGCCTCCCTCGACGTGGTGACCCGGGCCGAGCTTCCTCCCGTCATCGGCGACACCGGTCAGATGGGCCAGGTCCTGCTCAACCTCCTCCAGAACGGGCTCTACGCGCTCGAGGGGAAGGGCACGCTCTCCGTGACCACCGGGCAGCGTGACACCCACGTCTTTTTCAGCGTCCAGGACTCCGGCACCGGCATCGAGGCCTCGCTGCTCCAGCGCATCTTCGAGCC
>RPRB01000331.1 GCA_003818285.1 Myxococcaceae bacterium
GCACGGCTGGCCGGGCCGTTCCGTCGCGGGAGAGGACGGTGCCGCGGCGGCCTTCCGCATCGCCCACCACGCCATCGCCACGCCCGCCCTCCAGCGCCACTTCCTCGGCCTGGTCCGCGAGGCGGCCGCGCGGGGGGAGGCGACACCGCTGCAGGGAGCCATGCTGGAGGACCGGGTGCGCCACCTCGAGGGTCGGCCGTCGCTCTACGGCACGTTGCTCGACTGGGACGAGACGGGGCGGCTGTCGCCCGGTCCGGTGGAGGCGCCGGAGCAGCTGGATGCCCGCCGCGCGGCGCTCGGCCTTCGCCCGATGGCCGATGCGCTGCGGGCGGCGAACACGGCGTCTTGCGAGCCGGGGGATGCCCCGCCCGCGGACCCGGCGGGCCGCCGGCGCGAGTTCGAGGCCTGGGCCCGCCGCGTCGGCTGGCGGCGGAATTGACGTTCGCCGGCGGACGTCCGCCCCCGACCGGGGGTCGGCAGGAGCGAGCGGACGACCTACCTCCTGAGCCGCAACGTGGACACCCCGCTCGAGGAATCCGGGGCGGCCGAGGAGGTCGCCTGTCACGACTGCGCCCAGGTGCAGACACTGCCGCCGCTCGGGCTGCGCTCGGTGGCCCGATGCATCCGGTGCGACGCGGTGCTGGACCGGCGAGAGCCTCCCGACTCGACTCCCCTGGCCCTGGCGCTGGCAGGCCTGTTCTGCGGCCTCATGGCCAACGCCTTCCCCATCATCGAGGTGAGCCTCGCCGGACGAGTCCGCAGCAACCTCCTCGTCAGCGGACCCCGGGCACTGATCTCCGACCAGATGCCGGTTCTCGCGCTGCTGGTCGCCTTCTTCTCCATCGTGTTCCCGCTCCTCTGGCTGGGCGCGGTGTCCTACGTGCTGCTCCGCGTGCGGGCGGGGACGCGGGCGCGCGAGCTCGGGCCGCTGTTCCGGCTCGCCGAGCGCCTGCGCCCGTGGGCGATGACCGAGGTGTACGTCATCGGGGGCTTCGTGGCCTTCACCCGGCTGGAGGAGCTGGGCCGGGTGTCGATCGGCACCGGAGGCTGGGCGGTCGCCGCGACGGCCTTTCTCACCTTCCTGGTGGACCAGGTCCTGGACCGCCGGCACGTGTGGGATTCGATCCGCCGGCCCGCCCCGGTGCGAGGCCCGGGTCCGACCCTGGGCTGTCCGCAGTGTGACCTGGTCACGACCCTGCCCGAGGGCTCGCGGTGCCCGCGGTGTCGCTGTCAGATGTGGCGCCGGAAGCGGGACAGCCTCAACCGCACCGTCGCCCTGGTCATCGCCGGCGCGGCGCTCTACCTCCCGGCGAACATCCTGCCGATCATGGCCGTGGGGCGCCTCGGCCGTCCGACGCCGGACACCATCCTCACCGGCATCGGCGAGCTGGTGCGCCGCGGCTACTGGCCGCTGGCGATCATCGTTCTCTTCGCCAGCGTGCTCGTCCCGGTGCTGAAGCTCGTGAGCCTGACCTGGTTCGTGGTGGCGGTGCGGCAGCGGTGGCGCTGGGCGCTCCGGTTCCGGACGCGGCTGTACCGCCTTGTCGACGGCATCGGCCGGTGGTCCAACATCGACGTGTTCATGATCTCGCTCCTGGTCGCGCTGGTGCAGTTCGGAGTGCTGGCCACGGTGGAGCCCAAGGCCGGAGCGGTGGCGTTTGCGGCGGTGGTGGTCATCACCATGTTCGCCGCCGAGGCGTTCGACCCGCGGCTCATGTGGGACGCGGTGGAGGGGAGGGACGAATGACGGAGGCTCGCGAGGCCCGCGTCCAGCGGCGCCGGTTCGCTCCCATCTGGCTGGTGCCGATTGCTGCAGTGGCGATCGCCGGCTGGCTGGGGTGGAAGACGTACAGCCAGCGCGGGCCCCTGATCACCATCACCTTCCCCAGCGCCGAGGGGATCGAGGCGGGCCGGACGCGGGTCCTGCTCCGGAACGTGGAGGTGGGGATGGTCGAGTACCTCGACCTGAGCCGCGACCTGAGCAGGGTGGAGGTCCACGCCCGGATGCGAAGCGACCTCAAGGATCACCTGACCAGCGGAACGCGGTTCTGGGTGGTCCGACCGCGACTCGGGGTCGGCGGGGTCTCCGGCCTGGGGACCCTGTTCTCCGGCGCGTACATCGAGATGGAGCCCGGAACGGGGAGGCGAACCGAGACCTTCAAGGGCCTGGAGGAGCCGCCGGTGCTCCCGCCGTCCGGCGAGGGGAAGTCGTTCGTCCTCCGCGCCAGGAGCCTCGGCTCGCTGAGCCGCGGCTCGCCCGTGTACTACCGGGGCGTGCCGGTGGGCGAGGTGCTGGGGGCGAACTTGGCCACGGACGCTCAGAGCGTGGCGGTGAACGTCTTCGTCCGTGGGCCGCACGATCAGCTCGTGCGCCCCGAGACGCGCTTCTGGAACGCCTCGGGCATCGAGGTCAGCGCCGGAGGAGGAGCCGGGTTCAGGGCACGTGCCGAGTCGCTGCAGGCGGTCTTCCTCGGGGGCATCGCGTTCGACACCCGGGACGAGGGGTTGAACGAGCCGCCCAGCCCGAAGGATAGCGAGTTCGAGCTCTACTCCGACAAGGACTCGGCGCAGAACACGCCCTACGGGCCGCAGGTCTCGTACCTGGTCCACTTCACCGGCTCGGTGCGCGGAATCGACGTTGGGACGCCGGTGGAGCTGCTCGGCATCCGGGTCGGCCGGGTCATCGACGTGCGGCTGGAGGGTGAGGCCGGGCGGCTGCGAGTGCCGGTCACGGTGATGCTGGACCCCGAACGGGTGCTCCTCCACCAGGGTGAGCTGCCCACCGAGGGCCAGAAGCTTCAGCAGTCCACGGACGCGCAGATGGAGATTCTCGTTGCCCGGGGGCTCCGCGCCGAGCTGCAGTCTGGAAGCCTGCTCACCGGCAGCAAGGTCGTGGCGCTGGCCTTCCACCCGCGGGCGCCCAGAGCGCGGCTGACCTTCGGAGGGAGGTACCCGGAGATTCCCACCATCCCCGGCAGCGGGTTCGACGACCTCGCCGAGTCCGCGACCCGGCTGCTCGCCGATGCGCGGACGCTGGTGCAGGGCGCGAACCAGGTGCTCCGCTCGCCCGAGCTCGCGGGCACGATCAAGAACCTCGACCAGCTCACCCGCGAGGCGAGCACCCACATCGGACCGACGATGCAGAGCCTGCAGGGCGCCTCGGCACAGCTGGAGAAGACGCTCGCCGCGACCTCGGGCCTGCTGGGGAGCTCGACCACCGGCACCGGGGAGCTCCCGCGCGCGCTGCGCGACCTCCGGGAGGCCTCGCGCTCGGTGCGCCTGCTGGCCGACTACCTCGAGCGGCATCCGGAGGCGCTGGTGCAGGGGAAGCGGCCATGAACGGGCGCGCGGTGCTTCCGCTGGCGCTGGTGCTCGTGGGATGCCTGGGGAGCTCGCCGGCCGCGCGCTTCTACACGCTGTCGACGCTCCCGTCGCACGAGGGGCAGGGAGGAGCCGGCGGTGGTTCCGGGCGACGGGTGAGGGTCGCGCCGGTCACCGTGCCCGAGGGTGTGGACCGGCCGCAGATGGTCCGGCGGACGGGCGAGAACAGCGTGGTGGTGGACGAGTACGACCGGTGGGTCGAGCCGCTGGACGCGCTGCTCCGGAACACCCTGGTGCTGGACCTGGGCGCGCTCCTGCCCGAGGCGCAGGTGCTCGGGGACGCGATCCCGGGCCTGGCGGCGGACCGGACTGTGGTGGTGGCGATGAACCGCCTGGACCTGTCCAGTCAGCTCGTCATGGACGCGGTGTGGTTCGTCCTGCCGGCCGGGGGGGATCAGCCCGAGCGGACCCACCGGACCCGGTTGACGGAGCCCGCGGGGGCCGGCGCCCCGGCCGATCTGGCGCCCGCGCTCAGCCGCGCGATGGAGAAGCTCTCGCGGGAGATCGCCGCGGAGCTGGCCGGTCCGGACGCAGCGCGGTGATCCCACGGAGGCCGGGCAGCCAGCGCGTCCGCTAGAGGGCGATCCGGACGTCCCGGCCGAAGTCGACCGGGATCGATCGGTGAAGCTGCAGCTCCCGGGCCGCAGCGGAGACCACGTGGCCAGCGCGGTCGTGCAGCCACTGCGCCACCAGCCGCTGACCGGCGAGCACCGCGCACCCGGTGAGCACCAGCACGAGCACCATTCCGAGGGTGGCACGGACCAGCGCCGGCACGCGGGCCACCCGGCCGACGATCACCGCGTTCACCGAGATGCTCGCCAGGCTCGCAACGAGGGCTGCGTTCCCCGCGAGTGTCCACGAAGCCATCCCGTGTGCGCCGAGCGAGCCGGCCGAGGCGACCGCGGAGGCGCTGGAGACGAGTCCGCCAACCAGACTCACCACGTACAGTCCCCATGCGCCCAGCGCTCTCCGGCCGGCCTCTCCCAGCACCTCCAGGGCGATGAAGAGCAGGCCGTAGTACAGGGCGGAACGGAGCGAGAAGGGTGAGCGCAGCGGGAGCTCGGGGACGGTCGTCC
>RPRB01000332.1 GCA_003818285.1 Myxococcaceae bacterium
AGGTCGCCGAGTCCCCGTGGACGTACGTGAACGACCTGGTCTTCACGCACGATCTGCCTGTTGCGATCACGCGAGACCCGAACGCCGGAACGTTCCCGACGAACGCCGACCATTACGTGGTGACGGCACTGCTCGAGGACGGTACGCCACACGTGCAGACGCTCGCCCTCGAACAACCTCCGCCGCAGACGCTCCCGCCGGTGGTCTTCAGCTCGGTGCCGCTCGGCGGGATGGTCAACGTGTCCGTCGCCTTCTACCAGGCGGCCACCGGGGTCTCTCAGAGATTGTTGCTCGCCAGGGGGTCCAGTGGGCTGGTCGAGAACATCATCGGTGCGAGCCCCTCCCTCACCATCGAGGAGGTCCGGTATCCGATCGACGCGTCCACCGTCTACGAGCACCGTCAGAAGACGGCGCTCGACAGCAGCAACAATCACATCTGGGACACGAGCGCGCCGGCACCCACGGTCAATCTCGAGAACCTGGACTGCGGTACCGCCGGGACGCTCTGCAACTTCCAGAGCATCACCGTCCGCCAGAAGACGGGGACGCGGCAGGGCTACGTCGGCTACGGATGGCAGGGGTGGGGCACCGGGCCCTCGAACGGCGGCAGCTGTGGGGGAGGGTTGGCCGGACAGCTCGATCAGATGGCGAACCTCAACACCGGGCCGGACGCGCAGATGGGGTACCTGGCGGGTCCGTGCGGGCTGAGTCCGGGCGTGAAGGTCGCGTACAGCCTGCTCACCCACGGCACCGAGAACTTCTATCTGGACACGAGCGACCCGAACGCGCTGCACCTTCGACAGGTGACGCTGGAGCCACCCGGGTTCGAGCCGCCGTCGTCCAGCAACCCCCAGCCGCCGCCTCTCTCCTGGGGTGTCCTGAACTTCCTGCCGGATTCGCTCCTCCTTCACCCGGCCGGCTACTTCGTCAGCGTCAACACCGTGAATCACAAGATGGAGACGCTCCGGATCCCGGACCAGCCGATGGCGGATGCCGACGCGCTGATCCAGCTCCTGGCGCAGACGAAGTCCGGACAGGGGAGTCGGCCCGGGCTGATGACCTCTCCCAGCGCGGCGGCGGTGGCGCCGGACGGCACCATCGTTGTTCTCGAGTCGGGCGCTCCGACGGCCACCCCACCGGTCCCGGCGCGGCTGCAGGCCTTCGACCTGGGGGGAAATCCCAAGCCGTTCTTCACCGGCCAGCCGGCGCTGATGCGGTATTCGCTGCTGCTGACGGCGACACCGAACCAGGCTGGCTGGCAGTTTCTCGACGTGGCGGTCGAGTTCGGTGGTCTCATCTACGTGCTCTCGCACAACCAGGGAACGTACCGCCTCGACATCTACTCACCCGCGCAGACCGGGACCGATCCGATCTGCACGACCACCAGCTTCAACGCGGCGAAGATCGCCGTGGACTTCTGGCGGAACGTCTACGCGCTGAATTACGAGGTGATTCCCACGGCGAACGGTCAGCCGCCCGGGTTCACCGAGCCGTCGGTGAGCCTCTGGGTGCCGAGCAGCTCCTGCACCGGCCACGGCTGCACACCCTGACCCGGCAAGGGAGGAAAAGCCCCGCCGCTCACGCGACACGTCCCGCGTTCAGCGCGCGGACGCCCTAGCCTTCCACGCAGCGGCCTGCGCCGCGTGACCCTTGCCGGGGTCGGTGCGCTCCCACTTCTGGTACATCGCCGCCAGCGCGTCGAGGGTCTGTGGGTAGACCGGGTCCTTGCTGCCTGCGAGTCCCTTCTCCGCGCCGAGGAGCTCTGGCTCGGCCTCCGGGTACCGCGCGAGACCGGTGAGCGCGCGTCCGAGGGCCAGCCTTGCGCTCGCGGTGCCCTCCACGTCCTTGCCACGTGCGTATCCGGCGATGGCCTCGCTGGCGAGCGCCGCCGCGTCGGCGTGCTGCCCCCTGGCGCTCCGGACCCGGGCCAGGTCGGTCAGCGAGGAGAGGAGGAGCGTGTGGTCCGCGGGGAGCACCCGTCGCTCGATCTTCACCGCGTCCTCCAGCAAAGACTGGGCACCGGGCGCATCTCCAAGCGCGAGCAGGACGCCGGCCAGGCCGTTCATCACGTTGAGCGTCGGGACGGCCTCCGGACCCAGCACCCGGCGCCTGCCCTCCAGGGCCCGGCGGTACAGCGCCTCCGCCTCGCGGTTCTTGCCAAGGTTCGCCTCGACGTCGGCGAGGTCGCTCATCGTCTTCAGCGTTTCCGGGTGCTCGGGCCCCAGCACCCGCCGGGTGGCCTCCAGGGTCTCGCGATAGGCGGCCTCCGCCTCGGGGAACAGTCGCTCGCTGCGGTACGTGGAAGCGATGTTGATCATCGCGTACACGGTGTCCGGGTGGTCCGGCCCGAGCCTCTTCTGAAAACGCGCAAGGACCTCCTCCTGGAGCTTCCTCGACTCGGCGAATCGCCCTTGCTGCTCGTAGCAGATGGCCAGGTTCATCACCGTCCCGATGGCGTCCGGCTCGTCGCTCGTCCCGGCCTTCCGGTCGAACTCCACCCGCTCGAGCAGCATCTTCTCGGCCTCGGGGTAGCGCTTCAGCTCGCTGAGGACCATTCCCAGGGCGATGTACACCCTGCGGGTCTCCGGATGGTCCGGTCCGAGGACGCGCCGCCTCCCCTCGAGGGACTCGCGAAGGAGTTTCTCGGACAGCTCGTATCGCTGCTCCCAGTAGTAGACGATGCCCAGGGCCTGCATCGCACCCAGGGTGTCCGGGTGCTCGGAGCCGAGCGTGCGCCGCAGCGTCTCCAGGCTCTCGCGGGAGATCTTTTCCGCCTCGGGGTACTTGCCCTGCCGCCCATACACCATGCCCAGGAAGCGCATCGACTTCAGCGTGTCGGGGGAGTCCGCGCCGAAGGCCCGGGTCCGGATGTCCACTGCAGCCTTCAGATGCGCCTCGGCCTGCGGCAGCAACCCCAGGAGCAGGTACGTCCGGCCGAGCGTGTCCTCCAGCCGTCCGGCGATCCTCGGCTCACCCGCCATCTCGGTGGTGATGGTCTTGCCGGCACGAGCGAGGACCTGCTGGTCGAGCAGGTTCAGCCCGGTCTGGGTGGAGCTCACCCCCGCCAGAGCCTTGTCGAGCGAGGCGAGGGAGGCCGAGACCTCCTCCTCTGTCGCGCCGCTCTTGCGGCGAGCCGCCGCTGCCCGCTCCCGCAGGTCGGTCCACAGGGTTTTCCCCAGCTCCTCGGGGTTCACGCTCCCCAGCATGTTGGCGAGAAACGCCGACACCTTCTCCGACGCCTCCCGCTCGCTGTTGGCGCGATCGCGCTCCAGGGCGATCCTGCGCGCCTGGAACGCCATGCTGATCGCGAACGCGATCAGGAGTGCCGCGAGCCCACCCGCCAGGCCCACTCCGAGCCGGTGCCGCCTGAGGTACTTCCGGGCGCGGTAGGCCACGCTCGGCGCCCGTGCCACCACCGCCTCGTGCCGGAGGTACCGTCCGATGTCGAGGGCGAGCTCGTTCGCGGTGGGGTAGCGGCGGTTCCGCTCCTTCTCCAGCGCCTTCATGGTGATGGCGTCGAGATCTCCCCGGAGCTGATGGCGAAGCGCGCCCGGGTCGGTCTTCCGGTTTCGCGCCGCCTCACCCGCGGCGTCGCCCAGCGTGCTCAGCCGGGTGCTCGGGCGGGGCGGCTCGACCTCCTTCAGCTTTCGGCGGAGCTCCTCCAGGCTGGACGAGCGAAGGTCGTCTGATCCGAAAGGCAGGTCGCCGGTCAGGACCTGATACAGGACGACGCCCAGCGAGTAGACGTCGGTCCGGGTATCGATGTCCTGTCCGCTGGCGTCCGCCTGCTCCGGGCTCATGTACGCCGGGGTGCCGATGATTGCCCCCACCAGAGTGAAAAGCGTCTTCTCGGTGAGCGCGTACCCGGTCGCCTTGGCGATGCCGAAGTCGATGATCTTCGGGCAGGCCTTTCCGTCGACGACAGAGACCAGGACGTTCGACGGTTTGAGATCTCGGTGGATGATCGCCTTCTGGTGCGCGTGCTGGACGCCCTCGCAGACCTCGACGAAGAGCTGGAGGCGCTCGAAGGTCGAGAGGCGCTGGGTGTCGCAGTGCTCGGTGATCGGAACGCCGGCCACGTACTCCATCACGAAGTACGGCCGGCCCTCCGGCGTGCTTCCGCCGTCGAACACCCGGGCGATGGCCGGGTGGTCCATCAGGGCCAGGGCCTGCCGCTCCGACTCGAATCGGGCCACCACCTCGCGGGTGTCCATCCCCGCCTTGATCAGCTTGAGGGCCACCTTTCGCCGGGGCTCGGACTGCTCGGCGAGCCAGACCTCGCCCATTCCGCCCGAGCCGAGCCGTTCGAGGAGCCGATAGGGCCCGACCCATTGCTCCGGGCCTCCGTCGGGTGTGACGGCGGGTGTTTGTCCGGCAGCGAGGCCGAGGGTGTCCTCGAGTCCCGTCCCGGCCAAGGTTGAGTCGATGGACAAGCGCCACCCTCCTTCAAGGA
>RPRB01000333.1 GCA_003818285.1 Myxococcaceae bacterium
GGCGCGCTGAGACTGAGGTTCCCCGTGAGTGGCTACGTCACCCACGTGCGCCGCATGGAGACGAGCAAGGTTCGCACGCTACCGCCGCCGGGAGACGAGCCACAGGAGCAGCAGGGCGCCGATCACCGAGGAGATGAACCCGCCGACGTGAAACACCCGGATGTTTCCCTGCCAGAAGAGCGAGCTCAGGAACCCGCCCACCAGCGAGCCCGCCATGCCCAGCAGGGCCGTGCCGATCCAGCCCATCGGCTGACGTCCGGGGAAGATCGCCCTGGCGATGGCGCCGACGATCAGGCCCACGACGATCCACGAGCACAGTCCAATCACCGGGCGACCTCCTGGGGCGAGGAGCGCCGAGCCTGCCCGGGCTGACGCCGGGAGTCACGCGGCGAAGCTCTCGCCATGACGAGCTCACGCCTCCACCGAGGCCTCCCGCCCCCGTGCGTCGCTCAGCCCCCCCGCCATCCGCGGCGGCCGAGCCAGACCCGATCTCGCTCCCTCGGGCCGGCTCGCCGCGCCACCTCCGGCGTCTCACCTCTCGACAGGTGACGGGTGAGCGACGGCCGTTGACGGCAGGAGCCGCACTCGGGCGTTGCCCCCGGCCGGCAGCACGGCGATGCTGCCCGGCCCCATGCACCCCGCTCTCCTCGCCCTCGTCCTCCTCGGCGCCGACCCGGCCGGCGCCGTCCAGGAAGTCCCGAAGCAGTTCCCCGTCGGTAAGTACATGGCGCCCTCGGTGGGCCCCGAGCCCCGGCCCATCGGCCCCACCGGAACGCTCGGCGCCGACGTGTACCGCCGCCGCCGGAAGGCGCTGATGGACAAGCTGAAGACCGGCGCCACGCTCATCGTGAACGAGGCGAAGTTCGACGGCCTCCGCGAGGGGATGGACTTCTACTACCTGACCGGCATCGACGAGCCGGGAGCCGCGCTGCTGCTCGACCCCGCCTCGCCCGATCCGGAGGTGCTCTTCCTCCGGCCGCTCGATCTCGAGCGCGGGCAGTGGGAGGGGGAGCGGGCGAAGCTGCCTTCCCAGCTGCTCGAGGCGACGAGCGGCGTCGCCGTGGTACGCCGGTCCGAGGCATACCGGGGCCTGGGCCACTCGTTGATCCGCGCCTGTGCGCACGGGGGATTGAACTTCGTCGGGCAGTTCGTGCCCCCGCCGGAACCCAAGTCGAAGGTGATGACGTACTACGCCGAGGCGATGGACAGGTCCTACGGCTGCAAGGTGAACGACCTCCACGACACACTCGCCCGGATGCGGGAGGTGAAGGAGCCGGAGGAGATCAAGCTGATGCGGCGGAGCATCGAGCACACCGGGGCGGGCCACGCGCGGGTCCTGGAGGTACTCCGGCCGGGCATGCGGGAGTTCGAGCTCAAGGACGCCATCGAGGACGCCTTCCGACGCTCTGGATCGCGACACGTCGCCTACGACTCCATCGTCGGCTCCGGCCCCAACGGCGCCGTCCTCCACTACCCGAAGGACGACCGGGTGATGAAGGAGGGCGAGCTGGTGGTCGTCGATGCCGGCGCCGAGGAGCAGTACTACGCGACCGACGTGACTCGGACCTACCCGGTGAGCGGCAAGTTCAGCCCGGAGCAGCGGGAGATCTACGACATCGTGTTGAAGGCCCAGGCGGCCGCCATCGCCGCGGCGAAGGCAGGCGTGACTCCACGCACCCTGGAGCGCGCGGTGCGGAAGGTCATCGACGAGGCCGGCTACCACGACGCCTACCTGCACGGGTGCTGCCACTTCGTGGGACTCGAGGTGCACGACACCGGTGACTACGACGCGCCGCTCCCGGCCGGGGCGGTGCTCACCGTCGAGCCGGGCATCTACCTGCCGCAGCGCGGCTACGGAGTCCGCATCGAGGACGAGATCCTCATCACCCCCACCGGCGCCGAGGTCCTCACCAAGGCGATCCCCAGGGATCCGGCCGAGATCGAGCGCCGGATGCAGTCACGCCGCGCGGACGCGCGCTGAGCCTGCGATGTCCGGGGTCCGGTCCGTCGCGTTACCACTGGCGCTCGCGCTCGCCTGTGCTCACTCTCCGGAGCCTTCGGTGACCACTTCCTCCCCCCAGCAGGCGTTCGAGGCCCTCTCCAGGGACTACCTGGAGCGGTCGCTCGCGCTCTCGCCCACCGAGGCCACGCTCCTGGGCGACCACCGGTACGACGGTCGCTGGCCTGACCTGAGCAAGGAGGGGGACGCGCAACAGCAGCGCTTCGAGGAGGAGATCCTCGGCCGGCTGCGAGCGATCCCGAAGGACGCCCTGAGCGCCGAGGCGCGGGTCGATGCGGAGATGCTCGACACCCAGCTGCGCTACTCGGTGTTCTCCCGGGCCGAGCTGAAGCCGGCGGAGCTCCACCCGCTCTCCTACACCGGCGTCATCGGGCAGGGCCTCGACCCGCTCGTGAACCGCGAGTTCGGCACGCGGGCCAGCCGGGCCGAGAGCCTCGCCTCGCGGCTGGACGGCATCCCGGCCATTCTCGGGGTGGCGCGGACCCGGCTGACGCGTCCGTCGAAGGTGCAGACCGAGACGGCCCTGCACCAGACCGCGGGTCTGCTGGCGCTGACCGAGAAGGACCTCCCCGAGCAGTTCAAGGACCTGCCCGCGGTCCCGGCCGCGGCAGCGCGGGCGGCGGCGTCACTCCGGCAGTTCCAGACCTTCCTCAAGGAAGAGCTGCTCCCGCGCTCGGATGGGTCATTCCGCATCGGCCGGGAGCGCTTCACCGCCAAGCTTCGCTTCGTCCTCGACGACCAGGTGGACCCGGACGCCCTCGCGCGGAGCGCCCGGGCGCTGCTCGACCGCACGCAGGAGGCGATGGTCGACACGGCCAAGGAGGTCTGGGCCGAGGACCGGCTCGGGGCGCTACCTCCGCTCGGGACGGCCGAGCAGCGTCGCGCCTTCGTTCGGCGGGTGCTGGATCACCTCGCGAAGCAGACACCGACCAGCCAGAGCATCCTCGGGGACTCACGGGGCTGGCTGGAGAAGGCGACGGCGTTCGTCCGGTCGAAGGACCTGGTGCGCGTGCCGGACGAGCCGCTCAAGGTGGTCGAGATGCCGGAGTACCGGCGCGGAGTCGGGGTGGCCTACTGCGACTCGTCGGGCCCTCTCGAGCCGAAGCCGGAGACATTCTTCGCCATCTCGCCGCCGCCCTCCGACTGGGCGCCGGCGCGGGTGCAGTCGTTCTTCCGCGAGTACAACCAGTCGATGCTCGCGGACCTCACCGTCCACGAGGCGATGCCGGGGCACTACCTCCAGATCATGCACAGCAACACCTACCCCTCGAAGCTGCGGGCGGTTCTGGGTAGCGGTCCGTTCGTCGAGGGCTGGGCGGTGTACAGCGAGTGGCTCATGGCCTCGAAGAGCTTCGGGGGCGCGAAGGTCAAGCTGCAGCAGCAGAAGATGATCCTCCGGACCACGGCCAACGCGCTCCTCGACCACGGGATCCACACCGGCGACATGGACGAGCGGCAGGCCATGGACCTCATGACCCGGGACGCGTTCCAGGAGGAGGGCGAGGCGGCGGGAAAGTGGAACCGTGCCCGGCTCACCAGCGCCCAGCTGACCACGTACTTTTTCGGGTTCCAGGAGATGATGAAGCTGCGGGAAGCCGCGCAGACCAGGCCCGGCTTCTCCGAGCGCGTGTATCACGACCGGTTGCTGTCCCATGGCTCACCCGGGCTCCGGTACCTGCGACAGCTGATGGCCGCGCAGGGGGGCTGAGCTCCGCCTCGGCACCGCCGCTGCTGGCCGGGCGCCGTCGACGACTCGGGCGCTGGCGCGCCGTAGTACCGTGTCCAGATGCGCGCTCGTCGCACGCTCCTGCTCTCGCTGCTGTTGTCTGCCCCACCGGTCCTCGCCGCCGACCAGGAGGCACCACCACTCCCCCACTCGGACCCGGCCGTCGCCCGGGCCATCGCCCGCGTCTACCCATCCCTGGTGCAGATTCACGTCCTCTCCACGCACACCGAGGGGGGTCGGGAGCGAAAGTCCGGGGCCACCGGCTCGGGCGTGATCATCTCGGCCGAGGGGCACGTCATCACCAACCACCACGTCGTCGGACGGGCGACATCGATCCGCGTCGTCCTCCCCACGCGCGAGGAGCTGCAGGCGTCCCTGGTGGGAACGGACCCGCTGAGCGACATCGCGGTCATCCAGCTCGCTCTCTCGAAGCGGCCGAAGGCCGCCCCTGCCCTGCCGGTCGCGGTCTTCGGGCAGTCGGAGTCGGTGCGGGTCGGCGACACCGTGCTGGCGATGGGCTGCCCGCTCGCGCTCTCCCAGGCGGTGACCCGGGGCATCGTGGCCAACGTGGACCTGCGCGTGCCGCGCCCGATCGAGCTCGAGGGGGAGAACGTGGGCTCGGTGGTCACGTGGCTCGGCCACCACGCGCAGAACTTACACGGCAACTACGGGAGGCCGCTGCAGAACC
>RPRB01000334.1 GCA_003818285.1 Myxococcaceae bacterium
CCTCGTTACCAGGTCGGGGTCCCCCTCGTTCCGGCAATGGCACGCCGGTTGAACCGTGCCCCCCGCGCATGGGCACGTTCCTCCAGGACCTCCGTGACGCGGGCCGCCACCTCCGCACCCGCCCCGGCTTCGCTGCGGTGGTCGTCCTCACGCTCTCGATGGGCATCGGCCTCAACGCCGCGGTCTTCACCG
Source organism: Myxococcaceae bacterium (assembly GCA_003818285.1). Taxonomy (GTDB): domain Bacteria; phylum Myxococcota; class Myxococcia; order Myxococcales; family Myxococcaceae; genus RPRB01. The sequence goes on from RPRB01000334.1 coordinate 193, forward strand.
CCGTCGATGCCGCGCTCCTCCGAACCCTGCCGTACGCCGAGCCCGGTCGCCTCGTGCACCTCTGGAGCACCCACGAGAGTCACGACCAGCCCCGTTTCGAGCTCTCCTGGCCCACCCTGCGCGAGCTCCAGGAGGACCACGGCCAGTTCGCCGCGGTCGGCGGCTACAACTGCTCGCCGGTCATCTGGAACGACGGCGCGGAGCGCTCCCGGCTGCCCGCGCTCCGCGTGACCGCCAACTTCTTCGACGTCCTCGGCGTGCGCCCGCAGCTCGGCCGGATGTTCCTCCCCGGCGAGGACGTGAACGGCGGACCGCGCGCGGCGGTCCTCACCGACGCCTTCTGGCGGAGCCGGATGGGCGCCGACCCGGCCGTCCTGGGTCGCACCCTCGTCCTCGACGAGCAGCCCTACACCATCGTCGGCGTCCTCCCGCCCAGCTTCCCGTTCGCTCCCGGGGCCGATGCCCGGGTGGCCATCGCCGTGCAGCCGCGCGACGACATGGAGCGCCGCCGGACGCTCCACTGGATCAACGGCATCGCCCGCCTCCGCGATGGAACCACGCTCCACCAGACCCGGGAGCGCACGTTCGCCTACGCCGCGGCGCTCCGCGAGCGCTTCCCCGACCAGATGCAGGGCGTGTCGATGGAGGTGGTCCCGCTCCGCGACGTCCTGGTGGGAAAGGTGGAGCCGGTGCTCGTGCTCCTCTTCGCCTGCGTCACCCTCGTGCTCCTCGTGGCCTGCGCCAACGTGGCGAACCTCCTCCTCGCCCGCGCCCGGACCCGCGAGCAGGAGATGGCCGTCCGGGCGGCCCTCGGCGCCGGCCGTCGCCGCCTCCTCCGGCAGCTGCTGACCGAGAGCCTCGTCCTCGCGGTCCTCGGCGGCCTCTTCGGGCTCCTCGCCGCGCGCCTGAGCCTCCCGCTCCTCCTCGCCGGCATTCCCAGCCGCGAGCAGGCCGGGATGCCGTTCCTCGAGCACCTCGACGTCGACGGCCGGGTGCTCCTCTACGGCGGCACGCTCATCCTCCTCACCACGGTGCTCTTCGGCCTGCTCCCGGCTCTTCGCGCCTCGCGTCCCGACCTGCACGACGTCCTGAAGGAGTCGGGTTCCGTCGGGCGCGCCGATCACGCCAGGCACGGCCTCCGCGGCGTGCTGGTGGCGGTCGAGGTCGCGCTCGCGGTCATGCTCCTCGGCTCGGCGGGGCTCATGGGCAAGAGCCTGCTCCGCGTGCTCTCGACGGACCCGGGCTACCGTCCCGAGGGCGCGCTCGGCGTCTCGGTGGTCGCGCCCGACTCGGCGGTGGAGAAGGACGAGGCGGCCATCGCGCTGCAGGCCCGGATGCTCGAGGCGGTCGAGGCCATCCCCGGCGTCTCCGGCGCCAGCCGGGTGAGCCGCCTTCCGGGCACCGGCAACGGGAACACGCAGCGCTTCCTCGTCGAGGGACGTCCCCCGCCGAGCGGCGCCCAGCCCGAGGCCGCCTACCGCGTGGTGGGGCCGAACTACTTCCGCGTCCTCGGCATTCCGGTGCTCGCCGGACGGGCTCCCGGCTCCGAGGACACCCAGCACTCGATGCCGGTGGTCGTGGTGAACCGCACCTTCCAGCGCCGCTTCTTCCCCGGCGAGGACGTCATCGGGAAGCGCATCCGCCCCACCTACTCGCCGCAGGCGCCGGTGCTGACCATCGTGGGGCTGGTGGGGGACCAGACCTTCGGCGCGCTCGACCAGCCCGCGCCGGCCATCATCTACTACGCCGACGGCCAGTTCCCCGAGAACCCGGTCAGCTTCGTCCTCCGCAGCAACCGCAAGGGCGTCGAGAGCGACGTCCGCCGGGCGCTCCTCGACGTCCTGCCCGAGGCCACGGTCCTCCCGGTGCGCTCGCTGACCGAGGTCCTGGATCAGGCGCCGTCGATGTTCCTCCGCCGCTACCCGGTGTTCCTGCTCGGCGTCTTCGCCGGCTTCGCGCTGGTGCTCGCCGCCGTGGGCATCTTCGGCGTCGTCTCCTACGGTGTCGTGGAGCGGACCCGCGAGTATGGCGTGCGGATGGCAGTGGGCGCCGAGCGGCGGGACATCATCCGCCTCGTGCTCCGACGGAACCTCCCGCCGGTGCTGGCCGGCGCGGCGGCGGGTGTGCTGGGCGCCATGGTGCTCGCCGTGGTCTTCCGGGGGCTCCTCTTCGGAGTGACCGTGGCGGACCCGGGAGTGCTCGCCGCCGTCGTCGGGGTCCTCGCGTTGGTCGCCCTCGCCGCGGCCCTGCTCCCGGCCATGCGCGCCTCGCGTGTCGACCCGGCGAGCGCGCTGCGGGCGAGCTGAGCCTCAGCTCGGCCGGCGCCGCCGCCGCACCCACGGGAGCAGGCCCAGCAGCGGCCAGAGCGTGACGCCGCCGACGCTGCTGCATCCCGTGCTCGTATCCCCGCCGCCGCCGGCGCCCGTCCCGGTCACCTCCAGCGAGAGGACGCCCTGCTCCCCGTCGGCGTTGATGGTCCAGTGATCCGTGGCCGCGCCCCCCTGCTGCGGCTGGAACTGCACGTGGAGGGTCCTGGTCTCGCCGGCATCGATCGTCGAGCCCTCCTGCAGGTTGTCGGTGTTGGTGAACCCCACTCCCAGCCCGGGCGGCTTCGACTTGGTCACCGTCACCCGCGAGCCGCCGGTGTTCGACAGCTGGAAGGCGAGCACCTTGCTCTGGCCCACGCCGACCGTCCCGAACTGCAGTGACGTCGGGTTCAGCACCAGGTTCCCCGCGATCGCCGCCGACCCGGAGAGCGGTACCGTCTCCTGGCCCGCGGACGTGTCCACCACCACCTCGTCGCTGAACGTCCCCACCTCGGTCGGCGCGAAGGTGAAGGTCACGGTGACCGACTGCCCGGGCCCGAGCGTGGAGCCGCCGGCGGGGACGCCACTGGCCGAGAACGGCGCGCCGGGGGAGCTGACGCCGTTGATGACCAGGGGTGCCCCGCCGACATTCGAGATCGTGAGCGTTCCGTTCACCTGCGTGTTCACTGCCGCGCCGCCGAAGCTCACCACCGGGGGTGCGATCGAGAGTGACGCCGTCGGACTCCGGCCGATGCCCGTCACCGGCGCGGAGACCGGCGCCCCGTCCGCCTGCACCACGATGGCCGTCGAGCGGATGCCCACCCGGCTCGGGGTGAAGGTCACCGGGATGGAGAGCCTGGCCCCCTGGGCGAGGGTGGCCGGAAACGCAGGCGTGGGCGAGCCGGTGGTGAAGTCGGCGTTGGTCGAGCTGACGCCGGTGACGGTGACTCCCCGCCGGGCGGTGAAGACCACCTGTCCGCTCGTGCTGCTCCCGACGTCCACCGTGCCCAAGTTCACCGGAGTGCTTCCGAGCGGCTGATCCACGGGCGCCCCGAACCCGAAGACCTTCCCCTCCCGGGTACCGACGTAGACCCGCCCGTCGCCGATGCCCGGCGGATTGAACTTGCTCGCGGTGCCGACGGCGAAGCTGAACCGGAGCGACAGCGTTCCTTGGTCCGGCACCGCGTCGTAGGCGCGGAGCTGCGCGTTCTGTCCCGAACCGTCGGGCATCCACACCATCCAGACCAGGGCGGTGCCGTCGCTGGTCCCATACGAGGTGACGACCGGGGCGCTCGAGCCGAAGCCGAACTCGTCCTCGGCCGTCGCCACCCGGGCGAGCGTCGGCCGGCCCTGCCCGTCCACCCCGGCCTGGTAGACGTTGAGATCGCCCGACGAGCCCGTCGCGGTCGTGCCCCCCGACGCGCTCGGGTAGTAGACCCAGCCGCCGTTCCCGGGCCACACCGCCGGGCGGGACCACACGCCGCCGTAGGGGCCGATCCGCTGGACGACCTTGTCGCCGCCCGAGGGGCCCTGACCGAGCCCGCCGAGGTCGTCCCGGTTCAGGAGATACACGAAGCCCTGTTTCCCGGCGGCCACCCCGAGGTGCGGGACGCTGGGCGTCCCGAACGAGTCCGGGAGGCCCACAGGCCCACCGGAGCCGAAGTCCGCGTCCCACGCATTGAGGGCTTCGGCGTCGTACGGGGCGAAGAAGTCGGTGGCCTGCAGCGTGCCGTTCCCCTGAACGTTCAGCCGGACCCAGGCCTGGGCGAGCACGTTCGGGGGCGGCTTGCCCGGCGTCGGCTCATGCACCAGGTCTCCATTCCCGGTGGCGACGATGAAGGTGTCAGGTCCGTCCGCCATGGGGGCGCCGCCGCTCTGCAAGAAGCCCGCGCCCGGGAACTGGGCCGCAGAGGACC
>RPRB01000335.1 GCA_003818285.1 Myxococcaceae bacterium
AGGAGGAGTCGCATGAAGAAGTTTCTCGTGGTTCTGGCCTGCCTGCTGATCGCCTCGGGCCTGGCGTTCGCGGGCGGCAAGGCGGAGGGCAAGAGCGAGCCCGCGGCCGCGGCCAAGGGCGCGCCGGCCTTCCACATCGGCGTGGTCACCGGCACCGTGTCGCAGTCCGAGGACGACCTGCGCGGCGCCGAGCGGGTCATGGTCGTCTCGCGCGCGCTCGCGCGGTCCGCGTTCCCGGGGCAGGACCCCATCGGGAAGCGCATCTCGTGCTGCGAGGGGAGTCCCGAGGCTCCGGTGTGGAAGACGGTCGTCGGCGTGGTGGACGACGTCCGGACCGCCGGGCCCGCCGGAGAGGTGCAGCCGGAGTTCTACCTGCCGCTGGACCAGGCCCCGGACGCCTCCTGGCGCTGGAACCAGCAGTCGATGACCGTCGTGGCCAGGAGCCGCTCGGGAGACGCGGCTCACCTCATCCCCTCGCTCCGCGCCGCGGTGGCCCAGCTCGACCCCGGGCTTCCGCTCTACGACGTGGCGACCATGGAGACGCGACTCCAGGAGTCCACCGCGCTCTACCGGTTCCTGCTCCGGCTGCTCGGGGCCCTGGGGCTCAGCGGAATGCTGCTGGCCGCGGTGGGGGTCTACGGCGTGGTGGCCTACGGGGTGACACAGCGGCGCCGGGAGATCGGCATCCGGATGGCCCTCGGTGCCACCACCCGGGAGGTGCTCCGGATGATCGCCCGCGCCGGTCTGCGGATGGTCGCCGTGGGTCTCCTGCTCGGCGCGGTGCTGTCGCTGGCGATCGGACGGGCCCTGGCCGACGTCGTCCGGGGCGTGGACACGACGGACGCGGTCACGCTCGGCGGCGTGGCGCTACTCCTTCTCCTGGCGTCGCTCGCGGCGGTGCTCCTGCCCTCGCGCCGCGCAGCGCGTGTGCATCCGGCCGAGTCTCTCGCCGCAGAGTGACCGCGGATCTGCGTGAGCCCGGCGTGTCAGACCGGCGAGCGATGGTCGATCCCCTGCCTCCGGAACTCCCCGGAGGCGTCGCGGATCGATCAGGGGACGCCATGACCGTGCAGACCAGGGGAGACGCGGTTTACCCCCATCCCTTGAGTGTTGGCGAACAGAGCCCCCCAACAGATTGAGCTTTCGAGCGGTCAGGCGCTTGACAGCCTGCACGCTCTGGGGTTTCATCGTTCCACGCACGGCGGCGCCTCGAACCGCGCGAGATCCTGACGAAACACCCAGCTCGCCGCCGGTCCCATTCCCACCCCTTCCGCACCGGTGCTCGGGCTCCCCCACGAGGGAGAACGCCGGGATCCGTGCGCCTTCAACGGTTATTTTGAGGAGAGTCCATGGAGCGTGAGCTGAAGTCCCCGGCGTCGAAGGAGCGGAAGCAGGCCAAGGAGCGGAAGGCGGCGGTGCGCGGCGGCCTCACCCTCCGGCGCTTCTTCACCACCCCGGGGGTGGACCCGGCCGACGAGATGGCCTGGGAGTACCGGACCGCCGGCATCACCGGCGAGGACGGGAAGGTGGTCTTCGAGCAGAAGAACATCGAGGTCCCCAAGTCCTGGTCGATGCTGGCCACCAACGTCGTGGCCTCGAAGTACTTCCGGGGCACCCCGGGCACGCCGGAGCGCGAGACCAGCGTCCGCAAGCTCGTCGGCCGGGTGGTCGACACCCTCACCCGCTGGGGCCAGGAGGGCGGCTACTTCGCCACCGAGACCGATCGGCTCACCTTCCACGCCGAGCTCACCCATCTGCTCCTCCGGCAGAAGGCGGCGTTCAACTCGCCGGTCTGGTTCAACCTGGGAGTGGAGTCCCATCCGCAGTGCTCGGCCTGCTTCATCAACTCGGTCGAGGACTCGATGGAGAGCATCCTCGGGCTGGCCAAGACGGAAGGCATGCTCTTCAAGTACGGCAGCGGGACCGGGAGCAATCTCTCGCCCCTCCGCTCCAGCAAGGAGCTGCTCGCCGGAGGCGGCACCGCCTCCGGTCCGGTGTCGTTCATGAAGGGCTTCGACGCCTTCGCCGGAGTCATCAAGAGCGGCGGGAAGACCCGGCGCGCGGCGAAGATGGTCATCCTCAACGCCGACCACCCGGACATCCTCGAGTTCATCCGCTGCAAGGCCGAGGAGGAGAAGAAGGCCTGGGCGCTCATCGACGCCGGGTACGACGGAAGGTTCACCGGCGAGGCCTACGGCTCCATCTTCTTCCAGAACTCGAACAACTCGGTCCGGGTGACGGACGCCTTCATGAAGGCCGTGGTCGAGGACCAGGTCTGGCAGACTCACGCGGTCCGCGACGGCCGGCCCATGGAGACCTACCGAGCCCGCGACCTGTTCCGGGAGATCTCCGAGGCGGCCTGGCTGTGCGGTGACCCGGGGCTCCAGTTCGACACCACCGTGAACGAGTGGCACACCTGCCCCAACACGGCGCGCATCAACGCGAGCAATCCCTGCTCCGAGTACATGTTCCTCGACGACTCGGCCTGCAACCTGGCGTCGCTGAACCTCATGCTGTTCCGGAGCCCGCTCGACGGCAGCTTCGACGTCGAGGCGTTCAAGCACGCGGTGGACGTGGTGCTCCTGGCTCAGGAGATCATCGTCGGCTTCAGCAAGTACCCCACCCAGAAGATCGAGGTGAACAGCCACGCCTACCGTCCGCTGGGCCTGGGGTACGCCAACCTCGGCGCGCTGCTGATGGCGACCGGGCTCCCCTACGACTCGGACCAGGGCCGGAACTACGCCGCGGCGGTCACCTCGCTCATGTGCGGCGAGGCGTACCGGATGTCGGCCAAGATGGCGGAGAGGATGGGAGCGTTCAGCGGCTATGCCACGAACGCCGAGCCGATGCTCCGGGTCATCGGCAAGCACCGCCGGGCCGCGTACGCGGTCGCCCCCGAGGGTGTGAGCAAGGACCTCTTCGCCGCCCAGCGCGCGGTGTGGGACGAGGCGTTCGCGGTGGGCAGCGAGTTCGGCTACCGGAACAGCCAGGTCACGGTGCTCGCCCCCACCGGCACCATCGGCTTCATGATGGACTGCGACACCACCGGCATCGAGCCGGACATCGCGCTCATCAAGTACAAGAAGCTGGTCGGCGGCGGGATGCTGAAGATCGTCAACAACACCGTCCCGCTGGCGCTCCAGCGGCTCGGCTACAGCACCACCGAGGCGCAGGGGATCGTCCAGCACCTCGATCAGAAGGAGACCATCGAGGGCGCCCCGGGGCTGAAGCCCGAGCACCTTCCGGTGTTCGACTGCGCGTTCAAGCCGGCCAGGGGCGAGCGGAGCATCCACTACCTCGGCCATCTGCGGATGATGGGCGCCACCCAGCCGTTCCTCTCCGGCGCCATCAGCAAGACGGTGAACCTGCCCAACGCGGCGACGGTGCAAGACATCGAGGAGGCGTACCTCGAGGCCTGGAAGCTGGGCCTGAAGGCGGTGGCAGTGTACCGGGACGGCTGCAAGCGGAGCCAGCCGCTCAACACCTCCAAGAAGAAGGAAGAGGCCGAGGTCCCCGTGGTGCCGCTCGAGGCGGCCCGGGCGGTGCGGCGCCGGCTTCCCGACGAGCGGCGGAGCATCACCCACAAGTTCAGCATCGGCGGCCACGAGGGCTACCTGACGGTGGGGATGTACGACGACGGAACGGCGGGCGAGCTGTTCGTGGTGATGGCCAAGGAGGGCTCGGTGGTCTCGGGCCTGATGGACAGCTTCGCCACCTCGGTGTCCCTGGCGCTGCAGTACGGCGTGCCCCTTCAAGTATTGGTCGACAAGTTCAGCCACACCCGCTTCGAGCCGTCGGGCTTCACCGGAAACCCGGACATCCCGATCGCCAAGTCGATCACCGACTACATCTTCCGCTGGCTGTCGCTGAAGTTCGACCGGCCGGCCCTGGAGGACGGAGAGCCGGCCGCCGAGGACGCCTCGCTCGCTCCGGAGCCGAAGGCCCTGCCCACGCAGGTGCCGGTGGTGGATCCGGTGGAGCCGGCGCCGCGCCAGGCTTTCCTCAACCAACAGGACGCGCCGCCGTGCCACACCTGCGGCGCGATCATGTACAGGAGCGGCGCCTGCTACAAGTGCAACAACTGCGGCGCCACCAGCGGCTGCAGCTGAGCACCGACCGGTGCGCCGCCTTCAGCCGCCGGCGGCGCGTGAGGCCGGCGCTCACTTGGCCGGAGCCGCGGCGACCTCCTTGAGCACTTTGGTCCAGCGGGCCACCTCGCGCTCGACCAGCTTCCGAAGGCCCTCGGGCGTCTGGGCCTCCTTGTCGGAGAGATCGGCGCCGAGGTCGAGGAGCCGCTTTCGGGTCGTCTCGTCCGCCAGCCCCTTCGCCAGCGCGCCGTTGAGCTTTTTCACCACCTCGGGAGGAGTGCCCTTAGGCGCGAAGAGCGCGTTCCAGGCG
>RPRB01000336.1 GCA_003818285.1 Myxococcaceae bacterium
CCCCACCGACATCTCGTCCCCACAGACCTCGGGGACCAGCGCGCCCGAGCGGGGATGCACGAACCAGGGTTTGCCGGAGGTGGTGCCCAGCCGGGGCTCGGCCTCCATCCGGAGCATCAGGCCCTCGAAGTATCCAGGCGGCAGATCGAGGTCCATGTCGAGCTTGCAGAGGTAGTCGAAGGCGGCGAGGTCCACGCCCTCCAGCCCGGCGTAGAACGCCTCCACCACGCCCGGACCCACGCTGCGCCGCCCGCGGTCATCGCGGCGCACCACCTTGAGGTAGGGGAGCCGAGCGGCGTACCCGGCGAGGATCGCCGGCGTCTCGTCGGTCGAGCCGTCGTCCACCACGATCCACGAGGCCGGCGGAATCGACTGCGCGGCGACGCTGTCCAGCGTCCGGCGGATGTACGCCGCCTCATCGCGGCACGGCGAGACGAGAAGGTAACGACGCCCCGCGGGCAAAGCGCACTCCCTCCGGAAGACGCGGCAGAGTATTCGGGCGAGGCCCGCACTGTCGACGCCCCGCCTGATGCTGGCGACGCTGAGCGCGGGCGCGCCACGCCAGTCGGCCCCGACCTCCGAGTCCGCGCTGACCCTGCGCCCGGAAGAGCGCTCCGGGCCCGTGGCGCCGCCGTGCCGCGCGACGTGTTAAGAGGCGCCGCCGTGCGGCAACCCTTGCCGATGCGTTCCCAGCGCCTGAGCCTGCTCTGCCTCTCGCAGATGCCGCCGAGCCCGCCCCGCTTCGGGGCCCAGGCCCGGATGCACGGGCTGTGGACCGCCCTGGCCCGCCATCACGATGTCACCACCGTGGCACTGGCCGACGCGGAGTTCGATCTCGAGGAGTGCCGCTCGGCGATGGGTCGATACAGCCAGGAGGTGGTGCTCCTCCCCAATCCCCGCGGCCGCGACGGGGCGGTGAAGCGCGGGCTGCAGCTTCGCTCGCTCGCCTCCTTGCACAGCTTCGAGCGGCACCGGGTCGAGGTGCACGGCCTTCAGCAGACGCTGGACCGGCTCCTTCGGTCCCGCCCCTTCGATGTGGTCACTGTGGAGTTCCCCTACCTGGCGCATCTCTCGGTCCGCCAGGCGCCCGCGGATGCTCCCCCGCCTGCCATGGTGGTGGACGCCCACGAGATCGCCCACGACATGGTCCGGCAGTTCGCCCGGAGTAGCCGCAGCCTCGGTCGCGCGCTCTATGCGAGCCTCAACTGGCGCAAGCTGCGCCGCGAGGAGCTGGCGGCCTTCCGGACCGCCGACGGGATCGCGGTGTGCAGCGTGGCCGACCAGGAACGGCTGCTCCGGCACGTCCCCTCGGCGCGGACGGTGGTGGTGCCCAACGCTGCGGACGTCGAGCGCTACCGGCCCCGGCCAGAAGACCCGGCGCCGGACGGACGCACCGTCGTCTTCTTCGGGCTGCTCTCCACTCTTCCCAACATCGACGGCATCCGCTGGTTCGTCCGGGACGTCTGGCCCCGCATCGCCCGGGAGCGCCCGGACGCGCGGCTGAAGATCCTGGGGAAGGGCGCGCCCCCAGAGGTGCAGGGGCTCGCCGGTCCGGGAATCGAGGTGGTGGGGTTCGTCGAGGACCTGCGGCCCCACCTCGCCGCGGCGGCGGCGATCGCGGTGCCGCTGCGGCTCGGCGGGGGGACCCGGCTGAAGATCGTGGAGGCGATGGCCATGGCCCGGCCCATCGTCTCCACCACCCTCGGGGCGGAGGGCATCGAGGCCATCCCCGGACGAGATCTGCTCATCGCAGACGATCCGCACGGCTTCGCCGCGGCGGTGGTCCGGCTGCTCCAGGATCCAGCCGCCGGCGCCCGCATCGGCGGAGCGGCCCGCCGGCTGTCCGAGGAGCGGTACTCCTGGACCGGAGCGGCCGCGGAGATGGAACGATTGTTTCAGCGAGTTCTCGAGGGGAGGCGGACGTGAGGGCGGCGTTGATCGGCGCGGGACAGATCGCCCGGCAGCACCTGACGTGTCTGGAGGGCATTCCGGGAGTGGAGCTGGCCGCGATCTGCGACCTCGCCCCCTCGGTGGCAGAGTGCGCGGCGGAACGGCACCGGATCTCCCGCTGGTACACCGACCACCGCACCATGCTCGCCGAGGTCCAGCCGGCCGTGGTGCACGTCACCACCCCACCCGGCTCGCATCTTCGGCTGGCAATGGACGCGCTCGATGCCGGCGCACACGTCGTGGTGGAGAAGCCCGCCACCTCCACCCTGGCCGAGCTCGAGCAGCTCGCCCGCCGCGCCGAGCAGGCCGGACGGGCCCTGATCGAGGACTACAACTACCTCTTCAACCGGGCGCCCCGGGAGATCCTGCGCCGCATCGAGACCGGCGAGCTGGGCAACGTGGTCCACGTCGAGGTGAGCATCTGCCTCGACATCCTCGGGCCCGGAGGATTCGCCGATCCCAACGCTCGCCACCCCGCGCTCGCGCTTCGCGGGGGCGCCATCGCCGACTTCCTGCCCCACCTGGCCTCCCTGGCCCACCTCTTCGTCGGGCGGCACCGCTCGGTCCGGACCCTGTGGCTCAAGCGGTCCTCGAGCGTCCTCCCCAGCGACGAGTTCCGCGCGGTGGTGGAGGCCGAGCGGGGCACGGCCGCGCTGTCTTTTAGTTCCTCGTCCCAGCCCGATTCCTTCTGGCTCCGGGTGCACGGGACCCGGATGCAGGCCAGCGCCAATCTGTTCGAGACCCGGGTGACGTTCGACGGGCTGCGCCCGGGCCCCAAGCCGCTCCGGCCGTTCGTGAACGGGCTCATGGAGGGCAAGGACGTGGCACGCGCCGCGGTGGGGACGCTGCTCCGGAAGTTCACCGGCGGGCCGGGCAGCTACGAGGGACTGTTCGAGCTGCTCGCGCAGGTCTACCGGGCGCTGCAGCACGGGACCGAGCTGCCGGTCACGCTCGAGCAGGTCCTGGAGGTCAACCGCCTGGTGGAGGCGCTGAAGCCCGCCGGGGAGGAGTCCGCGGCACAGCCGCTCCGGCTCGCCGGGGGGCGCGAGGGAGGCAGAGCGTGAAGGCGCTGGTCACCGGTGCGGGTGGGTTCCTCGGACGCCACGTGGTCACGGCCCTGCTCGGCAGAGGCGCGGAGGTCCGGGCGATGGTGCGGCCGGCGGCGCGGGTGGAGTCGCTCGGCTGGCCGGATTCGGTGGAGGTGTACCGGGCGGATCTGCGCTCCTCCCGCGACCTCGAGCGCGCGTTCGACGGCGTGGACGTCCTGGTCCATCTGGCGGCAGCGGTCAGCGGCGGAGAGGACGCCCAGTTCGCCGCCACCGTGGTGGGCACCGAGCGGCTTCTCGAGGCGATGGCCGGGACGCCCTGCCGGCGGGTGGTGCTGGCGAGCAGCTTCAGCGTCTACGACTGGAGCGCGATCGACGGCACCCTGGACGAGGACTCGCCGCTCGAGCCCGTCCCGGACCTGTACGCCCGCGACGGGTACTCGGTCGCCAAGTCGTGGCAGGAGCGCGTGACCCGGAGGGCCTCCGCCGCGCACGGCTGGGACCTGACCGTCCTGCGCCCCGGGTTCATCTGGGGGCGGGATCACGCGTACCTCGCGGCGCTGGGGCTTCAGGTGGCGCGCGTCCACCTGGTCATCGGACCGTTCACCCACGTGCCGATGACCCACGTGGAGAACTGCGCGGACCTCTTCGCCCTGGCCGCGGTGGACCCTCGCGCCCGGGGGCAGACCCTCAACGTGGTGGACGGCGAGGGCGAGCGGATCTGGTCCTTCCTCGGCGACTACCTCCGGGGGACCGGCCAGCGAGGGTTCCGGATTCCCGTCCCCTACCGGCTCGCGCACCGGGTGGTGCAGCTCGCCTTCGGCGCGGTGTTCCGGCGGAACCTCAAGCTGCCGCAGATCCTCATCCCGGTCCGCTTCGAGTCCCGGCTCAAGCCGCTCCGGTTCACGAACCGCCGAGCACGCGAGGTGCTCGGGTGGACTCCGCCACTCGATTTCCAGGCGTGTCTCCAGCGGACCTTCCAGCCCCTCGGGCCGGAGCGGACAGCCGCCTGAGCGCACGCCGGGCAGGGCGTGAAAAAAAGGCAGCCCGGCAAGAAGGGCGGGTCGCGAGCGACCCGACGCCGTCCGTGCATCAACGCGCTATACGCGGGCCCATCGCGCTCTCGTGAGTGACCGAGGGAGGGATGGGACGGGCGGCGCGAGAATCATCATGGACCGAACGCGATCCACGAGTCCCCTCGTCGTCGTCCTGCTCGGCGCGTCGGTGATCGCCGCGTGGGCCTGCTTCGGCACGCCGGCCGCGCCAGCAGGCCCCGGAGGAGGTGGAGGCGGGGACGGGGGCGGGGGCGGGCTCCAGCTGTCGCTGTCCGCATCGAGCGTCGTC
>RPRB01000337.1 GCA_003818285.1 Myxococcaceae bacterium
CCGACGGGCATCTACTCGAGATCGGCCGCACCTGGCGCGCCGGGGCGGAGCTCGAGCGGGGCCCGGAGCTCCCCATCGACACGCTGCTCGCGGCGACCGACCCGGGCGCCCACCTCCAGGACGACCTGTTCTCCTCGAAGGTCGCCTTCACCGTGCTCCTCAACTGGCCGCTGGACACGCTGGAGGAGGCGGTGGCGCAGGGGCCGGGCTGGTCCCGCACCCGGTGGGCCGAGGCGCGGCTGGCGGGCCGGTTCGCGACTCGTCCCTCGGGCGCGGCCCTCGCCCAGCGGGCGGAGGCATCCGCGGCCGGCGATGCGTACATCGCCGGCTACAACCTCTGGGTCCACCACCTGGTGACCTCCGATGGCCAGCGGCCCTTCCCGAAGGGCAAGCGGCTGCTCAGCCACTGGAACCTGCGGGACCAGATCAAGGCCGACTACGCCGAGGGTCAGACGGGTCTGGTCCGGCAGCGGCTCCTCCGCGCGGCCATCGAGCGCATCGTGACCCAGGAGATTCCTCGCGCGGTCATCGACGATCCACGGCTCGACTGGGACCCGGTGAAGAACATGGTGGCCGCCGCCCCGGCCGCTGACGTCGAGCCCCGGCCCGCGTCGCAGACCGGCAAAGGCATCCCGCCGCTCGCGGTGTCCACCGAGCGGGAGCCGGACACCCGCTACGCCCACCTCCTCCGGAACTTCCAGGCCGCGCGGCGGCTGTTTTATTTTTAAGACACCGCGCCCACCGAGATGGACCGCCGGTTCCGCCTCGACTACGAGATTCCCGAGCCGCGCTTCCGGGCGCTGCTGGAATCGATCGTCTCCTCGCCGCTCGCGCCGCGGGTGGCCGCGCTCGTCCAGCAGCGGCTGGGACGGCCGCTCGAGCCGCACGACCTCTGGTACGCCGGGTTCCTCGCGCGGGCCCGCCACCCGGAGGCGAAGCTCGATGCGCTGACCCGGAAGCGCTACCCCACCCCCGAGGCGTACGCGAAGGACATGCCGCGGCTGCTGCGTGGGCTGGGGTTCACCCCGGCGAAGGCGAAGTGGCTGGCGGAGCACATCGTGGTGGACCCGGCCCGCGGCTCCGGCCATGCGCTCCAGGCCGCACGGCGGGGCGACCTGCCGCACCTGCGCACCCGGGTCGCCCCGGGGGGCATGGACTACAAGGGCTACAACATCGCGGTCCACGAGATGGGCCACAACGTGGAGCAGCTCTTCTCGCTCTACGAGGTGGACAGCACGCTCCTCGCCGGCGTCCCGGGCAACGCCTTCACCGAGGCGCTGGCCTTCACCTTCCAGGCCCACGATCTCGAGCTGCTCGGGCTCGGCAAGCCGAGCGCAGCCGACGAGCGGCTCCGCGTGCTGAACGACTTCTGGCAGGCCTGGGAGATCTCCGGCGTCGCCCTGCTGGACATGGCGGTGTGGCACTGGATGTACGAGCACCCCGACGCGACGGCCGCCCAGCTCCGCGAGGCGACGGTCGGCATCGCCCGCGACCTCTGGAACCGTCACTACGCGCCGGTGCTGGGCGAGAAGGACTCCACCCTGCTCGGCATCTACTCTCACATCATCGCGCCCTCGTTCCTCTACCTGCCCGCGTATCCCCTGGGGCGGGTCATCGCCTTCCAGCTGGACCAGAAGCTGAAGGGCCCGAGGTCGGGGGCGGAGTTCGAGCGCGTCGCCTCCTTCGGCCGGGTGACTCCGGACTTCTGGATGGTGCACGCCACCGGATCCCCGGTCTCGGCCGAGCCGCTGCTCCGGGCGACCGAGGCGGCGCTGGAGCAGGAAGCCCGCGGCGGGTGACGTCGAGCCGACCGGCCCGGGGCGCCGCCCGGCGGCCGAGATCCGCCGGACGGGCAATCCCGAACGGCCTGCGCGACCTCGAGCGCTCAGGGGAAGCTGCGCGGGCGGACGGTACGTGGTTCCCGAACCAGTTTGGAACGGTCGTGCGTCCCTCCCAGGTCGAGTGACCATCGGAAACGTTCGATTCGGATCCCCGAACGCGTTTCCAGAACCATTTTGAAACGCTCAGCCCCGGAAGGAGCTTTGAAGCTCGCCGGACCGTTCCATCCGGGTTCCCGTGCGCGGTTCCAGGCTCTTTCTGGAACGCTCGCCCGGTCGGAGGCTTTCGATGAGGACGCATCTCGGCCGTCGAGCCCACGCTCTTCGCCGCGCGAGGCGGCCTCCCTCACGTGAGGGCTCGTGCAGCAGCGGGCAGGGGCCCGAACGGTCTGGACGCACGCACTGGAATTGATCCTGCAAGCGCGTTCGGGAACCCAAATGGAACGGTCCCGAGGGCGCGGCGACCTGCTCCCAGGCGGGACCGCTCCAAGATGGCCCTCCAAGCCCGTCTGGGAACCCGGAGGGAACGAACCGTATGGTCACGAGACGTCGCGCCGACCCGCTACCGTTCCAAACTGGTTCCCGAACGGCCTCGGGAACCAGCGAGCTCGGTCCTCCTCGAAGCTCTCGGCGAATTGCGCGCACCCGAAGCTCTCGCTCGCGACAACCCGCCGGCGTCCACGGAGAGGCCAGCGGGTTCCCCGCCCGGGCACTCACGCCCTCACGGACCCGACATCTACCCAGGGCAGGACACCCCCAGACCTGTCCCGCCAGGTCGGAACGCCCGGGCGCGTTGAAACGGCTCCGCTCGGCGGTGAACACTCCATGTTCCCGGACATCTCTGTCGTCCGGAGGGTCGTCCACCGCATCGTGTACAGCTTGGGTCCCAGCATGGCTCCGCGCGACGAGACCGCCCCGCTGCAGGACGAGACCGCCCCCCAGGAATCGCCCACTCCCATCGCCCGGGGCAGCGCCGGAAACGGCGGAGAGTCCGAGCGCGCTCCGATCCCGGTCCGGCCCCGGGTGGTCCGCCCGGCCGAGAGCTCCGGCCGCGCGGCGAGCATGGTCATCGAGGCGGTCACCCCCGAGCTCGACGCCGGTCGCTCCGCGGTGAAGCGCATCGCCGGCGAGCCGCTCCACGTCGAGGCCGACATCTTCAAGGAAGGACACGACGTCCTCGCCGCCGTCGTCTGGTGGCGCCAGGTCTCGCCCGGACCCGACGCCGGCCCCTGGCGCGCCTGCCCCATGCACCCGCTGGGGAACGACCGCTGGGCCGCGGATGTCACCCTCGGCCCGCCCGGGCGCGTGGTCTTCACCATCGAGGCCTGGCCGGACCTCTACCGGAGCTGGGTCTCCGAGCTGGAGCGCAAGGTCGCCGTGGGCCGCGACGTCCAGAGCGAGCTCCTCGAGGGCGCCGCTCTCCTCCGCGCCTGCGCCGCGCGCGCCGACGCCGTGCACGCCAGCCACGATGCTCAGCTCCTCGACGAGGCGGCCGGCATCCTCGAGGGCCCGCCGATGGATGGCATCGCCCGGGCCACCGAGGCGCGCGTCGTCGACGCCGCCGCCCGTTACCCGGACCGGAGCATCGGCCGGCGCGACCCGCTCGAGCGGCCGGTGCTGGTGGAGCGCGAACGCGCCCGCGGCGGCGCCTGGTACGAGCTGTTCCCCCGGAGCGCAGCCCACGGGGAGCGCCACGGCACCTTCCGCGATGCCGAAGCCCTGCTCCCCGAGATCGAGCGGCTCGGCTTCGACGTCGTCTACCTTCCGCCAATCCACCCCATCGGCCGCACCGGGCGGAAGGGAAAGAACAACGCCCCCAAGGCGTCGCCCGGCGACGTGGGGAGCCCCTGGGCCATCGGTGCCCGCGAGGGCGGCCACACCGCCGTCCATCCGGAGCTGGGAACGGTGGAGGACTTCCGCCGCTTCGTCGCCCGCGCCGCCGAGCACGGGCTGGAGGTGGCGCTGGATCTCGCCTTCCAGCTCTCGCCCGACCATCCCTGGGTGACCGAGCATCCGGAGTGGTTCCAGCACCGGCCGGACGGAACCATCAAGACCGCCGAGAACCCACCCAAGCGCTACGACGACATCGTCAACTTCGACTTCCTCGGGACCGGGCGGGAAACGCTCTGGCCGGCGCTGCTGGAGGTGGTCCTCTTCTGGGTGGACAAGGGCGTCCGCATCTTCCGCGTCGACAACCCGCACACCAAGCCCCTGCCCTTCTGGGAGTGGCTGCTCCGCGAGGCGCGGGAGCGCGATCCGGGCCTGGTCTTCCTCTCCGAGGCCTTCACCCGGCCCAAGCTGATGCGCGCCCTGGCCAAGGTCGGCTTCAGCCAGAGCTACACCTACTTCACCTGGCGGAACCACAAGCACGAGCTGACCGAGTACTTCCAGGAGCTGCGGCGTCCGGAATGGGCGGACGCGATGAGGCCCAACCTCTGGCCCAACACCCCGGACATCCTCCACGAGTTCCTCCA
>RPRB01000338.1 GCA_003818285.1 Myxococcaceae bacterium
CGGAGGGTCTCGACCTCGTAGCCCTGCTTCTCGAACTCGCGCTTTGCGCCGCGCAGGACCTCCAGAGCCTCGGTGACCTCGGGGGCGTACTGAACGCGATCCAGGCGCACGAAGCCCGTGATCGCCCGAACCTTGGGCTTGGAGCTCCCCTGCGCGCTGGCCGGAGTCGCCCAGGAGGCGCAGAACCACAGCAGCGAGACCGCCACGAACGGCGCCTTCCAGGCCACGGAGCCTCCCGACGTTGGAGCGGGACTGACGGTATCAACAGAAGAGGCTCACGGGGGTGAGGCGCGCTGCGTCTCCGATCCGGAGAGAGGCCGCGGGAAAGTGACCGGTCCCAGGTGCCGGTCGTACCAGTCGACCGTCTCCTTGATGAGCTGGTCGCGCGGCGCGAAGTGCCCCGCCTCGTAGATGATGTGCCGCTTCAGGCCGACGGGTGCTCCGAGGCCCCGGAACATCGGGAGCTGTGAAGACTCATGCGCGAATATGGCGTCGTAGCGGCCGTTGAGCATCAGCGTCGGGATCTTCACCCGCGGCAGGAAATTGAAGGGATCCGCTTCCGGAAGGGGCCGGGCCGGGTTCAGTCCGCTCACGTGAAGCACGGAGACCTTGAGCCGCGATTCCACGGCCGGAATCAGGCCACCCATCGCACCGCCCCAGCTGAAGCCGAAGAACCCGAGCCTCTCCCGATCGATGTCCTCCCGGGTCTCGAGATAGTCGATGCTCCGGCGGAGGTCCTGCGTCCACTGGATCACCGCGTCCCGGTAGGCCACCGTCTCCTCGGCCACGCTGGTGTCGAGCTCGTCCTGCCGCTCGAAGGTTCCCCGATAGACGGGATACATCAGCGCCCGGCCGCTCCGGATGATGAAGTCCCAGAAGGCAAAGTCCTCGTCGAAGGACTTCAGCTCCGTCGCCACGGTCCCCGGGAAGTAAAGGATGGTCTGGTACGGGGGCCGGGAGCTTCGAGGAAGGAAAAGATACGCTGTGACTCGGCTTCCTGCATACGCGGCGTCGAAGGTCACGCGCTCCCGCACCCAGTCCATTCCCGGCTCTCTCGCCTGGATGACTTCCTTCAGGGGCCGCCGGTCGTAATCGTACATCCGCCGGTAGATGCGGAACTCCGTGTCCCCGGCAGGCATCTCCTTCGAATAGTCGCGAACCATCGTGATCACCGGCTGGCGGGCCTGCTCGAGGTTCGGTTCCGGCTTGAGGAACGTCATCAGGCGCACGCCGTTGGCGGGTGACCGGTCCCACGGCGACTGGACGAACCTGTCGTTGGCGAACGTGTAGGACGGCTGGTCCCACCCTCCGCCGGCGATGATGCGCCCCACCAGGCCACCGGCGCCTTCGTTGAAGCACCACTCTCGCACGTTGCCCGCCATGTCCAGGGCTCCCGAGACGCTCAGGCCCTGGTACTGCCCGACGGGTGCGGGGCCCTTCTCGGAGAAGTTGCTCGCCGGGATGATCCATCGTGCGGCGGACAAGCCCGCGGCTCGCTTCCAGTGGTGGATGGTGGGCAGGTCCCGCCCCTCGAACGCCGCGAACGCTGCTGCCTCGTACCAGCTCAATCCGCCCACCGGATGGCTGTCCTGGCCCCGCGGGTAGCTGCTCAGCTCCCAGGTGCCCGGTCCCGGCCTCCCGGTTCGATCCCTGAACTGCGCGATCGCTTGCTCCCACCCGAGCGTGCGTCCGTCCTTGACGAATGCATGGCGCCAGAACTCCGGCCTCTGGTATCCCCCCGCGTCGACGAAGGCCCTGTAGCGGCGGTTCGTCACCTCGTGCTTGTCGATGAGGAAATCCTCGAGCTCGAGTGCGCTGCCTCGATCGTTGGGTCGGAAGCTTTCACCCGGGACGTGGACAAGGTCCTCTCCATGAGCCTCGAGGCGGTCCAGGAGAATGGGGCGCGCGAAGGACGACCATCCACCTGCGAACTCGGCGGTCCGGTGTCCCTCCAGCTCGAGGCGCACGCGGTAGAACCCGCGCGGGAAGCGGATCGTGAAGGGTGTCGTGCCCAGCGGATGCCACACCGGATCCGTTCCCTGGTAGTCCCGGAACGAGACCCTGGCGCCGGCGGGCTCGGATCGGACCGTGGCCAGGAGGCTGAAGGTATGCCACGCGTCCTTCAGGGCCTGGTTCGCAGGGAACTCGGCTTCCGCCTTCATCGCCAGGAGCTGCGCCGCCAGCAGCTGGTCGGAGTCCGCGAGGCGATGAAGCTCGGGAATGACCTCTGCTCGGAGCCAGCGCTCGTCGTGTCGCGCTCGATGAAGGGCTCCCCACCAGGCCGCGCCGGCAGCTCCGACCGCGAGGATGCCCGCAATGACAGCCACCGGAACGAGGAACCGGCGGCGCCGCATCCCGGGATGATCCAGGGCCTCCACCAGGTCACTCGCCGTGGAGAACCGCCGGGCGGGGTCCTGCTCGAGACATCTCAGGATCGCCCGGTTCCACTCCCCCGGAAGCCGAGGAAGGAGCTCCCGGGGCGCAGTCGGTCTCTCGTTGACGCGCCGGACCGCGCACTCCAGCGGAGTCGCCCCGGGGAAGGGGGTCTTGCCGGTGAGCGCCTCGTAGAGCACCACCCCCAGCGCATAGATGTCCGCCGCGGGGCCGACCTCCCCGCCGGTGACCTGCTCCGGCGCCATGTATTCCGGGGTCCCCAGCAGGCCGACGCCGGTGACCTTCTCGGCCGCCCCCGGATCCGCCAGGAGCGAGCGCGCGATCCCGAAGTCGGTGACCACCGCTCTGACACCGCCGGGACGGGTGCCATCGCCTTCGCGGGCCACGAGCATCACGTTGCTCGGCTTGAAGTCACGGTGAACGACGCCCTCGGCATGGGCCGCGTCGAGGGCGGCGCAGACCTGCCGGAGAACCGGCAGGAGCTCGTCGGTGCTCATCGGTCCGTGGCGATGGAGACGCTGGGTCAAGGTCTCGCCGTCCAGAAACTCCATCGTGAGGAAGTGGAGCGGTTCGCCGGTCGAGGTCCGCGTCGAGTAGAGCTCGTGGATGCGGCAAACGTTCGGATGGCTGATCCGGCGGGCGAGGAGCACCTCGCGGCGGAACCGGTCGAGTGACTTCGGATCCTCGGCGAAGCCGGGAAGGATGGTCTTGAGCGCCACCTGCGTGCGCAGGACGAGATCCTGGGCCTCGTAGACTTCCCCCATGCCTCCGCGGGCGACGAAGCGGAGGATCGTGAATCGCTCGGCCAGGAGCTCGCCGGGCCGCAGCCCCGGAGCTCGGCCCGAAGAACTTGCGTCCAGGGCCTCGGTGACGGAGCCGAGGCCGGCGTTCGGTTCGTTGGGATCTTGCCGGGGAACGGTCGGAGCGACCTCGGTTGCGGGCCCGGGCGAGCTTCCGGCCGCACCAGCTCGAGGGTCGTGGGTCACGACACCCTCCCCTTCGGCCGACCTCGCGACCGGCCAGCGGAGGGATGATAGCGCGGTTCGAATCCGGACGGGCGAGCTCGCCGGGGAACGAAGATCTCCCGGGCACCCCCGAGCGCGTGCGGCACTACTTGTAAGCCGAGGACTTCCTGGTCGTCTGGACGTTGAAGTGACTGAGGGTCCGCTGGACCTCCTGGTCACTCTTGCACTCGGGACAGTCGGCCACCCGGCGATCGTGCTCCTCGATGCTCATGTGCGCGGTGAACTGCTTGCTACACCTCCGGCAGAAGAACTCGTAGTCGGGCATCGGAGGATCTCCTTCAGCGGTCCACACCTCGTCTCGGTGGGGATGCGCGACACTCTCTGCGCCCATTCCCGGATCTGCAAGCAGAGGCCGGCTGGCTGCGTACTGCTCGTGCCGCCGGGCGGGTCTCCGCGTGAACCGCCGTTGACGGACGGGACCCCAGCGCGCGCTGTCGCCCTGGAGCTTTAGGGTGTGGGGATGACAGGGACCATCCATGACGGACCGGTCCTGCCGAGCGTGGCCCTGCTGCTCGCCGCACTCCTGGGTGCGTGCGCGTCCACGCCGAAGCAGGCGGTCCACCTCTCCGCGACCGTCGGACGCGATGTCGCCACCGTCCACGCGGCCCACGTCGCGCTCGCCCGCCAGTACTTCGCCCGCCTCGATGCCGAGATCGACACCTTCGTCGACAAGACGTACCGGCCCTATCTGATCCGCGAGACGCTCCGGAAGTTCGATCTCGTGGGGAAGCTGAAGGACCCGCCCAAGGCCAGAGGGCTCGATGCGCTGGATGTCACCGAAACCTATGTCGAGAGCTTGACCGCGGAGCTC
>RPRB01000339.1 GCA_003818285.1 Myxococcaceae bacterium
CACCCCGGGTCTCGCAAAGGGCTGCGGCACGGAGAAGCCCCGCACCGGACGTCCGGACTCGGCCGCGCGGCAGGAGTCCCGTCACGAGGCGCCCTCACGAGGTGCCTCACGAGGTGCCAAACACCTCGTTACGGACCTGCCGACAACGCCCGCGCTTTGCACGACGACAGGTACACGATCGCGGACTCCCGTCCGGATCTGGAGATTCCCACGGACGAAGTCCCCACCGTCGGGAGCGGACCCGAACGAGGTGACCACTTCGGGTGGCGAGTCGGTGCCGCTCCGAGGTGCCCGCTCCGAGGTGCCAAACACCTCGTTACGGTTACGAAACACCTCGTTACAGGAGGCCTCGGTCCGGGGCCACCCGAATCCCTCGTCACCGCCTCGGTACTGGCACGTCCCCGGACGGACCCGCCGGGACGGGTCTCCTCCGGTCGGCGCCCCGCCGCCCTACAGCCCGGGCGTCCGGGTGGGCGCCGTGGTGCCACCCACGGTCGAGCCGACGCTCGCGCCCGCCCTGGAGCCGACCACCCCGTTCGGGAGCTCGCTCGCTGCCCGTGCCGGGGACCCGGTCTCGGCCTGCATCAGCCGGTCGAACGTCGCCAGGATGAGCAGCGACGGCACCCACTGCCCGATGAAGTTCGCGACCTTCAGCTTGCCTGCCACCGCGAACGCCGCCGAGAGCGCCATCGATCCGAGCGCCAGCCCCACCAGCAGGGACGGCGGAACCCGCCGGACCTGATTCTCCACCAACCGATCTGCCTCCATGCACGCCTCCTGAGAAGTTCCTCGTCGTTGGGCATCCCAGGGTGTGCATGCAGTCCACGCGTCGCATCTGCGTTGACGCGTGTGCCCGCCCCCTCGCTCCCGCCACGAGCGCATTGCTAGGGTGCCTCGCTGCCCATGGTGGTTTCCCGCTGGCTCCAGCCCGAGGCCCTCGTCTGGGGGGGCCGTCTCGTGCGCGACGTGGCGCTCGCCATCGCCGCGGACGGCACCTGCGACGCCGCCGCCGTCCCACCCCCGGGTGCCACGGTCGAGCGCCTCCCCGGCAAGCTGCTCCTCCCGGGCCTGGTCAACGCCCACAGCCACGCCTTCCAGCGGCTCCTCCGTGGCCGCACCCAGGCTCCCGGAGCGGGGCGGGCCCAGGACGACTTCTGGACCTGGCGCGAGACCATGTACCGCGTCGCCGAAGCCCTGGACCCGGATGGCCTCGCCATCGCCTCCCGCCAGTCCTTCCTCGAGATGGCCCACGCCGGCATCACCACCGTGGGCGAGTTCCACTATCTCCATCACGCGCCCGACGGCCGCCCGTACGAAGACCCGCTCGAGCTCGCGCTCCGGGTGATCGCCGCCGCGCGCGAGGTGGGGCTGCGCATCCACCTCCTCCGCGTCGGGTACGCGCGGCCGGGCTTCAACGCCCCGCCCGAGACACGCCAGCGACGCTTTTACGATTCCCATCCCGACCTCTTCCTCGCCGCCATCTCCGCCCTCGAGCAGCGCGTGCGCGCCGATCCCCTGGTCACCGTGGGCGCCGCTCCTCACAGCGTGCGCGCGGTCCCGCGGTCGTGGCTCGAGGCCGTGGCCCGCGCCCGGCCCAGCACGGTGCACATGCACGTCGCCGAGCAGCCACGCGAGGTGGAAGCCTGCCTCGCCGAGCACGGACGCCGCCCGGTCGAGTTCCTGCACGAGATCGGCCTGCTGGACGAACGCTTCACCGCCGTGCACGCGGTGCATCTCGCGCGGCAGGAGGTCTCGCTCCTCGGCCGCTCGAGCGTGTGCGCCTGCCCACTGACCGAGCGCGACCTTGGAGACGGCATCCTCCCTGCCGACGGGCTCGCCGCGGCCGGGACGTCACTCTGCATCGGCACCGACGGGCAAAGCGAGATCGATCCCTTCGGCGAGCTCCGCGCGCTGGAGGGTCACCTCCGCCTCCAGCGCGGACGCCGCCTGGCTCTTCCCTCGACCGGTGAGGGTCCCGACGCGCTCGCCCGCACCCTGCTCGAGATCGGCACTCATGGCGGAGCGAGGAGTCTCGGCCTCGACGTGGGCCGGCTCGCCCCGCGCCGCCCGGCGGACCTGTGCGCGGTGGATCTCGGCCATCCAGCGCTGCTCGGCGCTCCGGACGACGCGCTCCTCGCGACGGTTGTCTTCTCCGGGCCTGCCTCGGCGGTGACCGACACCTGGGTCCAGGGCGAACGGGTGCTGCGAGGCGGGCGCCATGCCCTCGACGAGGACTCGGCTCGGGAGTTCACAGCGCTGTGCCGGAGGACGTTCGCGTGAGCGAGGTGGAGGGACGGCTGGAGGAGACGCTGCGAGCGCTGGTGGCCTTCGACACCACCAGCCGTCTCCCGAATGGGAAGCTCATCGAGTGGATCGAACCGCGGCTGACGGCGCTCGGCTTCCGCTGCGAACGCCAGCACTATCCGGACGACGCCGGAGTGGAGAAGGTGAACCTCCTCGCCTTCACCCACGGCGCGGGGGAGGTGCCCGAGCTCGCACTGGTGGGCCACACCGACTGCGTGCCCTACGACTCGGGCTGGGCCGAGGCACTGAAGCTGACCCGCAAGGACGATCGCCTCTACGGCCGAGGCGCCTGCGACACCAAGGCCTTCGTCGCCTGCGCCCTGCTCGCCGCCGAGCGGACGCGCGGGGTGGTGAAGAAGCCGCTCGGCCTCATCTTCACCGCCGACGAGGAGGTGGGCTGCCTCGGCGCGAAGATGCTGCTCGAGGCCCGCCGCGGCGCCGCCCGGAACGCCATCGTGGGCGAGCCGACCTCGCTCCGTCCCATCCGCGCCAACAAGGGCTACTGCCTCGCCGAGATCGAGGTCTCGGGCAAGGAGGGCCACAGCGCCTACCCGGACACCGGCGCCTCGGCGATCTTCCGCGCCGCGCGCCTTCTGAGCCGCATCGAGGCCTACGCCCGCGGCCCCCTCCGCGGCGAGACCGATCCCTCCTTCGAGCCACCCTACACGACGCTGAACGTCGGGCTGATCCAGGGGGGCCGGGCGAAGAACGTCATCCCCGGAAGCTGCAGCTTCACGCTCGAGTGGCGACCCATCCCCGCTCAGCCCGTGGAGGCCGTCCCCTACGCCATCGAGCAGCTCATGTTCCAGCTACGACGCGAGGAGCCCGGCTGCGAGGTCCGCATGCGCATCCTCCGCACCGACCGCGGCGTCGAGACGCCCGGGTCCGCCGAGGTGGTGACGTTCCTCGAAGCCCAGAGCGGCCAGGGCTCGGCGACGGTCAGCTTCGGCACCGAGGCTCCCCAGATGACGGCGCTCGGCGCCCGCTCCGTCGTCTTCGGTCCGGGGAACATCCAGGTGGCGCACCAGACCGGCGAGTACGTGCCCGTCGCCGAGCTGGTCCGATGCGAGGAGATCCTCGAGGCCGCCATCCGTCACTTCTGCGGATGAGCGAGCTCGTCCCGCACGCCGAGGGTCTCTGGGCCGTCGCGGTGCCCCATCGCTTCCTCGGCCTGCACCTCGGTACCCGGATGACGGTGATCCGTCTGCCCGCGGGCGGTCTCTGGCTCCACTCGGTGGTGGCGGTGGACGACCTCCTGGCCAAAGAGATCCAGGCCAAGGGGCCCATCGAGCACATCGTGATGCCGAACCTCTACCACCACCTCTACGTGACCGACGCCATCCAGCGGTGGCCCTCGGCCAGGGTGCACGCCCCTGCGGCGATGCGCCGCAAGCGACCCGAGGTGCGCATCGACGCCGAGCTCTCCGAGAGGCCGGACCCCGAGTGGGGCGGCGTCCTGACCCCGGTCCACATCGATGGGTCGGTGCTCGACGAGACCGTCTTCGTGCACCGCCCCACCCGGACGCTGGTCTGCGCGGACCTCGTGGAGAACTTCGATAGCAGCCCGCATCTCCCGACGCGGCTGTACCTGAGTGCGGCGGGCATCCGCGGCCGGGTCGGCTTCAGCCGTTTCTTCCGTCCGGCGTACCGGGACCGCCGGGCGACGCGGAGGAGCCTCGAGCGACTGCTCGCGCTCGACTTCGATCGCATCGTCCTCACGCACGGGCGAGTCCTCGAGCAGGGAGGACCCGCCGCGGTGCGCGAGGCGTACGGCTGGCTGAAGCCCGCGGCGACTACAGGAGGTTGAACAGCTCCTTGTCGTCGTAGAGCGCGGGGTCGTTGCTCATCGGGCCCTTGTTCGGGTCGGTGTTCTTGGTGTCGATGGCGTAGTTCTC
>RPRB01000340.1 GCA_003818285.1 Myxococcaceae bacterium
ACCTGACCTCCCCCCGAAAACTGGACGGTTTCTAGCCTGAGGAAATTGCCTCTTTCGAGCCCTCGTTCGTCCTCACGGTGGCGGCGAACTCGCTCGGGGTGAGGTTCCCGATCGAGCTGTGCGGGCGCTGCTCGTTGTAGTCCCGCCGCCAGGCGTCGAGCTTCGTCCGAGCATCAAGGAGGTCAGAGAATAGCTCAGCGTTCAGGCACTCGTCCCGGAGCCGTCCGTTGAAGCTTTCGATGTAGCCGTTGTCCATGGGTCTGCCCGGGCGGATGAAGTCGAGCTTCACTTGGTGCCGGTAGGCCCAGGCGTCCATCGCCTTCGAGAAGAACTCCGTCCCGTTGTCCACGGTGATCCCCTTCGGATACCCGCGAGTCGCGGCGACCTCGTCGAGTGCGGCCGCCACCTTGTGCCCGGAGAGCGAGCAGTCGGCGTGGACCGCCAGGCACTCCCGGGTGAGCACGTCGACGACCGTCAGCGCCCGGAACGTCCGCCCATCGAGGAGACTGTCCTGGACGAAGTCCATGCTCCAGCGCTCGTTCGGCCTCGTCGGCGGGCTCGGGACGATGCGCAGGTGGCTCGCCCGCTTCTTCCGCTTCTTCGTCCGGACGCCCAGCCCCTCGAGCTTGTAGAGGCGGTAGACGCGCTTGATGTTCACCTTCCAGCCCTCGCGGCGGAGAAGCACGTGCAGCCGCGGGTAGCCGAACCGGGGCCTCGCCTCGGCGAGCTCCCGGAGCCGCCGCCGCAGGGGCGTCTGGTCCTTGGCCCGGCTTCGCCAGTAGTACGTGGAACGGCCCAGACGAATCAGCCTGCAAGCCCGCTGCTTGCTCCCCCGGAATGCGCCGACGATCCAGTCTGCGCGTTGCCGGAGGGCAGCGGGCTTAGAACTTCTTTCGGAGCACCTCCTGGAGCATGTGCTTGTCGAGCGTCAGGTCCGCCACCACGCCCTTCAGCCGGCGATTCTCATCCTCGAGCTGCCTCACCCGGCGCAGCTCGGTCAGCCCCACCCCGGCGTACTTCTTCTTCCAGGCGTAGAACGTCTGCTCGCTGATGCCCATCTTCCGGCACAGCGCCACGGCCGGCGTCCCCTGCTCGACCTGCCGGATGGCGTAGGCGATCTGCTCCTCGGTGAACCGCGATTTCCGCATCGGCGTCGTCCTCTCCAGCAAGGCTCAACCGAGCGAAATCCTCAACTCGACTTCCGTCCAGTCTTTCGGGAGAAGGTCAGTGAGGGCAGCGGCCTAGTCAGACTGTCCACGGGATCGGATCAAGCCCAGGCCGGATGGACGGGCCGCGGCGCGCGGCTTCGTCCAGGCCGGATTGCGCGAGTGCCGAGCGCGGCCGTGGCGAAGCGCGGACGGGCGTTCAAGTTCACCGAGGAGCAGGCCGCTGGCTTCCGGAAGCGGGTGGAGAACGGAGCTGTGGCATCGGCGCTCGCCAAGGAGCTCAAGGTGAGCCTGCCCACCATGTACAGCACGCTGAAGCGGGCAGGGTGGAAGGGGCGGCAGGCGCGGGCCGCTTGACGAGAGGCCGGGGCGCAACTGACGGCGTCGACGGGAGCATGACGGACGAGGAGCTCTCCATACGGCTCGCATCGGCAGGGGACGAACCCACCCTCCGGGCTCTCCTCGCCACGGGCTCGCTGTTTTCGGCTGACCTCTCGACGGCGCGCCAGGAGTACCTTCTGGTCGAGCGGGCCGGGAAGCCTGTCGGCTGCATCGGGCTGGAGCGGGCCGGCGAGTCCGGCCTCTTGCGGTCCTTTGCGGTGGCGCCCGAGCACCAGGCGCGCGGCGTGGGGACGCTTCTCTTCGCGCGAATGCTCGCGCTGGCACGCGAGCGCGGCGTGAGGGGGCTCTACCTGCTCACTGCGACTGCCGAGCGGTACTTCCTGGCACGCGGCTTCGAGCGCATCGACCGCTGGGCGGTCCCGGCGGCCATCGCCTCCACAGAGGAGTTCCGGGGGTCCTGCTGCGCGACAGCGGCCTGCCTCATGCTCCTGCTCGAGGGGATGGAGGGGGACAGCCGTCCGCGCCCTCGTGGGCAGGAGCTGACTGAGTTGCTGAAAGGTGCCACGTAACTCGTCTTTTCGAGGAACTCAGCACGGGTTGGATTAGTTCGGGTGCGGCGGTCCGCCTCCACCAGGTGCGACGAAGCGTCCTCCGCCGCGAGGCTCGTGAGGAGGGTCCCTTGTTTCCGCCGCCCGTGAGGAAGCGGGCGCCAAGTCGTTTACCGGTGAGCGTCGGACGGGAGTGGCGGGGGCGAATCACCGGGCTCGTGCTCGGCCCGCGGCGGCCCGACAATGTCCTCGAAGCGACGCCGAAGCGCATCGGTCCGGTCGTGAATCTGAACTCGCTCCGCCGCGGGCCGCGCTTGCCGCTCCGCGATGGCCTTGCGGCGGCCGACCCCCAAGGCCCAGACGACAAGCCAGACGCCCGCCATCGGTAGGGGGTACATGACCGTCAGCAAGACGGCGAACAGGATGACCGTCCATTTCACGAGGCGAGTCACGGCACTTTTCCATATCATCGCGGCCGTCGATGGAAACATCGAGACCTCAGCCGCCCTCGGATGACCTTGGCCTCTGAGACGCCCATCTCCTGGACGGCTACACCGCTTGAAGCCGGAACCAGCGCGATGCCTGTGCTGCAGCGTCCACCCGAAGTTGAACGAGCGTGGGGGGCATCGAATCACCTGCTGCCCCGGAACGGAAGGCTCGCCGCGATCACCGCCTGAGGTCGCTCCGGCGCGCGCTCGCAGCCGACACCGCGGCGTGCAGACGAACTGGAAGCTCCCACCGCCCCGTGAATACGCACGAGCTGGCCGTGCAAAAGCGGAAAATCGGGTTCTCCCTCGCGGAGAGCGGCCAGCTGCTGCCCAGGTCCTCTTCGCCCCACCCAATTCGGCCTTCGACAAAGAGCGGCGCTCAGTACACTCGCGAGTTCCGACCCGGCAGGAGGGGCTCGATGCGGCGGCTGGTCCGCGTAATTTTTTTGCGGTGGAGCTCATCGGACGCGGTACCGAAACAAGAGGACTCGCCGGCCGCAGAAGCGCCCTCGCTGCGAAGTACAGCCAACCCACGGACGAGGTGGTGCACCGATGAGGCGAGCTGGTCTGGCCGTTCTGCTGTTCGCTCTTGCCTGCGGAGGAGGCACCGATGAATTGAACCCCGCCTTTGCGAAGACGTGGAACGCGGCCACGACGGTCAACATGCCCGGCATCTCCCCGCTCACCTATGGCTCGGAACCGTCGGTTACGGTGAGCGGCAACACCGGCACGGTGAACGATTTCT
This sequence comes from Myxococcaceae bacterium, assembly GCA_003818285.1. Taxonomy (GTDB): domain Bacteria; phylum Myxococcota; class Myxococcia; order Myxococcales; family Myxococcaceae; genus RPRB01. The sequence continues at coordinate 3,290 of RPRB01000340.1, forward strand.
GTCCGAATGGCGGACAAAGCGTCCGCACCACCGGGAGTGGCAACTCCGCCTCGTGGAGCGACAGCATGGCCTGCGCCCCGATTCTCCTGCCGGGTCAGAACTGCAACATCACCCTTACCTTTACCTCTGGGTCGCTGACCCTCAGCCTGGACGGCCAGGCGCTGACCGGGACGGGCACCGGAACGGTGACCGGCTGCAACATGAGCACCGTGACGTTCTCGATGACCCTTTCCGCCGTCCCCAAACGCCCCTGAGGCGGGATGAGCCTTCGGCCGGAGGCGAGGCGCGACGGTCCGCGCGCTTCAGGCCTCTTGCTGCTGAGTGGAAGCTGGCCCCCCACGGGCAGGGCGGTGAGATCAACCCGGCCCCTGCCGGCGAGACTTCAGAGTCCCTAACGGAGGTCTGGACCCGCGCGGACCTTCGCGCTCGCCGGCTAGCGGAGCCGTCGCGGGTCCGAGCTGGAGGAAGCATGGTGACATGCGTGTCCCGTGCGAGTTTCCGTGTCTGTCCTTGATTTGCTCCTGGATGTCTGCACCATGGAGCCCCCGTGAGCTACGACCGAGATGCTCCTTGTCCCTCCGGGAGAGGACGTCGCCGAAGCAGCCATGCGTCTCTTTGAACGGCAGGAACGAGAAGTCGAAGAGCACGGGCCGGGCACCGCCGAAGCATCGCCGGAGGACGTAAAGCGCCGACAGCGCGTCGTCGCCGCACTGCAGCGCGAGGCGCCCTTCCTCACGGCTTTCTCGTTCGACTACGCCGAAATCGGGAGAACGCTGGGCATCACCCCCGATGAAGCGGCCCGGCGATTTCAGCATGTCGAGCTCAACGAGGAGAGCAGTGGCATCCAGGTCACCGTCCGTGGTTCGACCAGCACCCTGACCGTCCCGTACTGGCACCAAG
>RPRB01000341.1 GCA_003818285.1 Myxococcaceae bacterium
ATCTGATCTGACGCCGCACTGAACGCACCTTCACGACAGGCCCGGGTACTCCGTCGCAGGGGTCCCGGGCCTTCGCACGTCCGGGCTCCGGCCCGTGCAACCCCGTCAGGTGGCGTTCCTGCCACCACTGGAAGGCCACCACCCGGGAGTACACCCGGTGGCGGTCCGCCCACTCTGCCCCGAGCGCGTGGGCACAGCGCAGCGCGTACTGGGCGATGACCGGCTTGCTGGGCTCGGCCTCGCGCGCCCGGAACTCGTCGTCCTCGAGCAGGGCGATGGAGGCCTCGCTGGCGTCGTGGTGGAAGAGGCCGAGCGAGTAGTCACCGGAGCTGAAACCGTCGCCGGAGACCGACGCGCGCTGCCCTGCCGAGGGCCTGCCGGCGAGGACCCGGGCCGCGGCTGCGGAGAGGGCCATCGGCGCGAGCCAGGGGTGGCGAAACCGGAGGTGCGGCGGGCGGATGCACTCCCGGGTCCAGCGGCGGAGGGCGGCGCGCAGCGCGGAGACGTTCGGGACGTCCCCCGCGCGCTCCTGCTGCTTCCTGGCCGCGGACGTGCGGGGCGCGGCCGTCTTCTTCACTTTCCCGCGGGAGGCGGAGTGAAGCCGGGCGAGGCGCCCGGAGTGGGAACCGGAGGCGGGGGCGGAGCCTTGGCGTCCAGCAACTCGACGTTGAAGTCGAGCACCGAGCCGCCGGGGATGCCCGCGCGGGGCTGACCGTTCTCGCCGTAACCGGCCTTGGCCGGGCAGACCAGGCGAGCCTTGCCGCCCACCTTCATCTTCTGCACGCCTTCGGTCCAGCAGGGGATGACCTTGTCCAGCTGGAACTTCAGCGGCTGGTTCCGCTTGTAGCTGGAGTCGAACTCGGTGCCGTTGGTGAGCTTGCCCACGTAGTTGACGGTCACCTCGTCGGAGGCCTTGGGCGCCGGGCCGGTGCCCTCCTTCTCCGGGATGTAGACCACGCCGGAGGCGAGCACCTGCGCACCCTTCTGCTTCGCGGCGGCGTCGAGGTAGGGCTTGTCCCGCGCCTCCTTCTTCTGCGCGGCGCGGGTGTGGCGCGCCGCCGCGAGCTCCTGGATCTTCGGCCCGTAGGTCTCCAGGGGGATGAGCGGCTTCTTGTCCGTCGCTCCCTCGGAGAGCGCCTTCCGGACGATCTCCAGCTCGGCGGGGGTGAGGTCGAAGACCTGGAGGTTCCGTCCGAAGCTGTAGCCCAGCGCGTAGAGCTCCTTGTCCTCCGCCGTCTTGAGGTATCCGACCGGCTTCTCGGGCGCGGCCGCCACGCCGCCATCAGGCTTGTTGCTCGGGGTGGCGCTCACGCCTCCGTCGGCCGCGGCGGCCAGGGCCGGCGTGGCGATCGCGAGGAGGAGCCAGGACAGTCGTTGCATGTCTCGTGAATTCCCTTCGTGGGTGTGGCCGGGTCGCTTACCAGGAAGTCCGGGCGTTTTCTTGACCGATCGACACCCTGGCCTACCGTTCGGGGCGAGTGAACAGGTCTGCAGCGGCCTGTCATTCCCGGGAGGCATGCTTCCCCCGGAGCCAGGGAGGAGGTCACCTCACCGATGGCCGAGCAACGCAGGACGGGGCGGGCGCAGATCGACATCCTGCTCAACAAGTACGTCGGCGGTGTTCCCTACACCGCGCGTGCGCGGGACATCAGCCCGGGCGGAGTGCGGCTGGCGAGGCTCCTCGAGCCCGAGCACGCCGGCAAGCGGGTGGGGCTGCAGTTCCAGCTCCCGGGGTCGAACGAGGTCATTTACGCCGAGGGCGAGGTGGTGCGGGAGTGGGTGGAGGCGGAGAACGCGCAGACCGACGGCGTCCGCTTCACGCTGCTCACCGAGCGCCACCGCCAGCTCATCCGTCGCTTCGTCGAGGACGCGGGCGATGCCGCGGAGGCGGAGGAGTAGGTCCTACACAGCGGAAACGCTGTCGTAGGTGCTGTGCCCGAGCGTGCACACGTCCGGGGTGCGATTGCCCCAGCCGCGACGGCCAGGTCCCGGGCGCCATCCTTGACACGCTCCGGACCGGTCACGTCTGATTTCGGAACCTTTCCCGCGACTGGCGGGCGCCGGCGGATGCGCGCGGCGCCCCAGGGGGCAGGTGGAGGCACTCCGACACGATGCTGTTGCATCCCGTCGTCCTGACGCTCGCCCTCCTCGCCGCCGAGCCGGCGAAGACCGACCCGCCGAAGACCGACCCCGCCAAGCGCGAGGGCACCGTCGACTGGCAGGGTCAGGTCATCAAGGCCACCGGGTCGGGCGCGCCCGACATGCGCTCGCTCAGCCCCGCCCAGGCGAGGCTCGGAGCGGAGAAGGCGGCGCAGCTCGACGCCTTCCGGAACCTCATCGCCCAGGCCAAGGGCATCCACATCTCGTCCAACAAGACGGTGGGCGAGGCGATGGCCAAGGACGAGGTGAAGGGCCGCGTGGAAGGCGTGGTGAAGGGCTTCAAGGTGGTGAAGAAGCGGTACTACAGCGACCAGGGCGTGGAGATGGACGTGGAGGTACCGCTCTCGGGGATCGCCCAGGCGGTCCTCGAGCAAGGGTCGGCGCCGGTGCAGGCGGTGCCCGCGAAGGCGACCGAAGGCCGATACACCGGGCTCCTGGTCGACGCCCGCGGCCTCGGAGTGCAGCCGGTGCTCGCCCCGCGACTGCTCGACGCCTCGGGCAAGGTGCTCTACTCGGCGGAGACCATGGGCGCGGACGCGCGCAAGGACGCGGTCCCCGCCCGGTACTTCAAGAGCCTGGAGCAGGCGAGAAACGCACCGGTCCTGGGTGGCTCACCCTTGCTGGTCAAGGCGCAGAAGGCGCAGGGCTCGGACATCGTCCTCGCGGAGGCCGAGGCCCGGGCGCTGGATCAGCTCTCGTCGAAGGCCCTGGTCGAGGGCCGGGTGGCCATCGTCCCATGAGGCATGCACGTCGAGGCGCGGCGCTGCTCCTGACCCTGGCCTTGTCGCCCGCGTGGGCGGCGGAGAAGGTCCCGCCCGTGGTCACCAAGGAGGCCGAGGGGGAGGCGGCCATCGTCGGCGGCAACGTCGATCGCGCGGCCCGCGAGGCGAAGGAGGCGGCGCTGCGGAGCGCGGTGGAGCAGGTGGCCGGCGTGCTGGTCAGCGCGCAGTCGCTGGCGGTCAACAGCCAGCTGGTCTCCGACCAGGTGTACTCGCACAGCGCGGGTTACGTCCGCAGCTACGAGGTGCTCTCCCAGACCACCGAGCGCAACGTGGTGAAGGTGAAGGTCCGCGCGCAGGTGGGCACCGCGGAGCTGGATCGCGACCTCCAGGCGGTGCAGGCGCTGGTGAAGCGGCTGCAGGGCCGGAAGCTGGTGATCCTGCTCCAGGAGCAGACCATCGACGAGAAGGGCGTCACCACGACCTCGGGGGTGACCTCCACCGTCCTGAGCGACGCCTTCAAGCGCGACGGGTGGACGATGATCGACCCGTCGTTCGCCGCCGGGAAGGTGCGGGTCTCGTCGGCGGTGGCGCTCGGTGCCACCGAGGCGAAGGAGATCGGCACGCTGAGCAAGGCGGACTACATCCTCTACGGCACGGTGGCCTTCCGCGACGTTCCTCCGGACGGGGTGCTGGTCCAGCAAGGGGAGCCGCGCACCGCCTTCCCCCTCACCGGCGACTACGACTTCGGGGTCTTCGAGACCTCCGCCGGGGCGCAGCTGGCCAAGGTCTCCGGAAAGCTCCGGAGCGAGATGTCGAACGTCAGCGTCAACTCCCGCGAGGAGAGCGCCTTCAATCTCGTGAAGGGACACGAGAAGGAGATCACCGGGCAGGTGCGGAAGGCGGTCATCGAGTCGCTCCGGGCCTCGGAGCAGAACGGCGCGCGCATCGTGGTGCAGGTCCAGAACGCCGGTGACTTCTCGACCCTGCAGTCGTTCCGCACGCAGCTCGCGGTCTGGAGCGCGGGGGTGCGCGAGGTCGGCTCGCCCCAGCTGGCCGGTGGCACCGGAAAGCTGGAGGTGACCTACCTGGGCACGGCGGCGCGGCTGGCCGAGCAGATCGACGGAAAGTCGCTGGGGAAGAAGAAGGTCTCGGTGACCGGCGTCTCGGGCAACGCGCTCGAGGTCAAGCTCGGCAAGTGATGCGCTCGGCGCTCGTCTTGGCTCTCCTGTCAGCCTCGCCGGCGCTGGCCGCGGTGGGCAGCGTCACGGTGGTGGAGGGGGCCGCCTTCCGG
>RPRB01000342.1 GCA_003818285.1 Myxococcaceae bacterium
AGCCGACGATCCCTGAGCTACGTGCCGTCTGCCAGCCCATCGTGGCCGACGAGGCGGACGTCGTCCTCGGGAGTACTATCCATTCCGCAGGAGCAGCGCTCAATGCGCTGGCCCGCACCGTGGCTGGAGTGCGAGTCCGCTCCCCACTTGCTCCTGTCCGCGCCGTCCGCACCGAGGCGCTCCGTTCTCTGAACCTGGTCTCTCAGGGTAGCGCGGTCACGGCAGAACTCTTGGTCAAGCTGGCTGCCCAGTGCTTTCGCTTCGGCGAAGTGGGATTGCAGGGCCACTCGCCCTCCCGATCCCCCCGAGCGCTCTGGACGCTCACCTCGACCCTCCTCCGGTATGGTCTTTTCCACAACGATGCGGACAACACGCACGAGGGGTACAACACGCTGCTGCAAATGGACCAGGCGCCCCGGTACAACGCTTGGCTCGGTCGCAAACTCCGGCCTCATCTGGGCAAGAGGGTCCTCGAGATCGGCGCGGGTATTGGCACAATCACCCGAGAGATCGCGCAGGGCCCTGAACTGGTCATCGCTCTCGAGGCGGACGCCTTCTATGCGCAGCGGCTGAGGAACCTGTTCCGCGGATCGTCAGTCGTTCGGGTGCTTCATGCTCCAGTCGAAGCAACGGACTGGAAGGGTCTCGCCGGAGAGCGTCTCGACACGGTGATGCTGAGCAACGTGCTGGAGCACATCGAGGACGACAATGCCGCCGTACGAAATTTTCGCTCGGTGATCCCGGAAGGCGGAACACTCGTCGTCCTGGTCCCGGCCCTACAGGGGCTCTATGGGAGCATCGACGAGGCGATCGGGCATTTCCGGCGCTATGATCCGTCGACTCTTCGCAACGTCATCGAATCGAACGGATTTAAGTTGCAGTCGTTGGAGTGGCTGAACTTGTTGGGGATCCCCGGCTGGTACGTCAATAGCCGCCTTCTCAAGCGCCGCGCGGTTCCGGGTCTTCAGATCAGGCTCTATGATCGCTTGGCTCCGTTCCTCGCGCGTGCGGAGTCCGCATTCCGTCTCCCCGTGGGGATGAGCCTGCTAGCGGTTGCTCGGGCCGCGCCGACTTAGGAGTGAACCGATGAAGAAGATCGAGGCGATCATCAAGCCCTTCAAGCTCGACGATGTGAAAGACGCTCTTGGCGAGGTCGGCGTTCACGGTCTGACCGCTGTCGAGGTCAAGGGCTTCGGCCGGCAGCGTGGCCACACCGAGCTGTACAAGGGGGCCGAATACGTCGTGGACTTCCTGCCGAAGGTAAAGATTGAGATCGTCGTCGAGGACGACCAAGCATCTCGGGTGGTTGAGGCGATTGAGCGGGCAGCGAGATCAGGAAAGATTGGCGACGGAAAGATCTTTGTGCTCCCTGTAGATGAGGTCATTCGGATTCGGACAGGCGAGCGGGGGGCAGACGCCCTCTGAGGTCCGATTGGCAACCAAAGCTGCCTTACGCGCTCGTTGTGCTGCTCTATTGCCTCGCCTTCCCCTACCACCCCGCCCTCCGCAGTCCGAACGAGCTGAGTCGGCTCATGCAGACCCGCGCACTCGTCGACTTCGGAGAAGCCAGCGTCAACCGGGCGATGCGCGTGTACGGCCCCGTGGGGGACCTCTCGGTCTTCCAGGGGCGTTACTATCCGTCAAAGGCACCGCTGCTTTCCTATGCTGCGGTCCCAATCTACGCCGCGCTCAGAGCCCTGGTCGGAGGGCGACTCGTTCCTGAGATCCCGCTAGTCTTCACCGCACGACTGTTCTTGACGGTTCTACCCACTCTGCTTTCACTGGTGCTGCTCCGGCGTTTTCTCGGAACATACACCACCGCTCGGATCTCAGATGCGTTGGTGGTCTTCTACGCGTTGGGCACCCTGGCGTTCAGCTACTCGCTGCTGTTTATGAGCCATCAGACAACGGCTACCCTTCTCTTTGCTGGGTTCTTCCTCACCTGGCGGTGGTCGAGGTCGGAGATCTCTGAAATCGCCCTGTCGGCGGCCGGAGCACTGGCAGCCCTCGCCGTCACCGCCGAATACACGAGTGCACTCTGCGCGGGACTGCTGGCCGTATACGCCCTACTGTCCGCACGAGCGCGCCAGTCCTCGGCCGCTCGCGCCGTCGGGCTCTTTGCCCTCGGCGCCATTCCATTCCTGCCACTCTTGCTGCTGTACCACGCTGCCCACTTCGGGGGCCCCCTCGAGCCGGGATACCGACACCTGGCCGACGCAGCCTATCAGCCCTGGCATGTCGGAGGGTTTCTCGGCATTCGCACGCCCGACACCCGCGCGCTCTTCCTCTCGCTCTTCTCGCCGCTTCGAGGGCTGCTCGCACTGGCGCCCGGGCTCGGCCTGGGTTTCATCGGGCTGCGATACGTCTGGACCAGGCGCCGCGACAATCCCGAGCTTCGGCCAATAGCGATTCTTACCACGATGTTAGTTGTTGGCTATCTATATTTCACCGCATCGTTTAGCTACGAGTCGTGGGGCTGGACGACGGGCCCGAGGCATCTGACAGGGCTGGTCCCCTTTCTTCTGCTCCCCGCGGGGCTCTTTATCGAGACCAACTCGACGCCACTCGTGCGCGGGATCGCGATCGGCTTGCTCGCGGCGTCGGTCGCAGTCACCGGCCTCCTCACCTTAGTCAATTATATCCCCGACGACGTCTCTGACGGGCTGTTCGGCCTCGCCGTTCCTCTCTTCAACTCTGGCTACGTCGTCCCCTCGCTCCTCAACTTTGTCGGATGGACAAACCCGTGGCCGGGGTTCATGTTCATGACCCTGCTATGCCTGTCCGGGGCGTGGGCCGGCTGGCTCTTGCTTCCGTCGCGACAACGCATCCTCTCACTTCTTGTGGCATCACTCACTGTCGTGAGCATGCTGATTGTTCATCGGCTGGCATACCGAGACACGCCCCAAGACCGCGCGGCGCTAACGCTGCTGCGCCAGGTTTGGTTGGCGCCTCCAGGTCGTGATGTGGTCTTTTGGTCCAGCAATGGGAGGCGGCCCAGTGATGGTTAGTCGCAGTTCTTAACGGCCCAGATGCGCAGGCGATCACTCTCAGTGGCTTGTAGATCCACGATCTCCACGAGCTTACAGCGGCTCGCCACGGCGGCAGCGAATTCAGAATTCCCTAGGGCCATCGTGCGCCAATACTCGGAGTCGCTTCGATCGAGGAAGACGAGCTGCACATTTCTTCTCTCTCGCATCGCCGCCAGCTCATCAAGCGTGACCTGGTCACGGCCGATCACCGCTCGGCTGCCATAGAGTTCGTTGATATACTTGGCCGTCGCCCCAAGCTCGGTCACCACGACTGACTCTGCCGAGGTCGCCTGGGTGATGGCATCAACTACGAGCCCCTGACGCTGAGCCCAGAGTGCCATGACCGGATGAACAGCAATGCTCACCGTCAGTGCTCCCAGGAACAGAACCCATTCCAGGCTCGCGCGTGCTTTGGACCTCATCCCTGCTCTGTGAACTAGCCAGGCCACAGCGACGGCTAGCGCCGGCAAGAGAGGAATGAAGTACCGTGGTGCGAGGATAGTAGTTCGAACGAACCCGCTGAACTGGCCCGCGTAACTGTAGAGGCTAAAGAATAAGAGAGCGCTTACGGTTGTGGCAAGCAACTCCGGCCACCTTCGGCCTCGGTACTGGAATGCAGCGACCAACCCCCCCGGAACGAGGAAGGTGAGTGCAGCCACATAAAGAAGCACGCGTACGTGAAATCCGTCCAGTGTAAATGGGTAATAGGCGATGGGAACACCGAGAACAGTCCCTTGGAGCGCAAGGACGATCGCCGAACGCACGCAGAGCCCAGCTAATCCGGATGCCGCGAGAAGGAGCCACGGCTCTCGACGGATAACTGCCCCAGCGAAGAGCGGAAGGAAGAACAACGGATTGCTATCGCGTAGAAGCGTCGAGAATCCCGCCAGGAAGCCTGCGACACACCACACCCAGGCTTGCCGAGGACCACGAATGAAGTACCACCAGCCGAGAGCCGTAATCGCACCGCTCGGGACGTCGCTCATCCCAGTCCGACCAAGTACGGCGGCCGGGACGAATAGTGGAATGAGCGCGGCGTAGAGCGCTGGCAGTTCCATTCGCCGCAACAGGGCGCCAGTTGCTGTCATCATGGCGAAAAGCGCCAACGCCGATGCCC
>RPRB01000343.1 GCA_003818285.1 Myxococcaceae bacterium
AGGGCACCACCGGACGGCCCTACGGACAGGGACAGGGCAGCTACGGGCAGAGCAGCTACGGCGGCCAGCGAGGCGACGAGCGCGACCCGTCGAGGGTCGGGACTGGCAGCATGGGTCAGGGCGGGTACAGCGGTCAGGGCGGCTACGGACAGAGCACCGGGAGCTCCGACCGCGGGTTCCAGAGCGAGCAGGGACGCGAGGACTGGAACCGAGGCGATCGGAGCCGCCGGGAGCGCTGGGGCGAACGCAGCACGCAGAGCGGGCCGACGGGGATGTCGCCCTCGTACGAGGGCGTCGGTCCCTCGTTCGGATTCGGTCGTGACGAGCAGCGCTCGGGTGAGTGGGGAGAGATCGACCGCGACCGTGACCGGGGCCAGGGACGGCGGTTCTGGCAGCGCGAGCCGCTGGCGGCCCGCGACGTGATGACCCGGAACCCCAAGACGGTGACCCGCCAGTCCTCCATCCGCGAGGCGGCGATCATCATGCGGGACGAGAACTGCGGGGTGGTGCCGGTGTGCGACGCGGCGGGGCGTCTCGAGGGCCTCCTCACCGACCGGGACATCGCGGTGCGCGGAGTGGTGAACGAGATGTTCATGCAGCTCAGGGTTCAGGACGTGATGACCGACGACGTGTCAGCGGTGACCGAGGACGAGCCGCTGACCTCGGTGCTCGACCTGATGGGCCGCAAGCAGGTCCGTCGCGTTCCGGTGGTGCACCGGGACGATCGACTCCTGGGCATCATCAGCATGGCGGACATTGCCAACCGCGCCGACTACGACGAGGACCTGCAGGACGCATTCGAGCGCATCTCGTCGCGGCGCTCGTTCTGGAGCCTGTTCAGCTGAGGCGGTCGGCGGGTCGGTACGTGGGCGATCGCGCGGGGGCGGTGCGCCGCTCCCGCGCGAGCCTCATCCGCCGCTCCTCAGATCGAGGGAGGTTGGCTCGGCGATGCGACGGGCACGACGCGCGGCCTGCTCCGCTCCGGCCTGGTCACCGCTCGCCTGACGGAGCTCGGCGAGCCTTCGCAGAGGGGGACGGAGCACGGGGTGCTCTTCTCCCAGTGCCCGGGAGGCCTCGTCCACCGACGACTCGAGAAACGGGAGCGCCTGCCTCGGCTCGCGCTCGGCGAGCTCCTGGGCATCGAAGAGGTGGGAGAGCGCGCGAGTGACGTCGTCGAGAGATCCGGACGGGAATTGGAGGAACACCACCTCCGGCGGAGGAAGCGTCCGCAGCGCCTCGACGCTCATCTCGGTCGCCAGCCGGGCCGGATCGCGGACCAGCCCGATCGCCGGCCTCGCGTCGTCCAGTATCACGCCCTGGATGCCCTGGACGGCGCGAATCCGCTCGTCTATCGGCGGGTGGCTGTCGTACTCGCCCGGCACCCGGTCGCGTTCGATCGCCCCGCGCAGAGGAGGCGGAAGGTCGCGGAGCTTCAGCTGCTGCACGTCGTAGAGGCGCTCGGCGGGGAGACCCATCGCTCGCAGCGCCGCGAGAACGCCCATCGCGCGGTCCAGGTCCTGCTGGGCGTGGGTGACCCGGGTCAGCGCCCGACCGAAGGTCTCCCCGCCGTAGGCCATGGCCGAGACCCGGTCGGCGAGCAGCTCACGTCTCCGCCCCTGAGCGCTGGTCAGCTTCTGGAACAGGTCGACGAAGACGCGCAGGAACCAGAACGCCGGGTTGAGGAAGGTGAGCCAGCCCGCTCTCGCGACCCCGAGGAGCATGAGCAGGCTCACCACCGTGACGCGGGCGATGAGCGGAGTCAGCCGCGTCTCGCCATGCGAGAAGTGCCCGTACTCGTGCGCCAGGACCGCCCGGAACTCGCCGACCGTGAGCTGGACCAGCGCGCCGTAGCCGAGATGGAGGACGCGCCGCCCGCGCCCGAGGAGGACGGCCAGGCTCGGGCCCCGCTCCAGAACACCGATGGACGCATCCGCCTCCAGGAGCACCTCCCGCACCGGCTCGGAGCTGGCCACGGCGGCAACCTCGTCGAGCAGCGCGAAGAGACCAGGCTCGTCGGCGCGGGTGGCGATGCGCCGGCGCTCCGGACCGAGGCGCATGAACAGGGCACGGAGTATCCCCCACGCCGCTCCCGCCGCGCCGAGGAGGGCCAGGAAGATGAGCCAGGGGAAGACGTGGTGGATCGTCACCATCAGCCAGACCAGCCCCACGACGGTCCCGACCGTGACGATCAGCAGGACCGGGAGCGAGATCACCAGCAAGGCCACCGCGCTCCAGACCACCAGGCCGTAGATGCGCTCCACCCGGCGCTCGCGGGAGGTGTGGACGCCGCCCTCGAGGCTGGACTGCACCTGGGCGAGATCCCCCAGTCCGGTGCGAGCCAGCAGCGCAGTGGCAAGGGCCAGCGCTCCCAGCCAGAGCCAGATCGCGGCCAGCGCGATGCCGAGTCCGATCAGGCCGAGCCCCGCCCACCGTTCGTGGCGGAACTCCCGCTCGATCCGTGCGAAGTTCGGTCGCTCGACGCCGAGCGCCCGGGCCCGCTGCACCGACTCGATGGCGCCCCGGTGGTCTCCCGCGCTCCACCGGACGGAGGCGAGCTCCGCCTGGACCTCGCCGTCGTTGGGCAAGCGTCGGGCGATCTCCTCCAGCTTCGGGCGAGCTGCTGCGAAATCCAGGTTCTGGACGTCGAGCTCCGCCAGGAGGCGGAGAAGGTCCGTCCGCTCGGGAACAAGGCGGATCGCCTCGGTCGCAAAGAGGCGCGCCCTAAAGGCGTCGTCCCGGAGCCAGGCTCGCGCGAGGATGGCGAGGAGCCCACCGCGCCGCTTCGCCGGACCAATCCCGATCCGCAGGGCGTGCTCGAGCTCGAGCCGCCCGTGAACTGTATCGCCTGCCTGCAGGAGGGCCACGCCGGCCAGGTAGTGCGCCCGCGGGTTCTCGGTGTTAGCGGCGAGGAAGGCCTGGGCATCGGCCTTCACCGTGCGATCGCCCGCGTCCAGTCGCTTGAACAGCGCCTCGTAAGTGGCGAGCTGATCGGGCGGGAACGGATTCGGCTCGTCCGGCTGCTGTTCCGCGTTCGAGGCCAGAAGCAGGAACAGCAACAGCGGCATGCCGGACCCCCGGTTGAGAAGCTCAGCGTACGCCGCCGGGGACCAGCAAACCGCTCCCGGCAGGTCTGGGCCCTCCAGGGTCTGACCTCGGGCCGCTTGCCGACACACCACAACCGTCCGGGGGGCGATCAGGGCGCCTCGCCTTGCCTCAAACGCCCCATCGACATATGAACACCCATTGATATGGAGGCCCTCTCCCAGTCCTTCCGCGCCCTGGGCGACCCCACCCGCCTGCGCATCCTCCGGCTGGTCGCCGCGGCGCCCCTGAACGTCTCCGAGCTGGTCTCGGTCGTCGGCGTCGCCCAGTCCTCGGTGAGCCACCACCTGGGGAAGCTGCGCCAGCTCGGGCTCGTCCGCGAGGAGCGGGCCGCGGGCTTCACCTACTACTCGCTGGCCGTGGACGCCGGCGACGTCCAGGCGCCGCTCATCAAGATGGCCTGTGAGGCCGAGGACCGCACCGGCGACCTGGCGCGGCTCAAGGACCTCCTCCGCCAGCGAGAGGACAGGCAGCTCCTCAACGAGCGGCTCCTCGAGCCCGGGCAGTCCTGGTTTCTCTGGGCAGGGGCCCTCGCCTCGCTGCTCCCGCCGCTCGACGTGGCGGACTTCGGCTGCGGCTCCGGTGTGCTGAGCATGTCCATTGCCCGCTGGGCCCGCTCGGTGGTGGCCATCGACCAGAACCGCGCCGCCCTGGCCCAGGCCCGCGCCCGGGCGAGGCGAACGGGGCTCCGCAACGTGACCTTCCTCCGCGAGGATCTACACCACCTGTCGCTGCCCTCGGGTCGCACCGGCCTGGTGGTGATCTCCCAGAGCCTGCACCACGTGGAGGAGCCGGCGGCGGTGCTCGGCGAGGCGGCCCGCATCCTCGCTCCCCGAGGCAAGGTGGTGGTTCTGGAGCTGATGCCGCACGACGAGACCTGGGTGCGCGATCGGCTCGGCCACCGGCACCTGGGCTTCCAGCCCGAGGCGCTCGAGCGGACGCTCCGCGACGCCGGCTTCGACCGGCCGACCCTCGAGGTCCATCCCCGG
>RPRB01000344.1 GCA_003818285.1 Myxococcaceae bacterium
CCACGGTCAGCCGCGGGCCAGCCATCACGCGCGCTCGACCTGCTCCGCGGCCGCGCGCCCCCCGAGCAGCGCGTCCTCCATCGACGAGTACTCCCAGTTGCCGTAGCGCCCTGCGGTGCGGATCCCGACCCGGCCGAGGAAGTCGACCACCGTCTGGCGGGCCTCTCCGTACTGTCCGTCGTAGAGCACGTAGGCGTTCCGGATGACGCGGGGCTCGGCGAAGAGGACCTCCGCCGCGGAGTGAATCATCCTCGCACGGACCAGGTCCTCCACGGCGGCGCGCGCGCAGGCCTGGGGAGAACGCGGACCCGAGTACTCCACGTAGAAGGAGGAGGTCCCGGGGGGCGCCGTCCCGGGGAACACCGCCGAGGGAGATCCGATGCGGTAGGTGGCGAACTCGGGCTCGGGTGTGTACACCCAGTGCCAGGGCTGGAGATTCGGCCCCCGCGCACCGACGGCCACCCAGGTCACGTCGGTCGCCCGCAGCCTCCTCGCCGCCGCGCGCACCTCGTCGGGAACCTGGTGGAGCAGGTCGACCAGCGCCGGAAGCGGGACCGTCGAGACCAGCGCGGACCAGCGCACCTCGCTCCCGTCCGACAGCCGGGCCGACCGGCGCTCCCAGTCGAGGGCCACCGGCTCGGTCGAGACCCGCACCTCCCCCGAGCCCTCCGGGAGCGCGCCATGGAGCGCCCGCGCGAGCGACTCGATCCCCCCCTCCTTCGGGTAGACGAAGCTGGCGTTGTAGCCGAGCGCGTCCGAGCCCAGGCCAAGCGCCCCATCCACCACCTCCTTGAGGCTGGGCTTCGGGACGAAGCGGCCGCACCAGGCGGCGCTCAGCTCGCGCGGCGGAACGCCGAAGAGCTTGGTGTTGTAGGGCACCATGAAGTTCTTCGCGAAGCCCGCGCCGAGGTGGCGGAGGATGAACTCCTCGAAGTTGGCCGGCTCCCGCTCGCGCAACGCCCGGCCTCCCTCGCCCACGGTGGCCTCGACGAAGCCCAGGAGGTTCTCGGCAACCACCTCCACTGGCAGGCCATGGGTGTTCACCTGGTAGGGAAACCGGGTGAACACTCCCCGGGTGAAGACGGCCGCTCTCCGGGCGACGGTCACCAGCCCGTCAGGGAGCAGGCGCTCGTGCACCAGCGCCTTCATCCCCGGATCTCTCAGGTGAAGCCAGTGTCCGGTCGGGTCGAAGCGGAAGCCACCGTGCATCGTCTCGGTGCGGACCAGCCCGCCGACCCGGGACTCCTTCTCCACCAGGAGCCAGGGTCGCCGAAGGTGGAAGGCGGTGGAGAGCCCAGCGAGGCCGCCACCGAGGATGAGCACCGGCTCGATGTGGGTGTGTGCGCTCACGCTCGGAGGGTCCGCCTACCACGTACACCCCGGGGCAGTCTGCTAGCCTCCGGTGCTCTCCCCATGCGCGTCACGTGTCCGTCCTGCCAGACGGCGTACAACATCGACGAGCGGCGCATTCCTCCCGGTGGCGCCAAGCTCAAGTGCAGCACCTGTCAGACGCTGATTCCCTTGCGTCCGCCGGAGGCCGCCGCTGCGTCCGCGCCGTCGCTGGCCGGCGTTTCGTTGCGCGAGGGAGCGGTGCCCCTCCCCGGGCTCGGTCTGGGCGCGGCGCCGAGATCTCCGGCCGCGGGCCTTCCGCACCTGAGCGCGCGCGTCCCGGAGCCACCCCCGTCCGCGCAATCGCTCACCACCGGGGTCATCCCCCTGCCCCCACGCGCCCCGACGCCCTCGGGAGTCCCCTCGCTCACCGCCGCGCCGCCGGTCGCGCCGCCGCGGCGCAGTGACCGCACTCTCGTCGCGTCCGCACCGGTGGAGCAGCCGGCTCCCTTCGCCCCGCCTCGGGCGGCTCCGATGGCGCCCCCGCCGTCCTCCGTCTTCGCCTCGCCGCCGCCCCCGGCACGGCCCGGCGCGGTGGCCCCTCCGCCGATCTCCGCGTTCGCCCCACCGCCGCCGGTCTCGTCGCGGCTCGCACAGGCCGGCGCTGCTGCCGTCCCGATGCCCTCGCCGATGGGGTCGGCTGCCCGGCCACCGCCCGCGGTGCCTCCGGACTCGCCGCTCCCTGGCTTCGAGGAGGCCGGGTTCGACGACGCGGCGCTCTCCGATACCGGCGCCAGCGCGGAGCCGCCCGGCGGTGGCGACGGATGGCCCGCGGAAGAGGAGTCGCTCGACGGCTCCGATGGCTCCTACGGCGCCGAGCCGCTCCACGACGACACGACGGGCGAGGCCGAAGCGCTCACCCCGCCCGAGCCCACGACCCCGCCCGACGCTCTCGCCGCGGCCGACTCCGGGCAGGCGGCGGATGACGCCGAGGAGCCCTGGGATCCAGGGACCTCCCCCGAGTTCGGCAGCATCGACCTCGGCGGTGACGATGCCAACGCCACCGCGCTCCCCATTCCCGCGGACGACCCGCTCCCGGCCGCCCCGGACGAGGTGGCGTGGACCGAGCCCGCGCCGGCGGCGGACTCGCTCGACCTCTCCGACCTCCCGCAGACCCACGCGCTCCAGGACCTCGAGGGTCCCCCCGGCGATCCACTGGAGTTCGACCCCACCCGCCCCGCGCCCGAGGATCTGGAGGCGGACCTCTCCCAGCCGCTGCCCGCGACGATGCGGCCGGCAGAGGACGGGCTGGAGGTGCTGGGCTTCCTGGACGAGGCGGCGAGGGAGATCAAGCCGCGCTCCGGCAGGGTGACGCGCTACCACGTGCGCCGGCGGAGCGGGAAGGTGTTCGGCCCGTTCGAGCCGGGCGTCATCGTGAAGATGCTCGAGGACGGGCAGCTCCTCGGAAGCGAGGAGGTCTCCACCGACGGCGACGCCTGGAGCGGTTTGGCCGCGGTCCCCGCGTTCTCGCAGGCCATGCAGCGGCTGGTCGCCGCCCCCTCGCCCACCCAGGTGGCTCCCGGCAAGCCCACCGCGGCGGCGGCGCCTCCTCCCCCCAAGCTCGATCTCGACCAGCTCGCCCAGGCCTACGGCGGACGCATGGCCGTGGTCAGCGTGGTGGACGGCGACGCGCAGGCGCGCTGGCGGAAGCGCTGGCTGGTCCTGGGCGCGCTCGGGCTCGTGGGGGTGGCGGGCGTCGGCGCGGCCGCGAGCCTGCACTTCACGAAGTACGGAGCGTTCGGGCTCCGCTGGCTCTTCCCGGCGAGCGTCTCCTCGAGCTCGGCGGACGGCAAGACCTTCAGCGAGGCGAAGGCCGGGCTGGCCGAGGACACCTGGCCCGGGCTCCGCAAGGCCCGCACGCAGCTCGAGGGGCTCCTCGGCCGCGGCGAAGTCCCGGAGGTCCGCGCGGTGTGGGCGCAGTCGGTGTTCTTCGAGCAGTTCCGCTGGGGCACCGCCGATGCCGCGCAGGTCACCCAGGCGAGCGCCGCCCTGGAATCGCTGTCCGTCCTGCCCAAGGGAAATCCCGAGCGGCTCAGGGCGGAGATCGGCCAGGCGCTGGTGAACAAGCAGCCGGACGCGGCGCTCGGCCTGATCCGCGCCGCGAAGCTGGAGCCCGACGGCCCGCTCCTCGAGGCGGCCGCGCTCCTCCAGAAACGGCAGGCCGGCGAGGCCGCCGCCGTCCTGGACGGCGCCGTGCAATCCGCTCCCTCGGGGGCCGCCTGGCACGCGCTGGGTCTCGTCCACCTCCAGCTGAAGAAGCCGGACAAGGCCCAGGCGGACTTCGAGGCCGCGCTCAAGGCCGCCCCGCAGCATCTCTCGTCGGCAGTGGAGCTCGCCCAGCTCGCGCTCGACAAGAAGGAGGCGGCCGCGGCCCTGCAGACGCTCGAGCCGGCACTCGCCGAGCCCAAGGTCCTCGCCCCCCCGGAGCGGTCCCGCGCCCTCGCCGTGAAGGGGGCGGCACTTCTCCTCCAGGGCAAGCCCGCCGACGCGGTGGCCCCCCTCGAGGACGCGACGCGCATCGACCCGAACAGCGCCTTCGCCAGGGGCACCCTCGCCCGGGCCTACTCGGCCCTGAAGCAGGACGAGAAGGCGCTCCCGCTGTGGAAGTCGGCGGTGACCGCCGAGCCGGACAATCCGCGGTGGGCCGAGGGGCAGGTGCAGTCACTCGCCGCGCTGAAGAAGTCCGAGGAGGCGC
>RPRB01000345.1 GCA_003818285.1 Myxococcaceae bacterium
CGCGCGATCCCCACCGACCGCTACACGGTCCACGCCGAGATTCCGTTCCCGGCCAACCTCTTCGCCGGCGCCAAGGACGCCCACCTCTGGTTCACCCACACCCCCCCGCCGGCGCTGGTCCGGGCGGAGCAGAATCTGGCCGCCAAGGACGATCCGGTGGTGGTGATCGACGTCACTCCGCGTGGTGCGGCTCGTGCACCCGGGAAGCTGGCCCAGCACGAACGGACTGAAGCCGCCCGGTGATTCCGAGCAAGGCGGGTCAGCGAGGCTCGAGCGGGACGAGCCAGCCCGCTCCCCGGAGATACCGGAGCAGATGATCGAGCGGCGGCTCGCAGCGGAGGTCGTCGAGCGTCACGTTCGCGCCGGAGGGGGACGCGCCGACCCGCGCCTCGCGCGTCCGCTGAAAGGTCTCCCGCGGGACCGGATAGATGTAGAGCCGGACGTTCTCCACCAGTAGCTTTCCCAGGCTCTCCAGCAGGGTCCCCGGCAGGGTCTCGTAGCTCCCGGACAGCAGGCGAGCGAAGGTCGCGACGTCGGTGACCATCCGGATCGGACCCGTGGTGTACCGCCGCAGGTACTCGACCACCGGATGGAGCACCCGTTGATCGGTGACGATGACCGGAGCCCGGGTGGTCAGGAGCCCGAGCCGCTCCGCCACCGAGCCTGGACCGCCGGACGAGGCGAGCTGCTCGAGGCGGGTCTCGAGCAGCAGCATCGGCTCCTGCTCCCCGCTCCCCTCCCGGTGCAGCTCCTCGAAGGCGGCGGAGACCAGGGTTGGCGGATCGAGGTGCTCCGCGTCCGAGCTTTGGCCCTCCACGACCAGATTGCGCTTCCGGAGCAGCGTCGAGGGTTGTTCTGGTCGGCCGGTCCGGTCGAAGAGGAGGGCGCGAGCCATGCCGCCCCGGAGCGCCTCCAGGCACCAGAGCCGCGCGTCCTGGCCGGCGAAGAAGGGGCCGCCGAGCTCGACGACGTCCAGCTCCATCCGTTCGGTGGAGAGGCCCTCGAAGACGGCGGCGAGGAACGCTCCGCCCTCGGCCTTCTGATGGAACGCCGCGTGGACGAGGTTGACCCCGAGCACTCCCAGCGCGCTTCGCTGCTGCTCGACCGTCCGGTCCCGGAGGGCGACGTGGAGGAGGATGTCGCTCGGAGCGGCGCCGCTCGTCGCCTGGAAGCGGAGCCCGACCCAGCCGTGCTGCTCGTTGTCGCCCTTGAAGCTCCGGGCAGCGATGGTGTCGGCGAAGGCGAAGAAGCGCACGTCGGGCCCGCGGGGCCCGCGGAGCTGCTGCTCCAGGGACTGGTACTCGCGCTCCAGCATCGCCAGGAGGCGCTCCCGCGAGACGTAGCGCGTCCCGCGGCCGTACCGCTCGTCGCTGAAGGCCTTGTCGTAGGCGCAGATGGTCTGGGCGACGGTGCCCGAGGCTCCGCCCACGCGGAGGAACCAGTCCGCGACCTCCTGCCCGGCCCCGATCTCGGCGAACGTGCCGTACTGGCTGGGGTCGAGGTTGATCTCCAGCGCCTTGCGCTGAGGCCCCGAGTCGGAACCCTCGATCGGTGATCCGGACTCCATCGTCGGCCCGCCTTATAGCCTCCATCGGACGAGGAGACCACGACGACGGGCCGCGGGCCGCTTCGTCTACCGAGGGGGCTCCTCCCCTGGCGCCCGAGGATCTCATCGGCATCGAGGCCTCGGTCGACTCCATGGGGGAGCACCGTCTGACCTGGCTCGAGAGCAAGCTGCTTGTCGTCGAGGAACTTCCAGGCTCAGCATCACGGCCTCCGCCCGCTTCGGTTTCAGATGTCGATCACGACATCGCCTCGAGGGCGTGAGCAGCAGATCAGGGCGTTCCCTTCCGCCGGAGGATCGAGCGGATCCGGCTGATAGACGACTGCCCCTGAGATCAACCCGCTCTCGCAGTTGTGACAGACGCCGGTGCGGCAGGACCATCGGACCGGGACGTCACAAGCTTCGGCCAGCTCGAGGAGGCTCTGGTCCTCGGATGGGCGCCATCGAACGGCCAGACCGCTTCGTGCGAAGGACACCACGGGTCCTGTGCCGGGATTCCCCGCTGGCTGGTGCGGAGCGCGTGCCGGTCCACCCACCACGCCGGGTGTCAGCGAGGGCCCACCGGAGAAGATCTCCGAGTGGATCCGGTCCCGGGACACGCCCCAGGTGATCAGGCCCGCCGTGAGCTCGGCGAGGAAGGTCGCCGGCCCGCAGAGATAGAAGTCCGCGGCCGTCGGGACACCCAGGCGTTCGAGGTCGTTGACCGCCAGGCGCCCAGCTGTGTCGTAGTCCCGGCCCACCCGATCGGTTGCGTCCGGTCGGCTGTACCAGATGTGGCTGCGCCCGCGAGCGATCGCCCCGAGCAGCCGCCTGACCTCCGTGACGAAGGCACGAGACCTGCCGTTCCGGGCGCCGTGGAGCCACCAGATCTCTCGCGGCGAGGCGCTCCCGGCCAGGGCGTGCAGCATCGCGAGCACGGGCGTCGCGCCGATTCCCCCGCTCAGGAGGACGACCGGGCGCTCCCCGGACTGCAGATGGAAGCTCCCCCTCGGCTCGCTGACGTCGAGAACGTCGCCGACCCGGAGCTGGTTCGCCAGGTACGCTCCTCCAGCACCATCCGGCTCCACCTTCACACTGATCCGGTACTGCTCTGCCGAGACGGGTCCGGAGAGCGAGTAGCTCCGGAAGAGCAGCGGACCCTCCGGCTTCGGGCGCAGCCGGAGCACGACGAACTGACCAGGCAGGGGAGTCGTGAGCGGCCCGCCGTCCGTCGGCTCGAGCGTGAGGGAGATCACGTCCGGGGTTTCGCGATCGATGCGTGAAGCTCGCAGCTGCCGAAACCCGGGCACCGCCGTCTGCAGGGCCGATGCCGGCACAAGGCCTGCGTTGCCCGTCGCACCAGGATGCGCATCCTGACTTCGCAACAGCGCCTCGAAAGACCAGCGCCAGCCCGGGGAAAGCGCAGGTATCCGGAGCACGCGCTCGAGCTGCTCGCGCGGGTGATGGGACGAGTACAGCAGTGCGTTGACGGTGCTCACCGTCATCCGCTCCGGGCCCCTTCCCACCAGGGAGATGGGGTCGCCAGCGCCGACCTCTCCCTCCTCGAGGACTCGAAGGTAGAAGCCTGGGCGTCCGCTGGAGGTCAGGAGCGCCGCCATGCGTGGCTCGTCCATCCGGATCCCCACCCGGAAACAGGTGGTCCGAGGCTGGGTCACCTCGAACAGAGCGGTCCCGATCCGGAGGGTGTCGCCGATGCAGACCTCGTCATCCGGCAAGCCCTCGATGGTGAAGTTCTCGCCAAACTGTCCGTGGGAGAGAGGGCGACGACCGAGCTGCTCCTCCCAGTAGCGATACGATTCGATCTGGTAGACGAAGACCGCTCGTTGCTCTCCGCCGTGGCCGCCGAGGTCGCCCTGTCCGTCACCTTCGACGTTCAGTCGCCTGACGAGCCGGCGCCCCTGCACCGGCTCCTTCCAGATGGCGGTGTGCACGGTCCGTCCCCGCCACTCGATGTCACGGGGCAGTCCAACGCTCACCGAGAGGAGACCGGCCATCGACACCTCCTGCTCTCTCCTGCACTCATGGGTCAGGCGTCCGCAAGCGAGGGGGAAAGCGGCGGGCACCGTTTGTGAGGATCACCGGGACAGGAAGCCGCGGATCTCCGTCGCGATCTCCGCGGCGTGGGTCTCCAGCGCGAAGTGGCCGGTGTCGAAGAAGCGGACGACCGCGTCCGGGATGTCGCGCTTGAACGCCTCGGCTCCCGGCGGCCGGAAGAACGGATCATTCCTGCCCCACACCGCGAGCAAGCGCGGCTGGTGGGTACGGAAATACTGCTGGAAGACCGGATAGAGCGCGATGTTGCCCTTGTAGTCACCGAACAGGTCGAGCTGCAGCTCGGCCACGCCGGGCCGAGCCAGGTAGAAGTTGTCGAGCGAATACCCGTCTGGAGAGACCGCCGATACCCCCGTCGACTGGATCGAGGACGGCGAGGGGTACCTGAGGTGGCTCGAACAAGCCAGGCTCGTCCCGCGCGACGTGCTCGAGGAGATGAGGACGCGCGC
>RPRB01000346.1 GCA_003818285.1 Myxococcaceae bacterium
CCGAGCGCGCCGCGGACGACGACCGGCTCCTTGCGGACCACGAGGTTCAGGAAGTCGAAGAGCCGCGGGTCCGGCCACGCCCGGTCGGGGTGCCGGGCCTTGGACGAGTTGTGGCTGGACTCCAGTGGAACACGCGCGGCGAGCCGACGCAGCCGAGGCGCCGCTTCACCTCCTCCATGTGCCCGAGCCAGCGCTATCCCCTCGGCGCTCTCTGAGGGTCAGCGCGTCGGCTGTGAAGCACCGGAACAGGGACCGGCCGTCCCCGAGGTGACCGCAGCCCACCATGAAGGTGAGCGGCTGCCCGCCCCGCGCCGGGAGCTGCGAGAAATCGTCGTCGCAGGAAGGGATGAGAGCGCCCCTCCTGGTTTGGCGAGGAATCCTGCGAATCAGGCTTGCTCTCCAGAAGCGATCAAGAGCACCCTGCGCCGGGAACGATGGCTCGTCCTGCACGGGAGCGGCTGTGGAGCCGGCGGGGCCGGTTCCTGGAGCCTGTCACCAGCCGGGTTGCCCTTTCGGGCGGGCTTCGCGTTCTTGCCCTCGCAGCGCTCCTCGCGCTCCTCGCAGTCCAGACGGGCTGCAAGGAGGACCAGCCCCCGGCGGACATGACCCATCCGGAGCGGCCTTTCCTTCGTGAGGCTGAGTTCGGCGCGGCACCGACCCTGGCAGCCCGGCAGGACCAGGTGGTGGTCTACGACCTCGAGCCGAGCGCTTCCCAGTCCCTGATCGAGAATGTCTCCCGGCTCGAGCTCGAGGCCGGGGACTACACCTTCTGCCTCGAGAAGGATGACCCGTATCTCGCCCGGCTCGAGGTACAGGACGCGGAGGGCCATGCCGCCGTGGGCCTCGACGGCTCATCGGGATGCGTCGACGTCCACCTTGGTGCTGGAACCTATCGTCTCCTGCTCCTTCACCGCGGCAACGCCATCGGTGCTGCCCACCGACTGGCGTTCCTCCACCGGCTGGAATCGAACCCGACCCTGGTGGGGGACGGCGGTGTCCCGCGCATCGGGTGGTGGGCTCTGGCGCCGAATGATCCGACCGGCAAGCTCCGGCCCGGCCGACTCCACGCGCAGCCACCTCCGCGAGTGCTCGGCAACAACTCGAATCTCTACGGGGCTGCCGAGCCGATCGTCGCGGACTTCTCGACCCAGCAGATCGATGAGACCGCGCTCTTCAACTTCACGAATCTCGGCGGGGGTGGAATCTTCAACGAAAAGGTGCCGCTGGTCCGCTCCGGTCCCTACCCGCTTGACCTGACCGTCGCCGACCCCGAGGCCGTAACTGCCTCATGGATTGCCAACACGAAGTTTTGGGGCGTGGCCAACAAATTCGTAGAATTCGCCTTGAAGGTCGTGGATCTCGGAAATCAAAAGGTCCAATTCCAGCAGCGCCCCACCGACAATCCCTACACGAACTTTTTCATCGACGTCGACGACGTCATCAAATGGGATAACAAGTCGTCGCCGAATCTCCCTGACCTGACCGCACAGGTTCTTTTCCGGACCTCGTTCGTTGATGATCCGGACTATCCCCAGAACGTGCCTGGCGAAGGCGAGGTCGCGGTGTACGAAGGCTGCAACTACACCGGGCGGGTGACCATCTTCGCTCTCGACACGCCTGACCTTTCGATCCTGTCGAGTCCGGGCGTCCCTCTCTCCGGGGCGATTGCATCGGTGAAGGCCGGCCACAACACCGTCGCCGTTCTCCACTCCGGGGCCAACTTCGGAGGGACCATCGTCACGGCGGCTGAATCGCCCTGCCTGGACGGGACTCCGATCGGGAGAAACACCCGATCGATCGAGCGCCGCCCGGCGCTGCCGGTCTTCATCGCCTCGTCGAGCTGCGAACAATGCGATCTGTCCGGCCTCGATCTCACCGGCGTGAGCGTCAGCGGGGCGCATCTTCGGGGTGCGAACCTCTCGAGCACAACGTTGAACAAGACGATCCTGCGCGAAGCAAGCCTGGCCGGGGCGACCTTCGACGGAGCGAAGATCGCCTGCAGTGATTTCTCGGGCACCGAGCAAGCGCTCGTCGATCTGACGCAGACCGACTTCTTCACCAGCGTCTTCAACCCGGACATCTCGTCCTGTCGGTCAAACTTCTCGAACACGAAGGTTGACGTTGCTCACCTCAACCCCGTGGCATTCGGTCTCGTCGACCTGACCCATGCGACGATCACGCTGTCGCCCACTCCGCCGACGGCCGATCTGACCGGGGCCTCCTGGCAGAGGGCGACGGTGGTCAGCGGGTCACTGCAGGGGGCGCGTCTGGCGAACGCAGCGCTGGACGGAGCAATGCTGCGTGGCATCGACCTGCGCGGTTCCATGCTCTCCGGAGCGAGCTTCAACGGCGCGGACCTCACCGGGGCCCAGATGGGCGGTGCCACCCTCGTGGGTTCACATTTCCGGGGGGCTACCCTGCTTGGTGTGACCGGGTTCTCGAGCGTGGTCTCGGTCGGGACGGACTTCACCGGAGCTCACTTCGGAGGGGGCGGGCTCGTCGGGGCCGTCCTCGAGGAGGTCACCCTGGACGGAGCGACCTTCCAGGCGGGAACGGACCTCTCGGGGAGCCGATTCAACAAGAGCAGCATGCAGAACGTGGACCTGGGTGGCCTCGCGCTCTCTGGCGCCAGGTTCAGCCAGGCCAATCTGACGAACTCGAATCTGGCGGCGGCGCACCTCTCCAACAACCCCGACGCCGGGATCGTGGCTCCGGCCGATTTCACCGGGGCGCACCTGAAGGACGTGAACCTCTCGGGCGCTCAGCTCCAGGGCACCGTCTTCCACTTCGCCAGCTTCTACGGGTCGTTCAACGTCGATAGTGGCCCCCCCGGATTTCCCTGCAAGACGAACACCGCCGCAGATTGTCCCTCCACGAAGACGGGATTTACTTGTAGTTGCGCCACCGCCGTCGGTGCAAGCATGACCCGAACGGATTTCTCGAACGCTTTTCTGTACGGAGTGGACTTCAGCGGAAGCAACACGACCATCAACGGCGTCGACTTCAGCAACGCGATCCTGGTGGGCGCGAACTTCGACAATGCGATGTTCGTGGTCGACCCGCAGCAGGGAGGGGCCGAGCCGAAGTTCCCGGGGGCATTCCTCGAGGGGACGAATCTCGGCTCGGCAGTGTTCGACAGCACCAGTCTCCTGAACGCCTACGTCGATTTCCAGCCGGGTGGGAACCAGATGCAGGTCCTTCTTGGTGCGAGCTACACCGGCTTCGCTGGCTGGGAAGCGCCAGGCCAGCCGGTGTGCGTCCAGCTCGATTACACGAATTTCGTCACCCAGGTCCCTCTGACGACCGGCAACACCATCTGCCCCGATGGGCTCCAGCACGGCGGTGGATGCGGGCCGACGCCCCCACGACCGGGAAACATGTTCTGGAGCAGCTCGATCCCGATCGGCCAGGCATCTCCCCCCGGGTACTACGTCAACAACGCGACCTACACGGATGCAGACCAGTCCGGAACCTGCAACCTGGATTCGAGCAACGGCGACTGGTGACGGGAGTTCCCGGGGAGGGCGGGATGAAGAGGAACGAAGCGGCGCGGCGCGAACAGGTCCGGAGGCGAAAGGAAAGGAAGCGGCTCGCGCGGCGGGTCCGACACGCTCGCCAGCCGGGTCAGGGACGAACGCCGATGTCGCGTTCGCTCCGGCAGGAGCTCCTGGCCGCGGCACGCAGGGGCCTGCGGCGCCGTGAGTTCCTCGTGGGGGCGGCGGGAACCGGCGCGATGCTCGCTGCCCCGACCCTGCTCGGCAGCTGTGGTCACGACGAGGGGGTCGAGCCGGGGACGCTCTTCTTCAACCTCTCCCATCTGGAATTCGCGAACCGGACCTACTTCCTGACCGGTGGCGGCAGGAGCTATCGGCTGACCAAGGTCAGCGACAACCCGGATGTCCTGGCCCGGGCGCGCAGGAGCAACTCCTTTCTCCGGCGTGTTGCGGACCAGCACCTCACGCACCACATCGAGGGCACCCGCTTCGACACGGGCAGCGTGTCCCTGGTCTACCTGAGCTCGGACGTCGACCCGGCGATGGGGACCTGGGAGATGGTGTC
>RPRB01000347.1 GCA_003818285.1 Myxococcaceae bacterium
CCCAAGTGGGCGGCTGCGAAGCCTCCGCGGCGTCCCAACCTCCTCGTCATTCTTGCCGACGACCTGGGTTGGGCGGACCTCTCATGCTACGGCGGCCCGACGATCCGCACTCCGAATCTCGACCGGCTCGCCGCGTCCGGAGTGCGCTTCACTCAAGGGTATGCGGCGTCGTCGGTATGCTCGCCCACGCGCTTCGGGCTCTACACCGGGCGCTACCCGGGCCGTCTGGCTGGCGGCCTGAGGGAGCCAATCGCGGCCGCGACGGAGATCGACGGGATCCCGCTCGACCATCCGACGCTCGCCTCGCTGCTCAGGAGCGAGGGTTACCACACCGCGATGATCGGCAAGTGGCACTGCGGGTACCTGCCGTGGTTCAGCCCCACGCGTGTTGGCTGGGACGAGTTCTTCGGAAATTTCAGCGGTGCCATCGACTACTTCTCGAAGCTCGATCTCGAGGGTCGGTACGACCTGTACGAGGGCGATGTCGAGTACCGGGATCTCCGCTACTACACCGAGATCCTCGCCGAGAAGGCCGCGCTCTTCGTTCGCCACCGCCGTTCCGAGCGGTGGCTGCTGAACCTCAACTTCACGACGCCGCATTGGCCCTGGGAAGGGCCTGGCGACAAGGACGTCAGCGCTGACCTGACGGCGCGGATCAAGGCTGGTGAACGGAGGGTCCTGTTCCACACCGACGGCGGTTCGATGCAGACCTACCAGGCCATGGTCGAGGACCTCGACAGGTCGGTCGGCAACGTCGTGTCGGCCCTCCGGCGCAGTGGGCAGCTCGAGGAGACGGTCATCTTCTTCGCCAGTGACAACGGCGGGGAGCGCTTCTCGTACAACTGGCCCTTGTCGGGCGCCAAGGGCGACGTGCTCGACGGCGGCATCCGCGTCCCGACCATCGTCAGCTGGCCGGGCAGGCTCCGCGGCCGGCAAGTCGATCACGAGCCGGTCGTCACGATGGACTGGACGGCCACGTTCCTCGAGCTCGGCGGCGCGAAGCCGGATCCGCGCTATCCGCTCGACGGCGTCAGCCTCGTGGACCACCTCCTGCACGGCAAGCCAGTGCCCCGACGTGACCTGTTCTGGCGCATGAAGGATCAGCGTGCGCTGCGTCGCGGTCACCTCAAGTACGTTCGCCTCACCAACGGCGCCGACCATCTGTATGACCTGGCGGCGGACGTGCGCGAGCAGGCGGACCTGGCGAGACGGCGGCCGGACGACCTCGCCGCGCTGCGTGCGGCGTGGGAGGCCATCGACGCGGGGCTGCTCCCGTACCGGACTTGAGCGGCAATCGTCCTCCGGAGCGCTGGGAGTTCATGCCAGAATTCCCCCGCCCGGCGAGCCTCGGGAGGTCTCCGAGTCGACCGGCACCCGAGGTGGACGTGCGCCGGCTCCTCCTGCTCGCAGTCGCCATGCTCGACACCTCGGCCCTCTCGGCCGAGCCCCCTGCCACGCTCCGCCCGGGCGTCGCCTACCACTACGTGAAGAGCAATCTCGACGGATCGGACCCCTGGCAGGTCACGACCTACGTGTCCTCGCCGAGGCGGCTCGACGTCCTCAAGTGGGGTGAGGGCCGGGGCGAGGTGGTGGAGGTCACCGCCGATCTCGACCCGACCGGCTGCGTCGCCCAGCACCTCGAGCAGTGGAACCTCCGCGACGGGGCGATGGCCCTCTCGATGTGGGCCGAGCTTGCCGAAGACGGCTGGACCCTCAGCTTCCATCGCCAGGGGATTCCCCCCGTCGTCCTCCGCGGGTCTGGCCGCCCGCTGCATCCCTACGGCTTCGACATGCAAGCGATGGACGTTTCCCCGCGGTGCCTCTCGAAGACGTCGAATCCACCGGTCATCGGCCTCAACGGCTTCAATCCGATGCCCGACGGCACGCCGCCGCTCGTCGATTACGGACTCATCCGAGTCCAGGCGCTCGGCGACGAGCGCGTGGGCGACCTCCCCTGCCGTAAGGTCCGCCTGGCCGGGAAGGACTTCACCGTCCTGGTCTGGTTCTCACGGGAGGACGCACGGGTGGTCCGCGCCGAGTCCGCGCGGCCCGACTCTCCGGACTGGAGCAGCTTCAAGCTCGAGCGGAAACGGACGGAGCCGATGGACCCCTTCCAGTGGCAGGCGTTCCGCACGCGGGTGCTGGCTCGCTTCCTGGCGCCATCCCCTGCTCCCGGGAAGGCGTCGAGCGGACCCGACGGAGGGCGCCGCTGAGGCGTCCGGCGCACGGGCGGGGCGCGCCGGGCTGCTGACCCGGCACCGCCTGAGGCGAGCCGGGCGGGGCGAGGCCGCTCCCCGGTCCGCGCTCGAGATGACGGCTCAGAGCCCCAGCTCGAGATAGGTCGCCGGCCCGGAGCCGGGCCCGAAGCCGCAGGCCTCGTAGAACCGCTCCGCGTCCGGATTGTCCGCGAGCACCCAGGCCGTCAGCACGCCCTCGGCGCGCATCCAGTCGGTCATCCGGGAGATGAGCTGCCGCCCCACGCCGCGGTAGCGCCACGCGCTCCGGACGCCGATCTCGTAGAGCACGAGCTCGCGCGCCGGCTGCTTCCGCATCGGCAGGACGTGACAGACCAGCGAGCCCACCACCTCTTCGCCCGCCCACGCCGTCCAGTGCAGGACGTGTGGGTCGGCGAGGTAGGACCGAGCGGACGCTGCCGTCAGTGGCCTGCGCCGCCCCGCCCCTCCGTCGAGATCGAAGTCGGCGTCGTCCCGCGCCAGCAGCGCGAGGACGGACTCATCCCCTGCGCCGAGCCGACGAATGACCACCGCCGGCCCGGCACCTGGACCATCCATGGATCAGAACGGGATGTCGTCCTCGGCCGCGCCGGCGGCCTGGTTCAGCTCGTCCATCTGGGCTGGCGGGGGACCGAAGTCGCTCGCGCCGTTCGCCCGCGGGCGGCCGGCACCGGCGCCCTCTCCACGACCGCCGAGGAACACGACGTTGCTGGCGACGACCTCCGTCGTGTAGTTCTTGCGGTTCTCCTTGTCCGTCCACTCGCGGGTCTGGAGCCGACCCTCGACGTAGCACTGGCGGCCCTTGGCCAGGTACTCGCCGCACAGCTCGCCGAGCTTTCCCCAGACCACGATGCGATGCCACTCGGTGCGTTCCTGCTTCTGGCCCGACTTGTCCGTCCAGCTCTCGCTCGTCGCGATGCGGAAGTTGGCGACGGCTTGCCCGCTGGGCGTGAAACGCACCTCGGGATCCGCCCCCAGGTTGCCGACCAGGATGACCTTGTTGACTCCTCCAGCCATGTTGGTGAGACCTCCGTTCGAGAACCGGACCGTTGCGGCCCGGTTGCTGAGTGACGTCTCTAGCAGGTTTGCCTGACAGGAAGGTGGCCCGTGGCCGAGCCCGCGTACGAGCTCTATTACTGGCCCGGAATCCAGGGACGAGGCGAGTTCGTCCGCCTGGCCCTCGAGGAGGCCGGCGCCGAGTACGTGGACGTCGGGCGGCTGCCCCGGAGCAAGGGGGGAGGGGTGGACGCCATCCTGCGCGTGCTGCGCGGCGAGCTGGGTCCGCACCTCCCCTTCGCTCCGCCAGTGCTCCGCGCCGGGGACGTCGTCGTCGCGCAGACCGCGGCGATCCTCCACTTCCTCGGCCCGCGGCTCGGGCTCGTCCCCCGCGCTCCGGCAGCGCGGCTCTGGGCCCACCAGCTCCAGCTCACCGTGACTGACCTGGTCGCCGAGGTCCACGACACGCACCACCCCATCTCGGCCGACCTGTATTTCGCGCAGCAGAAGCCCGAGGCCCGGCGACGAACGAGACTTTTCCTCTCCGCGCGCGTCCCGAAGTTCCTCGGCTACTTCGAGCGGGTCGTCGAGCACGCGGGCGGCAGATGGGCACTGGGAAGGACGTTCAGCTACGTCGACCTCTCGCTGTTCCAGGTGATGGAAGGGCTCCGCTACGCCTTTCCGCGAACGATGGACGCGCTCGTCCCGCGCTTCCGGCGATTGCGCGCGGTCACCGAGGGAGTGCGCGAGCGACCTCGGATCGCCGCCTACCTCACCTCGGAGCGGCGGATCCCGTTCAACACCGAGGGGA
>RPRB01000348.1 GCA_003818285.1 Myxococcaceae bacterium
CGCCCTGACCCATGCTGCCAGTCCCGACCCTCGACGGGTCGCGCTCGTCGCCTCGCTGGCCGCCGTAGCTGCTCTGCCCGTAGCTGCCCTGTCCCTGTCCGTAGGGCCGTCCGGTGGTGCCCTGCCCGTAGCCGACGCTCCCGCTGCCACCCTGGAATCGCTCGTCGCTGCCACCCAGGGGAGCACCGCCGTAACTCTGGTACCGCTCGTCGCGCGAGCGCCCGACGTTGCTCCACTCGGTCTGGCCGCGGTCGGACTGCCCCAAACGGCCGGACTGCCAGTTGCCGGTGCGGTAGCTGAACTCCTCGCGATCGCGCTGGTCGCGGGCCTGGTCCCGCTGCCGGTCACGGTCGTCGTCGCGGCCCGAGAGGCGGTCCATCGCCCGGCGGAAGAAGCGGCCGATCTTCTCGCCCGCAGTCTCGTCGTCGCGCCGGCCCGTGTCGGGTCCGCCGATACCGGAGGCCGTCCCGCCGGCGTTCTCCCGCTGATCGGTGATGCCGTTCGGCGCGACGTACGACGGGCTGTTCAGGTTGCCTTCGGTGAGCCGGCTCTTGGGATCGTTCGCCATGTCGGTTGCTCCTGAAAGGGATCGAGCAACAACGATCGGCATCGCCGACGGCAGCGGCCATGCCCGGACGGCCAATGGCGGTGCCTGGTCTTCCAGCGGACGGGCAGCTGCGCGGCGCGTCAGGCGTAGCGCCGGTGGTCCACCATCAGGCAGCGGTCCTGCACCACGTCGATCCCCGCGGCGGCCAGCCGGTCGGCCACCGCGTCGTTCCGGATCCCGGCCTGGAACCAGACCGCCTTCGGCTTCGTGGCCAGGATGTCGTCCAGGTGCGATTCCAGGTCCTTGGGGCGCCGGAAGACGTCCACCAGGTCCAGCTCACCCGGCACGTCGACCAGCCGCCGGTACACGGGCCGCCCGAGGATCTCCTTCACCTCCGGGTAGTAGACTGGCACGGGGATGACCTCGATTCCGACCGAGTGCAGGTACTCCGGCACATAGAATGCGGGCTGGTCCGACTGCGCCTCGGTCTTGATGCCCAGCACCGCGACGCGGCGAATGCGCTTCACCAGGTCGCGAACGGCTTCCTCGGTCTCCAGACGATGCGGCGATGCCATGCCGGGGGACACTACCGCGCTCGGCTCAGGGATGCCGGGCGTGGCCCCGAGGAAGGTCCGGCCAACCCCCCGTGCGCCGGGGCCCCAAGTTGACCGCCGGGGTGGCAGGGGGGCATGACACCCTCGTGGACGACTTCTTCCCCGCCGCCGAGGCCCTGCTGGAGCAGATGATCTCCCAGCAACGGGCCAAGGTGCTCCGGCTCGCGCGCGAGGCCGTTCCCCACATTGGCCCGGAGGACGTGCTCAATCCACACGATTTCCCGGAGCTCAAGGCCCACCCGACCTTCGAGTTCGAGGACGGTCTGCTCAGTGGCCTGGTCGCCGCCCAGGTCGCCCTTCGCGCCGAGCATCGCAGCCAGACGGATCCCTGATGCGCAGCCTCGCGCTCCACAGCAACCGGGCGCGCGCGCTGCTGGCCGAGGGGCTGGGCTCGGAGCCTCCACGGCTCGACCTCGCCGCCTGCGCCGTGGCCGCGCTGGAGGACGAGGGGCTCGATCTGGGCCGGGTGCTCCACACGCTGGACTCGCTCGGGGCCCGGGTCCGGGCGCTGGAACCGGGACGGCTCGACGCGCTCGGGCGTGCCCAGGCGCTCCGGCGCGTCCTCGCCGACGAGGAAGGCTTCTGGGGGGACACCGACACCTACGACGCACCCGAGAACAGCTTCCTCGACCGGGTGCTGCTTCGGAAGAAGGGCCTCCCCATCACGCTGGCGGTCGTCTACCTCGAGGTCGCGCGGCGCGCCGGCGTGCCGCTGTTCGGGGTCTCCTTCCCCGGCCACTTCCTCGTCGCCTGTCCCTCCGAGGAAGGCAAGCTGGTGGTGGATCCATTCCAGGGCGGGAAGATCCTCACCGAGGCCGGCTGCCAGGACCTCCTGGCCAAGGTGGCACCGCAGGTCAGGTTCCAGCCCCGGCTGCTCGCCCCCGCGCCGGCGAAGGTCATCGTCTGGCGCATGCTCAACAACGTGAAGCGCTCGTGGCTGGTGCGCACACAGGGGGAGCGGGCCGCGCGCGCGGTGGACCTCCTGCTGCAGCTCCACCCTGACCACCCGGGAGAGCTGCGTGCCCGGGCCACCATCCTCTCGGCGCTGGGCGCCTACCGGGCCGCGCTCACGGACGTCGAGCGCTGCCTCGAGCTGTCGCCCGACGCACCGGACCAGGCGCAGCTCGAGCTGACCGCCCAGGCGCTCCGCCACCGGCTGGAGTTCCTGAATTGAGCGCCGGCTGGCGGACGCTCCGCCGCGGCGACGAGCGCGACCTCACCATCCTCCGCATCCGCGAGGACCTGGTGGCCGACCCGGCTGGACGCCCGCATCCGCGGGTGATCATCAGCGCGCCGGACTGGGTGCACGTGCTCGCCCTGACCTCCGAGGGCCAGGCGGTGCTGGTCCGCCAGTTCCGCGCCGGAATTCACGCCGACACCCTGGAGTTCCCGGGCGGCATGGTGGACCAGGGAGAGACACCGGCCGAGGCCGCGGCGCGGGAGCTCGCGGAGGAGACGGGCTTCGTCGCCGGCCGGTGGATGGCGCTCGGCACGTGCCATCCCAACGCGGCGCTCCAGGAGAACTGCCTCCACACCTTCCTCGCCCAGGACTGCCGGAGGACCTCCGCGCCGCGCCTCGACGCCGGCGAGGACGTCCGGGTGGAGCTGGTGCCGGCCGCCTCGCTGCGCGCGCGGGTGGCCGCCGGGGAGATCACCCACGGCCTGGTGCTGGCCTCGCTGTTCCAGGCCGACGTCCGCGGGGTGCTCCGCTGAGCGCCGTGCTCGCCCTGGTACTCTCGCTCGCGCTCTCCCCCGAGGCCGCCGTGGCGCGACGGGGCCCGATGCTCTTCGGCAGCGGCCAGGCGACGTTCCTCGTCCTCGGGCCCGCGGGACCGGGTGACACGCTCCGCCTGGCAGGCGTGCGAGTGAGGCACCCCGACCTTTCCGAGAGTCGCAGCTTCGACGACGCCGAGTACCGCCTCGCCGTCGACGTTCCGGCGACCACCCGGCCCGGGCAGCAGCTCACCGGCGCTCTGTGGCGGTTCGGCGCCGAGAGCCCGGAGGGCCGGAAGATGGAGGACGGGGTCCGGGTGGAGATCCATCGCGAGGACCACGTCGCGCCCGCGTCGAGCCGCGGGCTCGCGTACCGTGCGCTGGGAACTCCCGATCGCCTCTACCTCGTCCACGCCGGGACCCGCTTCGCGCAGATCCTCCGTGTCCAGCCGGCGAGCGCGGTCGAGATTCCGCCGGCTGGCCTTCCGGTCCGGGTGGATCGCCCGTCGCAGGAGCCGGCCACCCGCATCCTCCCCGGGGAGTACGCCAAGGTCATCCTCGGCGAGGGCCGCACGACGCGGGTCTCGGCCCAGGCGGAGATCTGGTTCTCCAGCGCCCCACACTGAACAGACGGGTTCGTCACGCCCTCGTCCGCGAGACGAGACCGGCCCGTCCTCCGCCCTGCCGACATCCGGTGGCGTTATGGTCGGGAGCGTGGCGTCGGTCGAAACTCCCCCGCGCGTCGCGGCGCTCGGGTTCTCGGTCCACACGGGCTGGGCCGCGCTGGTCGCGGTGTCGCGATTCGCCTCGGGCCCGACCGTGCTCGACCGGCGCCGGGTGGACTTGCTGCCGGTCCCGCCCCGGCCCAGGCAGGAGACGTACGTGTTTCACGCCGCACGGGAGCTGTCGCTCGGGGAGGCCGAGCGCTTCGTCCGCAAGGCGGAGGCGGTGGCGCGCGCCACGGCCCAGGAGGCTCTCCGGGCGACGGTGGCGGATCTCCGCACCGCGGGCCACCGCGTCGGGGTGAGCGCGATCATCACCGCCCGCGAGGGCCCGCGCCGCTCCCTCGAGGAGATCCTCCAGAGCCACACCCTGGTCCACGCCGCGGAGGGCGCGATGTTCCGGGCGGTGATCCGCGGGGCGAGCGAGGACCTCGGCCTCGACG
>RPRB01000349.1 GCA_003818285.1 Myxococcaceae bacterium
AAGCGCCCACCGCCCCGGGGCCGGCCGGGACGGTGGGCGTCGGGCGTCCCCCCATGGGACGCCCTCACATGCGCAAACAATCCAGCAACACGGGTGCCATGAACGAAGCCGAGTCGTTCTGGTGGCTTCGGACAGGAATTGACTGTGAGTGTGACTGCGCCGGCCGGAGAACCACGACAGCCGTGTCGCGGTCGCCTGCCGGGGCCGACCTCCAGCGCTCCCTGCCCGGTGGCTCAGCCTCTCACGCCACCGCGCGCTCGCCGTCGACGGACCGGATCGAGTCCTTCATCGAGTGCTGTGGCACCCAGCCGACGTCCTGGGTCCACCGGCTCCCGTCCACCATGCAGAGGAACTGGATGTGGTCCAGCTCCGGTGGGGGAAAGTTCGCCAGCCGGTAGCGGAACAGCGTGCCGAGCAGCGGCCGGGCGATGGGGTGCGGCACCGGGATGGGAGTCCGCCCGAGCTCCCGGAGCACGGCCGACAGCGGGACCTCCCCCGGGCCAACGACGTTGTACACGCCCTTCAGCCCCGGCTTGAGCGCCTCGACCATGGCCCGCGCCGCGTCCTCCTGGTGAATGAGCTGGAGCATCGGGTCGAACCCGGCGAGCACCCACGGGTACCGCAGCCGCAGGTAGTTGGACGGCGCGTTCCGGATCGTGGGTCCGACGATGTGCACGGGGCGGAGGATGACGGTCTCGATGTCCGGATGCCGCCAGAAGAACCCGTGGGCCAGCATGTCGACCTCGATCAGGTCGCGCACCCCGGAGAAGCGCGAGGCGGCCATCAGCGGGGCGTCCTCCGAGAGGAAGTTCGAGTTGTCGGGGCTCGGTCCGTAGACGTTGGCGCTGGAGAGGACCACCACCTTCTTCACCCCGTACTTCGCCACCGTGTCCAGCACCCGGGTGGTGCCCACCACGTTGAAGGAGTGGTGCTCCTCCGACGACATCCGGGGGTCGTGCATGATCCCCATGTGGATGACCGCCTTCACCTCGTGGATGCGGAAGACGTCCTCCGCCTTCTTCTTCCGGAGATCGAGCTGGAAGAGCTCGACGTCCTTGGGCGCCCCGGGGAATGGCCGGCGATCCAGGCCCACGATGCGCTCGGTGCGGTGGAGCAGCTTGGTCAGCGTCCGCCCGAGATTCCCGCTGATGCCGGTGACCACCACGACCTGTTTCGACTCGGTGCCCATCGGCCGTGCCTCACCAGAAGACGTTCTTCCGCTCCTCGAGTCCCTGCTGGATGAGCCCCTGCAGCGTGGTCTTCACCACCCGGACCTTCTTGTCGAGCTCGGTGTCGTCGTCGTCCGCGCTGCCGGAGAAGGTCAGCGGGTCTCCGAAGTAGAGGCGGTACTTGGTGGGCAGCGGGATCGGCGTCACCGTCACCGGGAGGGCGGGGAAGCCGATCAGCTTGCCCACCGAGCGCAGGTTCAGGAGAGCCGGCGCCTGCTCCTCCGAGCCGATGATCGCCACCGGCACGATGGGCGTCGCCGTCTCGAGCGCGAGGCGCATGAATCCCAGCCCGAAGTCCTTCAGGTGGTAGCGCTCGGGCCAGAGCTTGCTGATGCCCTTCACCCCCTCGGGAAAGACCATCACCGCCTCCCCCATCTGGAGCAGCCGCCGGCAGTTCTCCGGCGTGCCGACGATCTGACCGCTCCGGGCGAAGAGCGTGGAGACGTAGGGAAGCGAGGCGGCCCACTTCTCGGTCATCGCCCGCACGATCCGCGGCGGCTCGTGCTCGAGGAGCATCGACACCCCCACCATCGCCCCGTCGATGGGGATCTGGCCGGCGTGGTTTCCCACCAGGAACACCCGGCCCGAGGGCACCCGCTCGATGCCGTGCGTCTCCACCCGGAAGTACTTCTTGTACAGCCAGACGAACGGGGCGACGGCGGAGAGCGCGTAGTCCGGATCGAAGCCGAAGGGATCCACCCCGAACTCACCGTTGGTCCGGTCCGCGAGCGCCTCCAGCGCCGGCGCCCGATCCCCGGCCAGCTCCAGGGTGAGCCGCTTCAGCCGCTGTCTGGCCTCCTCGCTCAGGCGCTCGATCATGGACCCACCGCCTTTCTAGCTGACTGCGGCCGCCCTGACCTCGCCGACTGCAGCCCGCCAGACGACACCCTGACCCGGACCCCGAGCGCGGCCGCCCTGACCTCGCCGTGCGCGGAGCCCGCGGGAACACCGGACGCGCCTGGCGCGCCAGCGTCCATGCTCAGCCCCCCGCACCAGGGGGACGCCTGTGGAAGCGCGCCTGGCGCGCCAGCGTCCATGCTCAGCCCCCCGCACCAGGGCCGGTCCCGTCCAGCGAGTGCGCTGCCTCCCGGAGCGGCACGAGCCGGAAGTCCCGGGCGAGCCACTGCAGGACTTCCCGCAACCGGGCGAGCTTGGTCGCCCCGGCCAGTCGGAGGTCCGGCTGGGCGCGGGTGAGCTCCGCGGAGAGCCCGTCCTCCGGGCCGAGGAGGTCCAGCGCGTGCAGCTCGAGCGACAGGAACGGCTCTCCGCGGAGCCGCGCATACGCCGCCCGCACGAAGGGCCAGGGCGCGAGCACCACGAAGGTGCCGATGAACGGGACCCGTGCCGCGGGGGTCACCGACATCGGCAGCTCGAGCAGCGGTGCGCTGCCCCGGCGCTCGGGACGGTCCGGGTCCGGCCGGTACGGCAGGCGGGGCGCGAGCAGGACCCGCGGGCTGTCGAGGATTGCCGCCGAGCGCCGTCCCCGGACCTGGAGCCAGCCGAGGGTGAGCGCCTTGGCCGCCCAGTATGGCGCGGCGGGGAAGATGCTCGCGTCGTACGCGTGGCCCCGGGCGACGACGGCGCGGAGCAGGGCCGGGGAGAGCGTGTAGCCCGGGGCGCGGAACCCGAGCGGCGCGGGTGCGCCCAGCGAGAGGAGGACCTCCTGCGCGCGAGCCAGGTCCCGGTCGATGTCGGAAGCGGGAGCCCGGGACAGCGCGTAGTCGTGCCCGAAGGAGTGGCTCGCCAGCTCGTGCCCCCGGCGCAGCACGTCCTCGAGCGGCGGGCGTGCGCCCGCGTCCACCTCGCCGCCGATCACGAAGAGCGTGCCGCGGCCTCCCGCGCCCTCCACCAGCTCGGCGAACCGAGGGACGGCGACACGGTGGACCAGCCCGCGCGCCTCGGCGCTCACCACCTCGGGAGAGAGTCCGTGCAGCGCCGCGTAGTGCGGGAGCCCGTCGAGATCGAGGGAGATGGCGGCGAGGCCCGGCATGACTCCCCTCACCCGCCCCGCACCCGGATGACCCACACCAGCTTCGCCACCTGCCGGAGCACGTTGGGCACCCGCTTCAGCAGATTGATCGACGGCTGGCGCTTCTCCTCCAGCTGGATGGGAATCTCGAGGACCCGGAAGCCGTCGCGCCAGGCCCGCACCACGAACTCCGAGGCGAAGACGTCGCGGTCCACCACGCACGCCCGTGCCACCGGGACCAGCCGCTCGCGGCGGAAGGCCTTCAGCCCGTGGGTGTCCGTCCCCTGGAACCCGAGCAGGAGCCGCAACAGGCCGTTGTGGACCCGGGTCGCCAGCCGCCGGATGAACGGACGGCGATCCACGGCTCCCCGCGCGGCCTTGCTCCCCACCACCATGTCCAGCGTCGGCTCGGCGAGCAGCTGCAGGGCGCGGTCGTAGAAGAGCAGGTCGCAGAGGTCGATCTCGTCGCAGAACACGAGCTCGCCCCGGGCCTCGAGCATCCCCTGCTTCAGCGCCGCGCCGTAGTTGGGCGTGCTGCAGTGGAACCAGCGGAGCCGGGGGTTCGCCGCCGTCAGTCGATCCAGCAGCGCGGGGGTCCCGTCGGTGGAGCCGTTCTCGGCGAGCAGCACCTCGTAGTCCAGCCGGCGGGCGTCCAGCCCGGCGGTGAGGTCGGCCAGCGCCGAGGGCAGGATGACCTCCTCGTTGTAGACCGGGATGACCACGGTCAGCCGCGGGCCAGCCATCACGCGCGCTCGAACTGCTCCGCGGCCGCGAGCCCCCCGAGCAGCGCCTCCTCCATCGACGAGCACTCCCAGTTGCCGAAGCGCCATGCGG
>RPRB01000350.1 GCA_003818285.1 Myxococcaceae bacterium
CTGCCGCTCCGGCGGCGGCGAGTCCGGCCGCAGCGAGCTCATCGACTGCACCCGCCGGTGCCCCCGCTCCGGCTCCCGCGGCGAGTCCGGCCGCGTCGGGCACAGCGAGCGCACCCGTCGGTGTCCGCCCTCCGGCGGCCGCGGCGAGTCCACCCGCCTCGGGCCCGTCGGCCGCCTCTGGTGCTCCTGCCCCGGCTGAGGTAGCCACTCCGCCGGTGCCTGTGGTGCCCCTGCCAGCGCCGGCCCCGGCATCCGCGCCGTCCAGCCAGGGTGCGTCCGCCGAGACCGGCGAGACCCGTCCGGTGGCTTCGACCGCCGAGCGAGGTTCCACGCCGCCGGGCTCGAGCGGGGAGGGCACGCCGTGACGGCCGAGCTGGGCTTCGGTGTGTTCGCATTCCTCCTGGTGGGCTTTCCCGCCCTCCGGGTGGTGACCAGCCGGGACCTGGTCAGGACGGTCCTCTGGCTCGCGGTGACGCTGCTCGGCACCGCGGTGCTCTTTGCGCTGCTGCACGCCCCCTTTCTCGCCGGCGTCCAGGTGCTCACCTATGTGGGCGGGGTGGTGACGCTGATGGTGTTCGGGGTGATGGTGACCCACAAGCACGACGGGACGACCGTCGCCATCGACGGCGCCAACCGCGTCCGGGGTGCGCTGGCGGCCCTGGCCTTCTTCGGCGTGGTGGCCTTCGCCATCGTCCGGACCGATCTCTCGTCGCTCACCCCGGTGGAGACGCCGTCCACTCAGGACCTCGCGATGGCGCTGCTGGATCGCTACCTGATCGCCTTCGAGGTCGCCTCGGTCCTGCTCCTCGCCGCGATCATCAGCGCGGTGGTGCTCGCCCGCCGCCGCGACCCCCTGCCGGAGGGGGCCGAGCCCGCGGACGGAGCCAGGCTCCAGGAAGGGAGCGTGCCGTGACGCTCCGCGCGCTCCTCCTGGTGGCGACCGCGCTCTTCAGCATCGGGATCTATGGCCTCCTCACCCGACGGCAGGCGGTGGCGCTCCTGCTCTCCATCGAGGTGATGGCCAACGCGGCCAACCTCGTCTTCGTCGTTTTCGCCCGGTACGGCGGCGCGCCCGGGCATCCGCTGGTGCTCTTCGCCCTGGCCATCACCGTGGCCGAGGTCGCCGTGGGGCTGGCCCTGGTGCTGGTCCTCTACCGGCGGCACGGGGACACCCTGCTCGAGCTGGCCAGCGAGGCGAAGGGATGAACCCCTCGGTGACCCTCGCCCTGGTGACGCTGGCCGCGCCGCTCGCCGCGGCGCTCCTCTCCGTCGTCATCCCGCCGATCCGGCACCGGGGTGCTCCGGCGGCGATGCTCACCCTCCTCGGCAGCCTCCTGGCCACCGGCGCCGCGGGACTGCTGGTGATGGAGGACCTGGCGGGCCGGGCCATCCGCGCCACGGTGCCCTGGATGGTGGTCCAGGGACGCCCGCTCGGTCAGGTCGGGGTGCGGCTCGACGCCGTGTCCATCCCCATGCTGCTCGTGGTGTGCCTGGTGGCCCTGGGAGTCCAGATTTACTCGGTGGCGTACATGCACGACGAGAAGCGGCGCTCGTACGGCCGGTACTTCGCCTACCACGCCCTGTTCCTCTTCAGCATGAACCTCCTGGTGCTGGCGCCGGACCTGCTCCAGGCCTTCGCGGGGTGGGAGCTGGTCGGCCTGGTGAGCTACCTCCTCATCGGCTTCCACTTCGATCGCCCGAGCGCCGCCCGCGCCGCGGTGAAGGCGTTCTGGATGACCAAGCTCGCGGACATGGGCTTCCTGTTCGCGTTGCTGGTCCTCTACGCCCGTACCGGCGCCTTCTCCTGGGACGTGGCGCTCCGTCCCGAGGTGGCCGAGGCGACCGCGGGGTTGATCTTCCTCGCGGTGATGGGGAAGTCGGCCCAGTTCCCGCTCCACGTGTGGCTCCCCGACGCGATGGAGGGCCCCACCCCGGTCTCGGCGTTGCTCCACGCCGCGACGATGGTCGCCGCTGGAGTGTTCCTCGTGGTGCGAGCCGATCCGCTCTTCGCCCAGGCGCACTGGGTGCAGGGCGGGATGCTCTGGGTGGGAACCATCACCGCGGTGTTCACCGCGCTCCTGGGCCTGGTCCAGACCGACATCAAGCGCGTCCTGGCGTACTCCACCTGCTCGCAGCTGGGGTTCATGGTGGCAGCGCTGGGCGCGGGCTCGGCGTTCGCCGGGTACTTCCACCTCGGGACCCACGCCTTCTTCAAGGCCCTCCTGTTCCTCGGAGCGGGGAGCGTTATCCACGCCGTCCACTCCAACGAGATGAAGGACATGGGCGGGCTCGCGCGCCGGATGCCGCTCACCGCGGTGACGTTCGGTCTCGGGGCCCTGTCGCTCGCCGGCATCCCACCGCTCGCCGGGTTCGCCTCGAAGGACGTCATCCTCACCGCGCTGGAGGGCAAGGCGGGGTGGATCCCCTGGGCGCTCCTGCTGGCCACGGCCTTCCTGACCGCGTTCTACATGGGACGGGTGCTGGTGCTGACCTTCCTCGGCAAGCCCTCCCCCGCGGCGGCGCATGCGCACGAGTCACCGGCGGCGATGACCGTCCCCCTCGTCGCCCTGGGGATCCCCACCGTGGCCGCGGGCTTCCTTGGCCCGTGGCTCGCGCGAGGCCTGGGGGGCGAGATGCACCTGCACCTCGGGCTGACGCCGGTGCTGGCCAGCCTGGCCGGGCTCGGAGGCCTGCTGCTCTCGCTGGCGACGTACCTGCGCGGCCGGGAGGCACCGCTGGCGGCGACCGTCGCCGCGCTGGACCGGGCCTCGCTCGTGGACCGCGCCTGGGCGTTCGGCTACCACAGCGTGCTCCTCCCGGTCAGCGGTCTGCTGCGCTGGGTGGACCGCTATCTGGTGGACGGCCTGATGAACGGGCTCGGCTGGGGCACGCTCGAGACCGGCCAGGCGATGCGCCCGGTTCAGACCGGCCGCACGCGTGACTACGCGCTGGCGGTGGTGGTGGGCGCGCTGGTGCTGATGGTCCTGGGGGCCTGGCCATGAGCCGGCACCTCCTCGCGTGGATGGTGGCCTCGCCGGCGCTCGCCGCGGCGGTGCTGCTGCTCATCCCGGCGCGGATGCGTCAGCTCGTCCGGTGGGTGTCGCTCGCCGGAGCGGGGGGAGGGCTGGTGGCCTCGGTGCTCGCCGCTCTGGCCTGGGACCGCGGACTGGGCGGCTTCCAGCTCGTCGAGCGGTACCCGCTGGTGCCCTCGCTGGGCATCTCGCTCTCGCTGGCCGCCGACGGCTGGAGCATCACCCTGGTGCTCCTGACTGGCATCATCATCGTCACCGGGGTGCTGGCGAGCTGGACGGTGGAGCGGCGGCACAAGGAGTTCTTCGTCCTCCTCCTCACCCTGGTGACCGGCGTCTTCGGCGTCTTCGTCAGCCAGGACCTGTTCGTCTTCTTCCTCTTCTACGAGATCGCCGTGCTGCCGATGTACCTGCTCATCGGCATCTGGGGCAGCAGCCACAAGGTTCCCCCGGCAGGTCCGTTCCGGGCCGTCTGGCGGCGGTTCGCCGTGGGCAGCCGCGAGTACGCGGCGATGAAGCTCACCCTGATGCTCCTCGTCGGCTCGGCGGCCATCCTGGTGGCCATCTTCGGGCTCTGGTCGCGTGCCGGGGCGCGGACCTTCGACCTGGGGCAGCTGGCGGCGGTGACCTTCCCGCGCTCGACGCAGATGTGGGTCTTCCCGCTGCTGTGGCTGGGATTCGGGACCCTGGCCGGCGTCTTCCCCTTCCACACCTGGAGCCCGGACGGCCATGCCTCGGCGCCCACCGCCGTCAGCATGCTGCACGCCGGCGTGCTGATGAAGCTCGGGGCCTTCGGCGTGATGCGGGTGGGGATGGTGCTCTGTCCCGAGGCAGCGGTGAGCTGGGCGCCGCTGGTGGGCGCGGTGGCGGTGGTGAACGTGCTCTACGGCGCGCTGTGCGCCGCGGCGCAGGACGACCTCAAGTACATCGTGGCCTACTCCAGCGTGAGCCACATGGGCGTGGTCATGCTCGGGGC
>RPRB01000351.1 GCA_003818285.1 Myxococcaceae bacterium
GGCGGCCGGCCCCAATCAATGGCGGGTCGGAACGAAGCGGCGACTCTTGAGGGAGGCTCGGTCGTCGTAGGCGTGCTTCCTCGCCCGGTCGGCCAACTTCACCTTCTCCCTCGGCGCCTTGCCGTAGGGGATCTGCTTCAGGATGTGGTGGATGACGTTGAGCCTTGCCCGCTTCTTGTCGTCGGACGGAACGATGAACCAGGGGCACTGCTTGCTGTCGGTCGCGGCGAACATCGCGTCGCGTGCCCGCGAGTAGTCGTACCACCTCTCCCGGGACGGGATGTCGGTCTTGCTCAGCTTCCACTGCCGCAGCGGGTCGTCGATCCGGGCCTGGAAGCGCCGGGCCTGCTCCTCGTTGCTGACCTCCAGCCAGTACTTCAGGAGGATGATCCCGGATTCCAGGAGCGCCCGCTCGAACCCGGGCGCCACCTCCAGGAAGCGATCTCGTTGCTGCGGGGTGCAGAAGCCGAGCACGTACTCGACGCCCGCGCGGTTGTACCAGCTGCGATCAAAGATCACGATCTCCCCTGCCGCCGGCAGGTGTGCCATGTACCGCTGCACGAACATCTGAGACTTCTCCCGGTCCGACGGCGCCGGGAGCGCCACCACGCGGAAGACGCGGGGGCTGACTCGCTCGGTGAGGGCCTTGATGGTCCCGCCCTTCCCCGCCCCGTCACGGCCCTCGAAGAGGACCACCACCTTCAGGCCCTTGTACTTGACCCATTCCTGGAGCCTGCAGAGCTCGGCCTGAAGCTTGAGCAATTCCTTCTGGTACTTCTTCCCCTTCATCTTCTCTTCTGCGCCTTCACGCGGGGCGGATCTGGGCATGGCGGGAATTGAGACCGGCTCCACGGGCCCGAGCCATAAGACCAACGTCCAAGGTGCTCGCTCGGATCGCACGGTTACAGTGACGGTGATACCCCGGAGGTCCGCGCCCATGACTCGCAAGGAATCGTCAGCCTCTTCTCCGGCGTGGGTGGCCAGGACCGAGCTGCTGCTGGACCTGGTTCGGCTCGACACTGCCTACGCCGATCTCTACCGCCAGCGTGCCCGCGAGATCGCCGCCTCGGAGTTCTCCGGGTTGGACTTCAAGGCGCTCAAGAACGCCGAGCAGGCGGTCCAGGAGCTCCCCGCAGACATCCGGCGGGGGATGGACGATGGCAAGTGGGACCAGGTGAAGAAGCTCACCGACGAGCTGGGGGCCAAGCAGCGCTTCCTCCAGGAGCGTGGCTCGCTCCACAAGATCGGCGAGCGGCTCTACGAGGACGTGGCGATCCACGTCGATCCGTTCTCCCCCGGCTTCTTCTGGTACCACCGGCGGGAGGAGCGGCAGCTCCCGGGACTCCGCGACGAGGCGATGGGCAAGCTCGGCCGGGCCGCCGAGATCGATCCCGAATGGAAGCCGCTCTACCAGGAGCGGGCGAAGGGGCTGAAGGCGGTCAGGCTCGCCGAGCCGTCGGCCAGCGCGGGGGCGGCCAAGGGCCGGGGAGAGATGGAGCAGCGGGCCCGCGAGGCGCTCGCAGCGGGGAACCTCGAGGAGCTGCAGAAGCTCGCCGGAAATCTACACCAGGGTGGCGCAGGGCCGGACGGCCCGGCCGCGGCCGAGGCCACCGAGGACGTCCAGCCCGACCCCCTGACCTTCGCGTTCAGCAGCGAGACGCTTCAGAAGGCGAAGGCGCTGGGCCTCGAGCCCGAGCACTTCGACAACATGCGAGCGAAGTTTCGCGGCCTCTTCCGGCACCTCTGGCACCCGGTGTTCTTCGAGGCCGAGGGCAACCTGGCGGGTGCGCGGGTCTCGGCGATGCTGCCCAAGGACACGCCCGACGCGCAGCGGGACCGGATCGTCATGTTCGTCACCCGGCCGGTCCTGAGCTCCGGAGGCGCGCGATTCCTCCCCCCGCTGGTCGACGAGGACCTGCTGGTGGAGACCTTCGACGAAGGTCCGGCCGGCGCGGAGGTGGGCAAGAACGGTCTGGCCGAGGCGCTCGGGCTGAAGCGCCGCTGGGGCCTGGACCGGATGACCATCGAGCGCTCCATCCAGGAGAAGGGCCCCGAGATGGTGAAGTCGCTCGGGCTCGACCCCTGGAAGTTCCGGCTGGTCTGCGTACCCCCGGACGTCTACGGGGCGGCGTCGCAGCGGCGCGGATGGAGCAAGCACGAGATCTGGACGCACCTGGATGGGTACCTGGCGACGCGCGAGCGCAAGCTGCTCGCCCTGGCGGGTGGTGACGTGCGCTACGGCGGGTTCCAGGATCTGGTGGGCGTCGGCGTCGAGTACGACAGCGACCGGCTCCTGGCGCGCTTCGCCATCGTGAACCGCGGCCGCCTCCGAGCCTGGTGACAGGCGATCAGAACGCCTCGCCGGCGCCGAAGTAGAAGCCAACGGTCTTGTCCGCCACCGTCAGGTCGAGGGTGATGTTGGTCCTGGACTGCCGGTTCTGCATGATCCGCAGCCCCACGCCCCCGGCGAAGCGCGGGTGCTCGAAGAGCGACTCGCCCGCTTCGGAGTAGCCGAGGTAGTTCACCGCGGGGCGGGTGAAGGTGGACATGTTGGCGAACACCACGCCCCCGAGGAGCCCGTTCTCGGTGATGCGGAAGCGCCACTCGGCCTCGGCGTACACCTCCGAGGTTCCACGGAAGCGGCCCTGCACCCATCCGCGGCCGGTGCGGTTCTTCTGGTCCCAGCCGATGGCGGGCAATGCCAGATAGGGCAGCGACCCGCTGACCTGACCCTGGGCCACCACCCAGAAGGCGAGCACGTTCCTGGGGACCGCCGATGACAGCGAGAGGTAGGTCCGGAACTCGGCGCTGATGAGCGAGCTGTCCTTGCTGCTCCCGAACCAGGTGGGGTTCCACTGGTACGACAGGCTGGCGTACACGCCCCGGTAGGCATTGATGGTCGAGTCACGGGTGTCGTAGAGGACGTTCAGGCTCAGCCCACTGGTGTTGTAGGCCTTCGTCCCGAAGCCCTCGATGACGCTGTACGCGTAGTGGCTCGTGACCACCGGAGGGCTGGCCGACAGATCGAGCCTCTGGTCCTCGATCCCGTAGTACCGGTCGAAGCTCAGCCCCGGACCGACATAGAGAGCGCCCCAGACCTTCCGGAGCGCGTTCTGCCGGAAGCGCAGGAGGTTCATGTCCATGTGCTGCGCG
Organism: Myxococcaceae bacterium; assembly: GCA_003818285.1. Taxonomy (GTDB): domain Bacteria; phylum Myxococcota; class Myxococcia; order Myxococcales; family Myxococcaceae; genus RPRB01. The sequence continues at coordinate 3,154 of RPRB01000351.1, forward strand.
CCCTCGACCTCGGCGGTGGTGCCGAAGCCGTTGAGGGTGAAGCCCTGGCTCACCGGGCTGTGCCCCGTCCCCAGGCCGAAGGTGTCCTGGTTGAAGATCATGAACCGCCAGTCACCCTGGAACTCCCAGGTGTTCCCCTCGGTCAGGATGGTGCTGTTGATCTGGGTGATGAACTGGTTCTTGGTGGTGTACAGCACCATCGCCTGCACGCTGGAGATGGTGGTGGTGTCGGGATCTCCGAGGTACATGCCAAAGAGGCCCACCGCGCCGAAGAGGAAGCCGACGGTGGGGTTGTAGGCGAACGCGGGGAGCACCGCGAGCAGCGGCTCGAACGCCTTCGGATGGGCGTGCGTCTTCTCCGACAGGCCAACGGCGATGAACAGGTCCGTCTCGTCCCGGTAGGGTTCGCAGGCTCCGGACTGGCAGACGGACCCGCTTCCGAAACGCCTCCGGCACTCGTTGCTGTCCTCGCAGGCGGCTGGAACCTCCTCGGCCCCTCCCGCAGGCGACGCGACCAGCAGCGCGACGGCCAGGCCCAGCTCCCCGATGCTGCCAAGGTGCCGCATCCGTCACCCTCCGCTCGGCGCGCAGACTGCGAACGGACCCGTGCGCGTGTGGCCCGTGCCGATCCGTACCCCACTGCATCTTCAGGGAATCGTTGGACCTTGGTCTCATTGTCGGTCTATGGGGCGGCTGAGACCCTGTCGGCCAAGGGAGGTCCCCAGACAATGTCCCGTGTCGGGAAGCACTTCGCAGCACCGCTGCTCGGGGTCGGCCTGCTGCTCGCCGCCTGTCA
>RPRB01000352.1 GCA_003818285.1 Myxococcaceae bacterium
ACGTGGGTCTCCTCCGCCGCCATGTGAGCAGAGAGAAGATTCTCCAGACGAGTCCAGGCGTCTCGGAGACCGTCGCGGTCGCGTGCCTGGGCCGCCCATTCGGCCTCCTGGAACGTTTTCTCCGGGAGCTCGTGGTCGGCGAGTAGGAGGTCGCGAGGATTGGGGTCAGGTGTTCTTGCCGCGCTCATGTGTGCCCGCCTTTTAGGCTCTCAAGCCAACGGGAACGGAGTCAGGAGGCCCGCCAGGATGAGACTGGACGGCCAACATCATCACGATGCCGAGGCTCGGGCCAGAATGTCTGAATCGTCGAGTCCAACGGTCGGTACTGCGCGAGCGCCGATAGCAGTCCTGACATGCGACTGCTCCGAACAAACCTGCCCGGCTCGGCCTCGAGCATGACGTCGGGCGTACAACCCGATGGAGAGTCGCATCCGGCGCACTCCTTCGCTCATCGGAAAGGCGGATCCGTGGCTGGCCTCGAGCGTCGAGAGATCGGTTCCAAACTTCTCGACGAGTCTGACGACGGGAGTCAATGCCCTGACGTCAGAGCTCGGCCTCGCGTTCTGCAAGCAGCATCATCAGCTCCGGCAGCCGTCTTGCCGGCTTCCGCCAGCCCACGAACGAGGTCGGCAGTGTCAGGACGCCGACCGCGGTCTTGCCGTGGACAAGGGAAGTCCTGCTGAAAGCATGGCCGCCACATTACGCTCTCGCCAAGCAGGGCCGCGCCGAGTTCGTCGGATGCAGTCACTCTCTCCGTGATTGCCGGCCCGAGCACCTCCGGCCCCTTCGGCATCGCGGCCAGCGCTCGTAATTCGGCGGCTCAGGCATTCCCTGCGGGGCGAGGCTCGCCCATCATGGCCGACCGGGGAAGTCCGGGTGACATCAGCTGAACACACACCACAGCGCGGCGAGCCGGGCTCCGTCTACCGCCGCGAGAACGGGGTGACGCTCGTCGAGATCCGCCTGCGCGAGGTGCGGCAGATGTTCCACACGCTCGACCCGGCACCGTTCCGCGAGAAGGACCTCGAGGAGGCCGCGGAGCGTTACCTCGTCGACGCCTGCCGCGAAGTTGGCATGCGCATCCCGCTCAAGGTCGTCGTCTACCTGCCGTCCGACGAGGCGGAATCTCCCGCGGCGCGCTCGTTGCCCGAGGCCGTGCACCACTACTTCCACTACCGCGAGCGGCAGGTGCGAGCCGACCTGCTGCAGCTCCTCCGCTACGGCGCGGCGAGCCTTGCGATCGGTCTCATGTTCCTGGCCGCCTGCCTGCTGCTGCGCCGCGTGCTGCTCGGCCACCGTCCGCCGCTCAACGGCTCGTTCATCAACGAGGGGCTGCTGATCTTGGGGTGGGTCGCGATGTGGCGCCCGATCGAGATCTTCCTTTACGACTGGTGGCCGCTGACGCGGAGGAGGGCGCTGCTGCGCCGCCTCGCGTCCGTGCCGCTCGAGATCCGCGCGTGGCCGACGGCTGGCCCCTGATGATCGTCACCGACCGGCAGTGTGGCCGGGGCGGGTGCTGAGGGCAGCCCTCAGAGGCACCGAGTCTCGCAGAAGCTCCGCCTGCGCGCGCCGCTGCTCGGGAGACCGCCTGAGCTCGCCCAGAACCAGCTGCCGCTGGGCGTCCTCGTGCTTGGTGACGAGCGCGGCCAACCGGGTCAGCATCCGGGACAGGTGCGTCACCTTCTCCTGACAGAGTCGGGACCAGACGCGCTCGGTCTGCTCTAGCATTCGCGCCCGCTCGCACCGCACCCGGGCGACGAAGCGTTCCGTCCCGCCGCACCCCCGGACCATGCCACGCGCAAGCGCTTGCCAAGAGCCTCGCTGATGCGCTCTCCGGTCCCGCGTCTCCGGAGCATCAAGGGAGTGAATGGATGCGCTCGAGTTGCGGGTTGGATGGCACCGGAGCGCTGATTCCAGGATACCTCACGCCCGGTGATCGAGCTCGGGCTGCGCCTGCTCGGACCGGAGGTGAGGACGGGCTCACTCGTCCACGCCTATCATGTCCCGCTGGAGGGCTTCATGGCGCCGGATCTTACCCCGACGGTGCTGAAGGGGCTTCGCCGTGACTATGGGGAGACCGCGGTCGCCGCGCTGGCCAAGCTCTGCGCCTCGCTCGACGACCGGACTCTGCGCTGGCGGGCGGAGCTGGTCCGAGGAGATCCGCGCTCGGCGATCCTCGTCGCTGCCCGCCAGCACCCGTCGGACCTGATCGCGGTGGGCACCCACGGCCGTACTGGGGTCACCCATGCCCTGCTGGGCAGCATGGCGGAATGGGTGATCCGCGCGGCGGACTGCGACGTGATGGTGGCCAGGCCGGCCCGTGTTTCGTTCGAGCTGCCATGACCGCGAAAGTTGAAGCCATGCGTTGTCCAAGGTGCCGAATGGAACTCACCTTGCGAGACCTGTTCACAGGGGGACGGCATGCGACTGTGGCCGCGTGCGCCGGCTGTGGGGGGCTGTGGATGCGCGACACGGATCTCCAAAGACTGTCGGAGGTGGTCGAGCCGGTTCTCGTCGAATGGTTGAGCGTCACCCCCAGAGACCAGAGTGACGAGCTGTGCTGCCCAGAGTGTGAACCTGGGCAACGTATGAGAAAGATGCGAAGCGCCCGTGAACATCGCGTGCTCCTCGACGCCTGTGATGTGTGCGGCGGAGTGTGGCTTGACGGAGGCGAGCTGCGCGCAATCCAGCAGGAGTCGCTTCCGGCGCTCGCCGCGGCGTTTCTCTCCTCGAAGCTCCGAGGGCGGAGTTAGGGAGAGGCTGCTTCTGGTCGCGTGCGTTCAGAGGCGAGGCCGCCGAGCATCGCAGCCCTGAAGCTGATTCTGGGGTCTGGAGCCAAGAGAGGCGCATGGGTTACGGATTGCTTTTCATCGCGGCCGGCGCGGTTGTGGTCATTGCGGGGCGCTCGCACGCGGTCCGGCGTCGACCTCTTGGACCGCCCGGATGATCTGCTCCTGCGTGAACTGCGACTTCCTGCCCATCCCGTCCTACGGACCATCATTGGAGGATTCCCGCTTCCGCTGGTCCAGTTTTCGGGGGGGCAGGTCAGGCGGACGGGCTCATGGTCAGAACGCCGCCGGCTTCGAAAGGAAGGAGCGGGCAGTCTCCGCGAAAGACAAGAGCCGCGCCTCGAGAGCGGGCGGGAGGATACTCACGTTTTCGGAGCTCGTGCCCACGGGCAGGTCCTATTCGAGCACGTCCTCAAAGGCGCGCCTGCCGGCAGGCTTCATGGCCTCGACCAGAAAACTCCGCGGCATGCCGGGGATGACGCGGGGTACGACTGGCCAGGCCCAGCGCCCTGCCTCGGCGGCGACCGTGCCGAGATCATAGGCGGTGACTTCCCACCCCAGTGGTTCGAACAGCTCCTCGGGCTCGTCGGTTCCGAACCTCCAGGGGGCACCGAGCTCGCGGACGAAATCGTGCAGCGGCTGGAGTTGCGGCATCCAGAGCATCGTCCAGCCGATGACGTCCGCAAGGAGCGTGCTCCCGGCGGCGGACAGCGCATCGACCTGGGCCAGCAGCGACTTGACGAGCGACTCGTCAAGATAGAGGAGAAGTCCCTCCAGGACCCAGACGGAGGGGAGCTCCGGCCGGAACCCTTCGCTTTCGAGCGCGACCACCCAGTTTCCTGTGAGGTTTGCCGGAACGGGGACCCGAATGCACCTCGGCGCGACGCCACCGAGGCGCTGCTCTTTCAGCGCGAGGACCTCGGGCAGATCGACCTCGAAGACCCGCGCCCCCGTGGGCCACTGGAGGCGGAACGCGCGCGCATCCATCCCCGCTCCGAGGAGCACCACCTGCGAGCCACGAACGATGCGCTGATCGAAGAAGATCGTCCGGACGGGGACGAAAGGTGCCTCGATCAACGCCAGACCCCGCGCCGCCTCCAGGAGCTCGAAGCCCTCGCGTCCACACAGGCCGCGCCCACAGGCAA
>RPRB01000353.1 GCA_003818285.1 Myxococcaceae bacterium
AGGTGCGCCCTTCCAGGCGCAGCCGAACGACGACGGCGCGCAGCTGCGGCGGTGTCGGTGGCCTCATCGACCACCGTAGATCACGTCCGCGCGATCGAATCAACCGAGGCCGGTGTTAGCCGCGCGATGGAGCGTCGGGGACGGTCAGTACAGCGTCTGGAGCTCGGTCCCCGGGTAGAAGTGGGCGAGGATGGCCCGATAGTCCTGGCCGGCGTCGGCCATCTCCTTGGCTCCCCACTGGGACAGACCCGCGCCGTGGCCGAGCCCGCGCCCGGTGAGGCGGGCGCCCCCGCCCGGCGTCGGCGAGACGTCGAAGGCCAGCGAGCGCACCCGGTCGTAGCCGAGCCGCTGGCGGAACTCGACCCCGCTCAGGCTGCGACCCCCGAGCTCGAGTCGGCGCACGCGCCCGGTGCCGGTCCGGGCGGCGACCCGCAGCTCTCCCCGGCCACCGAAGGCCCGCTCCAGCGCCGCGGCGTCGAGGTCGGCCTTCCACCGGGTCGAGGCGCCGGGCCGGCATTCGCAGGCGACGCTCTGGAGGTAGGGGAGGTCGCGGCTGAGCGCGTCGAGCCCGGTCTCGGTGCTCCCCTCGCAGGAGGCGTGGAAGTAGGCCTCGATGGGCGCGAGCTGGAAGGTGAGGATCTGCCCCGCGGTGGCCGCGGCGGCGGCGCGGGTCCGCGGGTTCTCGCGATTCACGCCCCCGTAGACCTGGGCGAGCACGCTGCTCCCGAGGTGCACCGGCTGGCCGAGCACCTCGATCTTGCGCTGGAGCGCGTAGGTGCGGGCCGCGACCGCTTGCGCCTTGAGGGCCTCGGTCGGGAAGCTCACCGGCATCTCGCCGCCGAGCACCGCGGCCACGTAGTCCTCCATGGGGAGCACGTTCACCAGGAGCACCTTGCTCCCCTTCGGCAGGGCGACGACCTCGCCCCGGACGTCGGTGGTGCCGGCGCGGATCCAGTGGTCCGCGTCGGAGGTCCGGAAGCGCACCGGACCGTTCACCCGCTGGCCTTCGACCTCCATCGAGTCGCCCACGTGCCGGATGCGGACCTCGTCCCGGTCGAGCGGCTGGAAGGGTCCGTCCTCGGAGTCGGGTCCGAGCTGGAGCCCCTTGCCGTGGATGACGACCTCGCGCTCCGGGCGCTCACCCATCGCGATGCGAACGGTCTCGGCGGCGTGCGCGGCGGAGGCGGCGGCGAGGAGCGTGGCGGCGAGGACCGGGCGCATCCGGGCCTGCGAGGATCTCCGCTCCAGGGCGTTCGCGCCAGAAATCAGGTGATTCCACGCCCGTTCGAGCAAGCGGCACGTCGTCCAGCGCCTGACCCGGTCGGTCAGCCGCGCGCGCGCCCAACCCACACCGAGTCGTACGGGCAGCTGCAGTCGGTCTCCTCGGGCTCCGGGTACACGTACGGCTCGCCTCGGTAGTTCCGGAACACCGTCTCGTGCCCGCGGCGCTCCACCACGTATTCCGGCTGGAGCGTCACCTTCCCTCCCCCGCCCGGGAGGTCCACCGCCAGATGTGGCACGGCGAGCCCCGTGGTGTGCCCCCGCAGCTGCTCGAGGATCGCCACCCCGGCCGCGATGGGCGTCCGGAGGTGCTCCAGTCCCTCGGCGACGTCCATCTGGTGCAGGTAGTACGGGCGAACTCGCGCGCGGAGGAGCGCGTGATTCAGCTCGCGGATGATGCGCGCGTCGGAGTTCACCCGCCGCATCAGAACCGTCTGGTTCTCCACCGGGACGCCGTGATCGACGAGCCGCTCGCAGGCCTCGCGCGCCTCGGGCGTCAGCTCCTTCGAGTGGTTGAAGTGCGTGACCACGAAGAGCGGTGCGTGGCGGCGAAGCAGGGCCGCGAGCGCCTCCGTCACCCGCATCGGAAGCGTCACCGTCACCCGCGTCCCGATGCGGATCATCTCCACGTGGGGAATCGCCCGGAGCTCGCCCAGCAGCGCGTCCAGCCGCTCGTCGACCAGCAGCAGCGGATCGCCGCCCGAGATCAGCACGTCCCGCACCTCGCGATGGGCGCGCACGTACTCGATGCCTTCCGCCCAGGCCTCACGGCCCAGCACCGCCTCCCCGCCCTTCGTGATGCGGCGGCGGGTGCAGTGGCGGCAGTAGGTCGAGCAGCTGTCGAGCGCGAGGAACAGCACCCGGTCGGGATACTTGTGGACGATCGCAGGAACTGGCCGGTGCGGATCCTCGCCCAGCGGGTCGCGCAGCTCACCCGGGCGGATCCGCGCCTCGGCCCGGGTGGGGATCGCCTGCATCCGCACCGGACAGAACGGGTGCTGGCGGTCGACCAGCGACAGGTAGTACGGCGAGATGCCCAGCCGGAACATCTCCCGCGTCTCCTCGCACCCGCGCCGCTCGTCGTCGGTCAGCGGCATCAGGCGCGCGAGCTGCTCCAGCGAGCGAATGGAGTGGCGCATCTGCCACCGCCAGTCGCCCCACTGCTGCTCGCTCGCCTCGGGAAAGAGGCTGCGCCAGTCCTGGACCTGCATCGCGTGCTCGCCGCTCAGGCCCGGGCCTGCTGGCGCCACCACTCCTGACCCGACTCGGGCAGCGTGTACACCGGGTCGTAGTACTCGTAGCGCCGCTCGAGCGCGTAGGGATCCGACAGCTCGATGCCCGTCCGGTAGTTCTTGGTCCAGTACGAGACGCCGTGCTCGCGGTCGTACTCGGCCACCTGGTGCACCCACCGCTTGCCGACGAACGGCACGTCACAGACGATGCGCGGCGTCGCGAACCCCGGCAGGTAACCCATGATGTCGTGCTGGAGCTGCTGCGCCTCCGCCACGCTGGTCCGCCAGTGCTCGGAGTTGGGGATGATGTCGCACATGTAAAAGTAATACGGGAGGATGTGCGCGTGATCCTGGAGCGTGAAGCACAATTCCAATAGATCCTTCGCCGTCGTATTCACACCGCGCAGCAGCACGCCCTGGTTCCGGATGTCGCGGAACCCGGCGTTCAGCACCGCGTCGGCCGCCTTCTGCACCAGCGGGGTGAGCTGCCGGGCATGGTTCACGTGGGTGTGGAGCGCGAGCTGCGCGCCCCGCTCGAAAGCCTTCTTCGCCAGCCGGGTGAAGCCCTCCAGCACCTTGGGCTGGAGGAAGTGCTGCGGCAGGCCCATGAAGCCCTTCGTCGCCAGCCGGATGTCGCGGATGTTCTCGATGTCGAGCAGCTGGGAGACGAAGCTCTCCAGCGTCTGGATGGGCAGGTTCGCCACGTCGCCGCCCGAGACCACCACGTCGCGCACACCCGGGGTCCGGCGGAGGTAGTCGAGGATCTTCTCGTACCGCTCGGGCTGGGGCAGCGCGAAGCGGTGCTTCTCCACCTGGGGCACGTCGTTCCCCACCAGGTCCATGCGGGTGCAGTGACCGCAGTACTGCGGACAGGTGGAGAGCATCTCCGCCAGCACCTTCGTGGGGTACCGATGGGTCAGTCCTTCCACGACCCACATGTCCGCCTCGTGGAGGCTGTCGCGGCTGGCGCGGGGATGGTTCGGCCAGTCGGTGCGCCGGTCGTCGAAGGCCGGGAGCATGTACCTGCGCACCGGGCAGTGCCACAGGTCCTCCAGGTCCATGGTGTTCAGCATCTGCGGCGGGATGAGGATCGACATCGTCGCCCGCTCGCGCTGGTCCCGGTCGATGCTGGCCAGCAGCGTGTCGGGGATCAGGTCCCCCAGCGTGTCCTTCAGCTCGCGGAGGTTCTTGACCGTGTGCCGCCGCTGCCAGAGCGCGCTCTCCCACTCCGCCTTGGAGACCGAGCGGTAGCCGGGAATGCGGGTCCAGTCCGGCTCCCGGAACTCGCGCTCGAGCGGGTAGAGGAGCGGCTGCGGGGCGGTCGCCGCGACCGCGGGGCGCCCGTC
>RPRB01000354.1 GCA_003818285.1 Myxococcaceae bacterium
CCCCGCCGAGGAAGAAGCGCTTGGGGGTGATGATCAGGCTGTCCGGAACGAGGGCGAAGATCTTTCCTCCCCGCACCGAGAGCGCCATGGTCACCCGCGGCGCCATCGGAAGGTAGCCGGTAATTCCCCCCGCGGCCTTGAAGGTGAAGATGCGCGCCGGCACCGCGTTCTCGCCGTTCACGTCGGTGGTCTCGGCGCTGATGTCCTTGGTGACCTCACCCGTCGCGGCGATCAGCACGCCCGAGTGGGGGTTCACCGGCTCGTCGCGGAAGTCGAAGGCCAGGCTGGTCCCGATGGTCTGCATGAAGAAGTTCCCGGTGGGGAACCGAAGCCGCTCCGCGTCCGTCCGGTTGGGCTGCAGGAGGTCACCCACCCCGGGCTGCGCCCGGACCAGCACGTTCTCGATGAGGTAGCTCCCGGTGAGCTGGAGCCACCGGGTGATGAACCAGTCCACGCCGAGCAGGCCGGCGACGCGGCCGAAGAAGTACGTGGGGCGGTGCACGCGCTCGGCGGTCACGTTCAGCCGCGCGCTCACCCGCGCGGGCAGGAACTGGTAGATGCGCGGCTGAACCAGCCCGGCGTTGACGTTGAAGTCCAGTCCGTTGAGCCCCTGGAGATTCGACCCGTCCACGTAGTCCTGCAGCGGCAGCGCGCTCGCCCCGACGTAGTTGAGCTTGCCCCGCAGGGTGAAGTTGATGCCCTGACCGAAGATGTTGGGGTAGGCGAGGTCGCCGATGATCCGCGGCCCGTCCTCGAGCGAGTAGCCGGCGCCGATGCTGCCCGAGAGCCGGGGAAGCTCGCGCAGCTCGACCACCACGTCCTTCACCGGCTCGGGGGTGTCCGGGGAGATGAGGTGCACCGACGCCGTGCGGAACAGACCGAGGAGGAGGAGCTCGCGCTGGCTCTCGAACAGCGCCTCCGGATCGAGCGGCGCTCCGGGGGACATCTTGAGGTTGGCCCGGACCAGCGCCTCGTCGGTGCGGTGGAGCCCGCGGACCACCACCTGGCCGACCCGTACCGCCGGTCCTGCGTCCACCACCACCACCGGCTCGGCCGTCGTCCGGTCCGCGGAGAAGCCGGGCTGACCCTTCGCCTGGGCGAAGAGGTAGCTGGCCCGCCCCAGGCGGCGCACGGTGGTCGAGACCGCCTCGTCCAGCCGGGACTGGCTGAAGGGCTGGCCCGGGGCGAGCATCGGCAGGTCGGGCGGAGCGAACCCCGGCGGCAGGCCTTCGAAGCGCAGCGCGCGCACGAAGGTGCGGACCCCCTCGACGATGCGGAAGCGGACGTCCAGCGTCCCTGAGCGCACGTCCTCGGTCGCTTCGGTCAGTGACACCGTGGCGTCCACCCAGCCCAGCTCGCGGTAGGCGCGCTGCATCGCCTCTGCGGCGTCGCGCCACGCCTCCTCGACGTAGACCTCGGCCGGCGGCGGGTCCGGCGTGTCCGGACGTCCGTCGGGAGGGCCGCGCCCGTCCAGGTGGAGCGGGTCCGACTCCAGCCGCCGGTCCGACGGGTCCGGCGTACGGTCGCGCATCACGCGCTCCAGCAGCGTCCGGAGCTCCGCCTCGGAGAGCCCGGCGCGGCCCTCGAATTCGACGGTGCGTACCCGGGACTGCCGTCCCTCGGAGACGTGGAAGGCCACCACCGCGCGGGTGCCGTCCGGGCTCACGACCTCGCGTGGCTCCACGCGAACGTCGCGGAAGCCGCGGTAGCGGTAGAAGGCCTCCAGCCGGCGCGCCTCGCGCTCGAGCACCGAGCGGTCCAGCGTCTCGGCGGGATCGATCGCCAGCGCCGAGCGGAGCCAGGCCGACGGATAGCGGCGGTTCCCCTCGACCCGGAGGGTGAAGGCGGGGCCGGCCTCGACCGGAACGGTGACCACCGCGCCGGACGCCTCCTGCGTCACCCGGGGCGCGCCCACCCGCGCCCGGGCGTGCCCGGTCTCGCGGTAGAGCGAGCGGAGCGCCTCAGCCCCGGGGTCGAGCCGGGTGCGGTCGAGGATGTCTCCCACCTGGAGGCCGAAGGCGGAGGAGAGCCGTCCGGCGGAGAGCCCGGGCTGGCCGTCGAAGCGCACCGCGGCCACGCGGGTGGGCTCACCCTCCCGGACGTCCAGCTTGACCACCATCCCCTCGGGGGAGGGCTGCGCGGTGGCGGAGATCTCTGCCTGGTTCCAGCCTCGCCGGGCGTAGGCGGCGACGAGCCCCGCCCGGGCCTCGTCCAGCCGCTCCGGCCAGAACTCGGTGCCCGTCTGCAGCCGGGCCGCCGCCAGCACCTCGTCCCTGCCCAGCGCCCTGGCGCCGGACACGTCGATGCGCGCGATGCGCACCACCGGCGCGAGCTCGAAGGTGACCGCCAGGCCGTCCGGTCCCTCGTCGGCCCGGGCCACCACGTCGGAGAAGCGGCCGGTGGAGAAGAGGCGCTCGATGCTCCGGCGCACCGAGCGGCCGGAGAGGGGCTGGCCCGGGGTGACCGCCACCAGGCCCTGGAGGTCGGCGGGCACCTGGCCCCCGCCGCGCAGCTCCAGCTTCACCGAGGCGACCAGGGGCGTCCCCGGCGAAGCGGCCGGCACCTGCGCCCGGACCGGCGCCGCGGCGAGGACCAGCACGAGCAGGAAGGCTACTCGACGTTCCAGCGGAGCTTGAGATCGACCCCCAGATTCCCGATCTGAACGTCGTTGTACACGTTGTCCCACTGGATCAGGGCGGAGACGCGATCGTCGAACCGGTACTCGGCCAGGGCACGTGTCCCCTTCCCGGACACCGGCTGGGAGAGCCCGAGCCTAAGCTGATCGGTGAGGAACTTCGACTCAATTTGCACCGTCGGCTCCACGAGCCCGTTGGCGTCGTTGTAGAGCGTGGAGACGTGGAAGCTCAGCTCGCGGATGACCGAGTTCCGGGGGAGGAACTTCTGCACCTGCCGGTCGAGGCCCGAGGCCTGGTAGAGCGCCTCCGCGGCAATGCCCGCTCCGGCGCTCGTGTTGGCGTTGGCCCGGTCGCGTGAGGTCACCCCGAGCGTGAGGAGCGAGATGATGTCCCCCTCGGGGAGGCTCGGCTCGCTGGAGAGGAGCACCTGGGGCTGGGTGGTCTTGCCGAAGGCGTGCAGCCGGATGAGGTACTCGCGGACCTGTGACTCGGCGCGCACGTCGAACACGCCCTCCAGGCTCTTCCGGTCCTTGAAGTCCACCGCCCCCTGCGTGACGTTGAAGGTGATTCCCCGGAAAAAGGCCTGGCTCCCCTGGCCCGCCTCCATCGCGCCGATGAGGCCGGGGTGCAGGTTGCTCCCGGTCAGCCGCAGGTCGCCCACGATGCGGGCCCGCGCGAGGTTGTTCTCCACCGCCGCATCCTTGAGATGGAGCGCCACGTCCAGCTGGAGCCACTCGCTGGGGGCCTCCCCGCCGGTGCTGGGGCGATTGGCCCGGGCCAGCAAGGTGTCGAACCCGAAGGGCCGCCGGTAGCGGAGCCGCTGCACGTCCAGGTCGCCGGCGAGGAAGAACGCCCCCGGGCGGCCGGTGAGGGTCAGCTCGCCGGTGGCGGCGAAGGGCGCGTCCTCCACCACCCGGACCGAGACCTGGTCCAGCTGCAGCTGCACCTCGAGCTGCTCGGGCCGGAAGCGGCGCCAGCGAACGTCGCCGCGGCCGCTCACCCGACCGTCGTTGGCCTGGCCCTCCAGGTCGTTCCAGAGGATGCGGGACTCGCTGAAGTCGAGCTTGCCCTTCAACCCCCGCAGCTCCAGCGGCTGGCCCCGGACCCGGAAGCCCGCGTCCACCAGGGTGGCGGTCCCGACGATCTGCGGGTCGGCCGGATCGCCGCGGGCAGTGCCCTGCAGCTCCAGCCGCCCCGAGGCGCGCTCCAGCCCCTGGAC
>RPRB01000355.1 GCA_003818285.1 Myxococcaceae bacterium
AGCCGTTCGAGGAGCCGGTAGGGCCCGACCCATTCCTCCGGGCCTCCTTCCGGTGTGACGGCGGGTGTTTGTCCGGCAGCGAGGCCGAGGGCGTCCTCGAGTCCCGTCCCGGCCAAGGTTGAGTCGATGGACAAGCGCCACCCTCCTTCAAGGACGGGTTTGCAGCACGCGACTGCGCGACTCTTCTCCTCCCGGCGGCCAGATCCAAGGAAAGTCGCAACGCCTGTGGACGAATCGTGCCCCGAGGGAGTGGTCGGGACGGAATCAGCTCCACCTGGCCCGTCAGTGGCTCTCTGAGGAGTCCCCGAGACCCAAGAACAGCCGGAGTCCAACGTCGATCGCGCTGAGCTCGACGCGAGGGAGCCGTCCGTAGGACCGCCGCACGCGGCGCTTGTCGACGGATCGGACCTGGTCGCTGAGAGCGAACGAGCGCTGACGGAGCCCGCTCCGGCCTGGCGACAGCGCCGGATACAGCGCGCCGATTCCCCCGCTGCGAGTCACCGGAACCAGCGCGATCAGCGGGAAGCGTTGGCGCGCGTTGACCATGGGGTCACTGACGACGACGCACGGTCGAAACCCGCGCTGTTCGTGACCGACTCGCCTTCTCGATCCATCCCTTGCCTGGCGTCCAGGTCACTTCGGTGCCCTTGGTCCTCTGGCCGAGCCAGCGCGGCCCGTCAGTGATGGCGCGGCAACTCTCTGCGGAGCATTGATTGCACGCCCTTCGCCCGAGTGGGGAGGAGTTCCAGAACACGGGACCGCGCATCACCTTCTTCCAGCGGCACCGGGAGGACGATCCGAGCCGGAGCGTGCCAGCGCGCGACTACCTCGATGCCTGTCCGGTGGCAGCGCGGCTGCTCGCCGTCGTGAAGGCCGTCGCGGACGCTCCGCCACCCGTTTTCTGTGGGGGTGGCAAATGGGAAGCGATGCACGGCGGGCCCGGAGAAGCAAAAAGGGCGGCCTGAGCCGCCCTCGACACAAATTTCAGCTCATGCCCTTAGGAGCGAGCGGTGATCTTCGGAATGGTCGAGCTGCACACCTCGTAGCTCAGGACCTCCGGAGTCCCCTGGACGACGTTGCCCATCGCCTTCAGCACGTCCGCATACGCGGCGCGGCTGTACTGCTCGGCCTTCTCCTTCGACTCCCAGAAGCTGATCGCATACGCATCGGTTCCGTTGGAGGCGATGAAAGCAACTTCCTCCTGGAAACCTGGCTGCTTGCGCAGAAGGGGAAGGACGTCCTTCTCCAGCGTCTGGGTGAACAGTGTGGCGGTGTTGGGCTTGAGATGCAGATGCACGTTGCGAGCAAACATGGCGAGACCTCTGATTCGTTCTGACTACGCATTTACGAATCGAGAAACTCTGACCTAGTGCAGACGACTCGAGCGGAGAGCTGAAACGCCCACCCGCACATTCCAGCATAACCACCTTTCGGGGAGGCGCCAGCGAACACTGGACTTCCTTCGCCGCGCGGGCCAAGAGGAACGAGGATGCCGCGGACCACCCATCCCGAGCTGCACCGCACCGAGCGGATCGGCTGGCTGCGTGCCGCCGTCCTGGGAGCAAACGACGGCATCGTCTCCACCGCCAGCCTGATGGTGGGCGTGGCGGCTGCGGGCACCGGGCGGGCCGAGCTGCTGGTGACGGGCATGGCCGGGCTGGTGGCGGGAGCCATGTCGATGGCGGCAGGCGAGTACGTCTCGGTGCGTTCCCAGGCGGATACCGAGCACGCGGACGTGGGGCGGGAGCGCGCCGAGCTGGCCGCCCAGCCCGACCTCGAGAGGCAGGAGCTGGCGTCGATCTACGTGGCGCGAGGCCTGGCGCCGGACCTCGCCGCCCGGGTCGCGGAGCAGCTGATGGCCCATGACGCGCTGAGCGCGCACGCACGCGACGAGCTCGGAATCTCCCCGGGAGGGACCGCGCGCCCGGTGCAGGCCTCGGTGACCTCCGCAGCGAGCTTTGCCGCTGGCTCTGCCTTTCCCGTGTTGACGGCGCTGGTGGTCTCACGTTCGCTGGTGCTCCCGATGGTGGCCGGTGCGTCGCTGGTGCTGCTGGCCGCGCTGGGAGCTCTGGCGGCGCGCGTCGGACGGGCGCCCGTCCTCCGGGCCTCGATCCGGGTGGCTGTCCTGGGCGGCCTGGCGATGTCGGTGACCGCAGGCATCGGCCGGTTGTTCGGCGCGGTGGTGTGAGGGGCGTCAGCAGAAGCGCAGCGAGAGCCGAGCGCTGAGGAATCTCCCGGGTGGAGAAGGGGCTCTCCACCCAGCCGTGAGCCGGCCCGGAAGAAGTCGTTCAGGCGATTCGGCGGCCGGTGATGATCCGGACGAGGACAGCCACCACGGCCAGGACCAGAAGCACGTGGATGAGACCACCCACCGTGACGTTGGCCGCCAGTCCGAGCGCCCAGAGGACGACAAACACGATCGCCAGGATCCACAAGAGATTTCCCATCGCTCAACCCTTTCTCGGTCTCAGCGCGCCGCGTTCTTGAACCCCCGCTTCGACGTCCTTCCATGGCTTCTCCACGCCCGCCTTGAAGGTCTCCCCCCTCTCGCTTTCGAAGGCAGCACGAGGCATCGCGTAACGCGCAACATTCACCGCCCGGTCGCGACCGGGCGCTCGAGGCGTGTGGGGGTCACGCACGCGGCAAACGGGGCTCGTCGCCATCCCGCATCGCCGACACGGAGTCGGCCCCCGCGGGCCGCGTCGCCGATGCCGACGCGTCGAGCGTCGGACACCGGCTCGTGGGCATTGGCAGGAACGACGACCTGCCCGTTGCGGCCCTTCCTTCTAGTCGGCGCGGTTCACCTCGGCGGTGAACACGGCCCCGTGCGTCGGCGCCGCCATGCGTGCGCTGGGCTCGGGGGTGACGGTGAGCGTGAAGGTTCGATGCGGCGTCGTCGTGTTCAACTTCCCGACGAGATCTGCGTCGATCTGGAGCGCGCCCACATTCTGGATCTCGGCATTGCGCGGCTGGATCCAGACGACATAGACGGAGGCGTCCGAAGCAACCTTCGCGGGGGGGGACAGGTGCTTCACTCGGACCTCGATCTGGGTGTTGTCGTTGGGGCCGGCCTTGGCCTCAACCGTCCCCTCACCGGAGGTATTCGCGACGCTCGACTCCATCGTCTGCTTCGGCGCGCTTGCGCACCCCGCTTGGCTGAAGGCGAGCAAGCCGAGGGACGCGAGGGCCATCACGCGAATGGGACGGTCGAGGCCGCTTCGAGTGAATCGCATGACGCTCACCTCTCAGGGAAAGGACGCACTGTCTCCGGCGCCGCAGGAATGTTCGGCACTCTCGCCCGCGCGATGGAGGAAGAGGTCGGCGAGCACGCGCGACATTGCGCCGGTCCGCTGTCGAAGGCAAGATGCCGCTGCGCTGTAATGGCCGGGCTTGAACGGGGGCTTGTCCCCGAGTGATGACCCCGCCAAGCGACGCCGACCTTACCCAAGAAGTCGAGGCTGCCCTCATCCACTGGCCCCCGAATACCCCTCAGTGGTGGTCCCGCAGGTACCCGATGACCTCCGCCATCACCCGGCAGTCGACCTCGTTGTACCGCTCGATCTCCCGCATCAGCTCCACCTGGCCCAGAGCCACCCCGCCCCGCCGTGCCTCCGCCGCGGCGCTCCACGCGCCCACCATGGCCCCGAGCCCATCCGTCGGCCCGTCCGCCCAGGACGTCCCGATGAGCCCCTCTGCGTGCATCGCCTTCCCGATGGCCTTCAGCCCGAACCCGAGCGCGCCGCGGACGACGACCGGCTCCTTCCGGACCACGCAGTTCAGGAAGTCGAAGAGCCGCGGGTCCGGCCACGCCCGGTCGGGGTGCCGGGC
>RPRB01000356.1 GCA_003818285.1 Myxococcaceae bacterium
CTCAGCTGAGGTTGGACGGCAACGCGGCGGCCGGGCTCTTCCGAGAGCTGTTCGTGCACGAGATGACCGTTGCGCGCGGTGCCTGCGCCTCCTGCGGGTCGATCGCGCAGATGGGCGCACAGGAGCTGTACATGTTCCCCCTCTCGCCAGGCGCGGTTCTTCGCTGCAACCGCTGTCACGGGGTTCTGATGGTCGTCGTTCATGGCGGCGGACGCTACCGGGTGGGACTGCAAGGACTCTCCTGGTTGGAAATACCGGAGTGACGAGCGCTCCGACCCGAGAGCTCGGGCGCACCGGACTCGCCGTCAGCCGAATGGGGCTTGGGCTCGCCGCGGTGGGGCGCCCCGCGTACATCACACTGGGCCGCTCGACTGATCTGGGCGCAGACCGGACCGTCCCGGCAATGCGAACCCGGTCGCACGCACTGCTCGATGCGGCATACGCAGCCGGGGTTCGCTACATGGACGTGGCACGCTCCTATGGTCGCGCCGAGGAGTTCCTCGCTGAGTGGCTCTCGACACACGACGCGCCTGGGGCGGTGACCGTCGGCTCCAAGTGGGGTTATCGCTACACCGGCGACTGGCGCCTCGACGTGAAGGTCCAGGAGGTGAAGGATTTGAGCGTCGACAATCTCCGCCGCCAGTTTGCCGAATCGCGAGCCCTGCTGGGAGATCATCTACGGTTGTACCAGGTCCACTCGGCCACGCTCGAAAGCCGCGTCCTGGAGGATGCTTCCGTTCTAGCCGAGCTCCGGCGGATCAAAGAAACGGGCCTGGCGATTGGATTGACTGTCACTGGTCCGCGTCAATCCGAGACCATCGAGCGCGCTCTCGCCGTTGGTTTGTTCGACACGGTGCAGGTCACCTGGAACCTTCTCGAGTGCTCGGCCACCCACGCGCTCGAGCGGGCACACGCGGCGGGAGTGGGCGTCGTCATCAAGGAGGCGCTCGCCAACGGGCGGCTGACGGCGGCTGGCGAGGAACGAGCACTGTTCGACGTGGCCCGCGAGCTCGAGGTCGCCCCGGACGTGATTGCTCTGGCGGCCGTGCTCAATCAGCCCTGGACGGACGTCGTCCTCAGTGGAGCCGTTACGCCGGAGCAGCTCGTCAGCAACCTGGCGGCCCTGGATGTCGTGGTCGACGACTGGTTGCTGGCACGCCTGGGACGTCTGGCCGAGCCCGCGGAGCGTTACTGGTCGGAGCGCTCCCGATTGCCCTGGGTGTAAGGATCGACTGCAGCCATGGATGGATACTGGACGCCACGAATCCTGTACGTCACTGGCCAAAGTCACCGAGGCATACGGCAAGAAGCCGGAGCTGCTGGCGGCAATGAATCGATTCGCTCAGCAGAGAGCTGAATTCGAGTCACAGCCTCATCGCGAGGGATCTGCGACGTACCGACGCGAGCTGAGCGGTGGCGCCGAGTGGACAATGGGGCAGGAGCGATTCTGGGTGATCGCAGTGACGAGGGGTGCCCGCGCGGCGATGGAACGGTCTTCGAGAGTCAGGACGGCGTGCGGTTCATTGTAACGCCCGCGAAGACACGAGCCGAGGCAGACGCCAAGATGTCGGCAGCGGGTCCAGCTGCGAAGATCTTCACCGTGCGGCCCGAGTTCAGCATGCCGGCGGCGGAGTGGGTTGCCAGCGATCCTTCGTTCTGGAATTCAAAGGCCTAGAAGAAGTGAGCAGGCACCAGACGAAGCCACTGTCGGAGCTCTGCGTCTGGAGCGCCGAAGCGTGCGACGCCTCGGGACGTGCTCAGCTGCCGGACTCGAGCTCTGCGAGCCGCTGCCGGAGCGGGTCGACCATCTCCTCGACTCCGCCGAGGTGTAGCGCGGGGTGATCCAGGCCGGGCAGTTCCAGTCGAAGGCCACCACCTCGATCTTCACCAGGCGCTCCACCCTCTTCCGGGGCGCCGGCGCCGGCGCGAGCCGATCGGCCAGGTCCGGATGCTCGCACGCGTCGAGAACCCGGGCCCGGCCCAGGAGCTTCAGCCGCTCCCGGCGGGCATGGTCGATCAGGAGAAGGGCCATCCGAGCGTCGGCGGCGGCCGCATCGCTCTTCGCGCCCAGCTTGGCCCCCAGCGGGAAGGTCTGGGTGAGCTGGATCATGATCGGAACGACGGAGAAATCGACTGGCCCGTTCCAGTACTGGACCATCAGCTGCGGGTCATCGAGCGCCCCGGCCGGGGAGACCGAGGCAGCGGCAGCACGGGCCTGGCCAATGCTGCCCGGAGTTCAGGGTTCCGCTGTCGAGCATCCTCGTGCACCGCAGAGAGGCGGAGCTGCGGCGCTGCGGCCAGCGCCAGCAAGGCAATGGAACTGAGCAAGAGAGACCTCCGGATCAGGAGTCGCGAAGCACCTGCAGTCGACTAGCTCGGCACTGGAGTGATGGCGCCGGCGAACGTGCCGCAGGCCTGCTCGCACTGCCGGCAGACCTCGGCAGACACCCGGCAGTGCACGTGGTGCTTCGCATGACGGGCGCACTCCTCGGCGCAGAGGCGGCACACCTCGGCACAGGTCTCCACCACTCGCGTCAGGATCGGGTCATCCCCTTCGGGGCGGCGCGAGACCACCGACCCGGTGGCCACGCAGATGCCGGCGCAGTCGAGACACAGGCGGATGCACTGCCGCAGCTCGATGACGTCCGGCTCGCTCAAGCACGCGTCGGCGCAGGTGGTGCAGGTCTGGGCGCAATCGAAGCAGGCCTCTATACACGCGACGAGCGCAGCGTTCACTACGCCGCCCACGTTGGGATGGGTGGAGATGATCTCGTGGGTGTGCATCGCTGACCTCCCGGGACTTCGGCTCCAACATTGGGCGACCGCAGGTCTGCGCACAGTGTCCGGGGCATGAACAGCGACGATCTCCGGGACCGTCTTCGGGAGGACCGAAGCCGGGCGGGGTCGTGGCTCCCGCGCGCCAGGCACGCCGCCGGGGAGGCAGCCACCCGCGTCGCGGCCGTCCGTCAACTGCGGGCGGCGAGTTCCTGCGAGCGCCTGGTCGAGCGCCTCGATCTGCTCGTCCGTCCCGAGCACCAGCAGCTGATCGTCGCCTCCCAGCGAGAACGCAGCGTCCGCGGAGAGCACCACCTGGTTCCCTCGCATCACCGCCAGGACCGTCACCCCTGGTGCTCGCGCCGATGAGCGTTCCCACCGAACGTGGGGCTCCACGGGCGGGCGCCTGCAAGCCCGCGATGCGGAGAGCTTGCTTGCCTCTGTGCGCCGGTAATAAGAGCGCGACCTTCGGACGGCACTCCTGAACGGGACCTACGGAACGGCCTCCGAGGTGCCAACCGTCGCGGACATGTCCGTCGCGCTCCTCGAGCACACCCGCCTTCGCCGGAAGGACTCGACGGGGATCTTCGACGAGGTTCATGCTCGAGAAGCACATCGTGCCGGGAGAAACCGCGGGTAACCGACGTGATCCCTGAACGCATCGACCGCTCCGCGGGAGCGATGACCGATGGGCCTCAGCCCAAGACGGTCAACAACGTGCTGGGCGTGCTCGGACGGTTGCTTCGCTTCTTTGTTGAACGAGGCGTGTCGGCCGTTGCTCCCTGGTGACCATCTGCGCCGCGGCCGATACGTCTTCGCATCGCTCGATGGCGAGCGACGCGACAGCCACGGCTGCACACGCGCGCTCGACACCATCGCCGAGGGTGCCGGGCTGGAAGTCCTGTTCGGTTGGCACGTGCTTCGCCACACCACCCGCTCCTAGACTCGCCAGCGCAACATAGACGCAACATGGCAATTCCGGCGTCGGCAAATACCTGGGGTTACGGGGGAATCGAGCTGGGGAACTAGGATTCGAA
>RPRB01000357.1 GCA_003818285.1 Myxococcaceae bacterium
GGGAGCACCATCACGGTCATCAGCCGGAGCCGCAATCGCTGCCCGCCCTCGTAAACCTTCTTGAACTCCGGGCGACGGCGAATCCGGCGCGTGCGGGGGAGCGTCTGCCGGCGTTCCACGGCGTCCTTCCCGAAACCGTCTAGCGTCAAGCGTCTAGCGTTCAGCGCCGAGCGTGTCGAGCGCCCGGGTGCCAAAGCCGACCCCTGCTCCTACAGCGCCAGCCGCTTGCGTCCCTTCGCACGCCGGCGCTTCAACACCAGCCGCCCGGCCTTGCTGGCCATGCGGACAAGGAAACCGTGGGTCTTGTGGCGGCGGCGGTTGTTCGGCTGAAACGTACGCTTCATGGTCGGTCCGGTCCAGGTTCAGGCGCGAGGCCTCCCGCGCGGATCTGTCGGAAAGCAGAATCTTCAATGATAAGGAGCTGTACAGCCGCTGTCAACACGAGGTTGTATCAAAAACAGCTCTGCAGATGGCATCCGGGGAGGTTGGCTCGGCAGGAGGCATGTGCTACATTGTTCAGCCTTCCTCACTCGAACGGCCTCCGGCGAGGCCGGCTGAGTTCGGTCTTTCCCCAGAGTTTTCCACAACTGTGGAAAAATATGTGGAAAATCGCATTGCTGACGGGCTTGACCTCGTGCGAAGGGCGGAATTCCGGCCCTTCCGCGGACGGGCGAAGCTCGAAAGCCCCCAAAAATGGCGCGTTTCTCGGCGTTTGCGCCTGCGGGGCTCGCGCGGTTCGGCTTCGGGCAAGGGCGAAAGTCTGGTAACGGGCGGCAGGTCGGGCCCACGGCCGGGTGCAAGATGCAGCACAGCAATATCTGGGAACAGGTGCTCGAGCGTATCGGGACCAAGGTAAATCAGTATTCCTTCAACAGCTGGTTCCGGCCCGTTTCGTTCATTTCCGACGACGGCACCACCCTGACCCTTCGCGTGAACGAGCTCATCAGGGAGTGGCTGCTGAGGCACTACACCGGCCTGATCTCGGAAGCTCTTGCAGAGATTGGCCGCCCGGGAACCCAGCTTGTCGTTTTGACGGACACCCCCGCCGAGCCGGATTCGGCAGACCCGCTGCCGACGCCCCCAACCACGACGCTTGGGGCCTTGAACCCCAGGTATTCCTTCGACGCCTTCGTCGTCGGCCCCTCGAACCAGTTCGCGGAGGCCGCCGCCCGCGCGGTCGCCGAGGCTCCCTCGCACAGCTTCAACCCGCTTTTCATCTACGGCGGGGTGGGGTTGGGTAAGACCCACCTCATGCATGCGATCGGCCACTACGTCCTGAACCACCACCCCGGAAAGCGCATGGTCTACATCGCGGGTGAGAGGTTCATGAACGAGATGATCAGCGCAGTCCGCAACGATCGCATCTTCGACTTCAGGGAGCGCTACCGCTCGGTGGACGTCCTCCTGGTGGATGACATCCAGTTCCTCGCCGGGAAAGAAGGTACCCAGACCGAGTTCTTCCACACGTTCAACGCGCTCTTCGACGCCCAGAAGCAAATCGTGATCAGCAGCGACACGCAACCGCGGGAGATCCCGACCCTCGAGGAACGGCTGAGGTCGCGCTTCGAGTGGGGCCTGATAGCCGACATACAGCCGCCCGACCTCGAGACCAAGATGGCCATTCTTCACAAGAAGGCCGAGGCGGAGGCTGTTCACCTGCCTGACAACGTTGCGCTCTACATCGCGGGGAAGATCCAGTCGAACATCCGGGAACTCGAGGGCTCGCTCATTCGCCTCATCGCCTACGCCTCGCTCAAGGGCCAGGAAATCTCTCTTCCGCTCGCGCAGGAGGTACTCAAGCACGTCCTCAAGAATGAAGAGAAGGCGATCACGATCGAGATGATCATCAAGCACGTCGCCGATTACTTCCGGCTGAAACCGAGCGACCTGAGGGCGCGAGACAACCGGAAGTCGGTGGCGAAGCCACGCCAGATCGCAATGGCGCTCAGCAAGCAACTGACGCACGCCTCGCTGCCAGAGATTGGCAGGGCCTTCGGTGGCAAGCACCACTCGACCGTAATCCACTCGATCAAGATGGTCGAACACCAGATGCAGGACCCGGATTTCCGCAACCTCTTCAACAGCCTGGCCGACGGGCTGAGGTAGGAAAAGCACGTTTTCCACAACCTCGTCGCCACGCGCCTGTGGAAGGCCCGCGGCCTCCACCGGGCCTCTCCTCCGACCTCCGGTTCACGCTCGAGCTGGCGCTCCTTCATCCACAGCGCAAATTACTCATACCAAAGGACTAAGCCTCGAAGATAACGATTTCCACACGCTTCTTTGTACTGTATAATTTCCTCTTTGGAATCTTCCTAATTCCGAATTCTTCAACACGTCACTCACGAGGTCAGCAGCGCCATGGAACTTGTCGTCCGTAAGAGTGATCTGCTGCGCGAACTGCAACTCTTCCAGGGAATCGTCGAGCGCAACACCACGATCCCCGTCCTGGCCAACGTGCTGATGGAAGCCGATGGCGAGGAGATCCGGTTCCTGGCTACGGACCTTCAGGTTGCACTCCGCAGCCGCTGCTCGGCCTCGGTGGCGAAGGGCGGGCGGCTGACGCTCCCGGCGAAGAAGTTCTTCGAGATCATTCGCGTGCTGCCCGAGACGGACGTGCGCATCGAGCAAGACAAGACGGGCGTCAAGGTCGCTGCCGACCGCTTCGACTCGCGCATGCAGACGATGCCGGCGGACGACTTCCCGTCGCTGCCGCGCTCCACAGGCGAGGCCAGCTTGACGCTTCGCTCGGCCTTGCTCAGGCAGATGCTCGCCCGCACGCAGTTCGCAACGACGAGCGACGACACCCGCTACTTCCTCAATGGCGTCCTCATGGTGGCGCGGCCGGACCGGTTCTCGCTGGTCGCAACCGATGGGCACCGCCTCGCGCTGGTCGAAGCACCCGCGGAGTTCCCCGGGCTGCAGGAGGAGGTCAAGGTCATCCTCCCCAAGAAGACTGTCGCCGAGCTCGGGCGGCTTCTCCTCGAGGTCGACGGCGATATCAAGTACGAGCGCCTGGAGAACCACATCTTCTTCGAGGTCGGGGACCGCGTCCTTGTTTCGCGGATGATCGAGGCCCAGTTTCCCGCGTACGAGCGCGTCGTCCCCAAGGGCAACGACAAGGTCGTGGAGTTCGAGCGCGAGCGGCTCGCGTCGGCGCTCAAGCGCGTCGGCCTGCTCTCGCCGGAGCGGTCGCGCGCGATCAAGTTCTCGATGGAGCCCGGCCAGGTGGAGGTTTCGTCGAACAGCCCCGAGTTCGGCGAGGCCAAGGAAGTGCTGCAGGTCGACGACTACAAGGGCCCGGCGCTTCAGATTGGCTTCAACGGCCAGTACGTCCTCCAGTTCCTCGACGTGGTCGACACCGATCGCGTCGCGCTCGAGTTGAAGGACGAGGTCAGCCAGGCCGTCATGAAGCCGATCGGACAGGAAGGCTTCGAGTACACGTACGTGCTCATGCCGATGAGGTTTTAGGCAGGATTCAGCCTCCCGAATCCTGATGTCATCCAGGAATTCATGGCAGATAGCAATTTTGGTTTGAACCCACAGGACGGCGGCGGCGAATCACAGGCGCCTGCCATCCCGGATGTTTCTTCCGGGACCGGAGGCCCGTTCGAGGGCAGCGAGCAGCACGACGTCGGCGTGGACGAGTACGGTGCGGATAAGATCAAGGTGCTCGAGGGCCTGGAGGCCGTGCGCCAGCGCCCCGCCATGTACGTCGGCTCCACGGGGCCGCAGGGCCTCCACCACCTGGTTTACGAGGTGGTGGACAACTCCATAGACGA
>RPRB01000358.1 GCA_003818285.1 Myxococcaceae bacterium
CCAGCTCCTTCGGCACGCCCTCGAGCACCAGCGCGTAGCAGCCGGCGCGCTCCAGCGCCTGCGCGTCACGGAAGATGGCCCGGGCCTGCTCCTCCTCCCGGCCCTGCACCACGAAGCCGCCCATCCGGTGCACCGACTGCGGAGTGAGCCCCAGGTGCCCCATCACCGGGATGCCGGCGCGAACGATGGCCTCGATGGTCTCGGCGAACTCGGCGCCGCCCTCGAGCTTCACGCTGCTCACCCCGCCCTCTGCGAGGAGGCGCCCGGCGTTCTTGACCGCTTCGGGCACGCTGGCCTGGTAGCTGAGGAACGGCAGGTCACCCACCACGTGCGCCCGCCTCGCGCCCCGGCTCACCGCCCGGCAGTGGTAGACCATCTGGTCCATGGTGACGGGCAACGTCGAATCGTTGCCCTGGACCACCATGCCCAGGCTGTCCCCCACCAGGAGCACGTCGGCCCCGGCGTCGTCCAGGATGCGGGCGAAGGTGGCGTCGTAGGCCGTGACCATGGTGATTCTCTGGCCGGCCTGCTTCAGTCGCTTCAGCGTGTGGATGGTGACCTTGTCCACGGGTTCACCTCCGTCTGACTGCGGGTTGTGGTCGCTGCCGTGCTGCGCTCCCCTTCAGCGGTTCACCGGCCGGCGACGGCTCGGCGACCTCGGGGCCCTCAATCTATCGTCACCGGAGGGCTCCCGTGCCACTGGAAAGTCACTTTTTGGCCAGGGGCAGGTAGTGGTGGACGCCCTTCCGCATCTTCCGGACCACCGAGACCAGGTCGTCCAGGTCGGCGGCGTTGTGCACGAAGTCGATGTCGCTGGTGTTGATCACCAGGAGCGGGGTCTCCGTGTAGTGGAAGAAGAAGTCGTTGTAGGACCGGGAGAGGGCCTCGAGGTAGTCGGCGTCGAAGTGGCGCTCGTAATCCCGGCCGCGGCGCTTGATGCGCTGGAGCAGCACCTCCAGCCGGCACTGGAGGAAGATGACCAGGTCCGGCTGCGGCACCCGGGGACCGAGCGCGTCGTAGACCCGGTCGTAGAGGGCCAGCTCCGCGGGCTGCAGGGTGAGCGTCGCGAAGATGCGGTCCTTGGCGAAGACGTAGTCGCTCAACGTCGCCGAGGCGAAGAGGTCCGTCTGGAGCAGCTTCTGCTGCTGCTGCCAGCGGCTGAGGAGGAAGAAGAGCTGGGTCTGGAACGCCCAGGCGCTGCGGTCCTGGTAGAAGCGCGCGAGGAAGGGATTGTCCTCCACCTCCTCGAGGACCAGTCGGCCCCCGAGGCGCTCGGCGAGGAGCCGGGCCAGGCTGGTCTTCCCCACCCCGATCGGCCCCTCGACGGCGATGTAGCGCTGGTCCAAGCCGGCGGAGTCAACCATGCCGGTCGGACTGCCTCAACGCCTCGGCGAGCCGGGCGAACTCGCCCACCCCGAGCGTCTCGGCTCGCCGCGACGGTTCGATTCCAGCGGTCGCCAGCGCCTGCCGGACCCGTGCCCCATCCCCCAGCTCCCGGTCGGACTGCAGCGAGTTGAGCAGCGTCTTCCGGCGCTGGGAGAACGCCGCCTTCACCACCTTCCGGAACCAGGCCTCGTCGCCCACCTCGGCGCGCGGCGTGGCCCGGTGCTCGAGCAGCAGCACTGCCGAGTCGACCTTCGGCGGCGGATGGAAGGACGCGGCCGGGACCGTCCGGACGACGGAGGCGTCGAACCACACGCCGAGCAGCACGGTGAGCAGCCCCCCCCTCCGGGCGCCCTCGCCGGCCGCGACCCGGTCGGCGACCTCCTTCTGCACGGTGAAGACGCAGCGGAGGAGGTCCCGGTGCTGCTCGAGTGCCTCGAAGAGGATGGACGAGGTGAGATGGTAGGGAAGGTTCCCCACCAGGGTCAGCGGGCGCGTCCCCGCGACGGCGGCGAGGTCCAGCCGGGCCGCGTTGGCGGCGACGACGGTGAGCTGCTCCGACTTCTCCTCGGCGAGCACCCGGAGCATGTCGCGGTCGCGCTCCACCGCGACCACCCGGGCCCCGGTGTCCAGCAGCGCCCGGGTGAGGTGGCCCAGGCCCGCGCCCAGCTCGACCACCACCGAGTCCGGGCCGAGCCGCGCGGCGTGGACGATCTCGGCGAGCACGGCCTCGTCGGCGAGGAAGTTCTGCCCCCAGGCGTGCTTCGGCCGGAGCCCGTGCTGCTGCAGCAACTGCCGGGGCGAGTCCGCCAAGGACCGCTCCTCAGGGCGTCCAGCCGGCGTCCACCACCGGCTGGCCGTCCCCCCGCTCGCCGCGGCGCCAGGCCTCGGTGCCGGCGACCGCGATCATCGCCCCGTTGTCGGTGCAGAGCGCCGGCGGCGGCAGGTGCACCCGGATGTCCCGCTCGCCCGCGCGCTCCAGGGTGAGCGCCCGGAGCCGCGAGTTGGCCGCCACTCCGCCACAGAGCACCACGTCGCCGTGGTGGAGCTCGCGCGCCGCGGCCACCACCTTGCGCGAGAGCGAGTCCGCCACCGCCTCCTGGAACGAGGCGCAGAGGTCGGCCAGGGCCTGACCCTCGGGCACTCCGTGGCTTCGCACGTGGTTCCGGACCGCGGTCTTCAGCCCGCTGAAGCTCCAGTCGTAGACCCCGGGCACGTTGAGCGCGCGGGGGAAGCGGATGGCGCGCGGGTCGCCGGTCTGCGCCAGCCGGTCGATGGGCAGGCCGCCCGGGTACGGCAGCCCGAGGAGCCGGGCCACCTTGTCGTAGGCCTCGCCGGCGGCGTCGTCCCGGGTGCTCCCCACGCGCCGGTACCGCCCGTAGGCCTCCACGGCGTAGAGGCTGGTGTGCCCGCCGGAGACGACGAGGGCGAGAAAGGGCGGCTCGGGCGGAGTGGGCAACAGCCGTGCGGCGAGCAGGTGCCCCTCGAGGTGATTCACCCCCACCAGCGGAAGGCCGGTGGCCGCCGAGAGGGACTTCCCGAGCTGCACACCCACCAGCAACGCGCCGAGCAGTCCCGGCCCACGCGTCACCGCGATGAGGTCCAGGTCCTCGAGCGTGCAGCCCGCCCGCCGCAGCGCCTCGTCCACCACCGGGAGCACCTGCACGACGTGGTTCCGGCTGGCGAGCTCGGGGACCACGCCGCCCCATCGCCGGTGAATGTCCACCTGGGTGGAGACCACGTCCGAGAGCGCACGACGGCCGTCCTCCACCACGGCGGCCGCCGTCTCGTCGCACGAGGTCTCGAGGCCAAGAACGCGCACCGCCCTGCTCTACCGTCCCGAGCGCCGCTGCGCCACGTCGCGCCGGTCCAGCTCCCGGACCACGGCACGCACGTCCGAGGAGACCTGTCCCTGGGGCACCAGTTCCAGGTAGCGCCGGTAGGCCTCCACCGCCGGCCCGGGCCGGGAGCCGAGCTGGCGCGCCATGCCGAGGACGAGCCAGGCGCGGGAGCGGCCCGCGTCCGCGGTGACCACCTCGGCGAGGAGCTGCTCTGCCTCGAGGTAGCTGCCGGCCCGGCCCGAGCTCTTCACGATGGCCGAGCCGAGGCCCTCCTTGGCCTCGAGCGAGGCGGGGCGGATGGCGAGCGCGCGCCGGTACGCCTTCGCCTCGGTCTCCCACCGGCTGGCCGAGTTCGCCTCGCGTGCGGCCTGGACTGCCGCGCGGTACTCGGCCTCCCCGGGCTCCTCGGCGGCGGGCGCGTCCTGCTGCGGAGAGCCGGCGAGAGGAGGCACCGCCGGCGGCGACTCGTTCGCGGCCACGGGGGCGGGGTCGGTCGTGCCCGCCGCGGCCGCGACCGGTGCCTCGACCGGAGTGGGCGCGGCGG
>RPRB01000359.1 GCA_003818285.1 Myxococcaceae bacterium
ATCCGAAGGTCGCCGCGACCACCATCCGGCACGGCAACTTCGACTACGTGACCAACTCGGTGAAGTGGGATCCGAGCATCGCGACCCAGACGCTCCCGAGCTCGCTCTACCTGAGCGGGAAGCCGGCGTTCTTCGACGCGGGCCGCGGCTACACCTGGCCGTGGGTCGACCCGACCGGAGCGACGAAGCTCTACACGCTCCCGGCGAAGGCGCGGTTCGACAACGGGACTCCGTTCGTCCAGCCCTGAGTCGAAGAGGCCATCGGGCCTCGGGCAGCCGCCGGTTCAGCTGCCCGAGGTCCATCCTTGAACCGAATTCATGAAGGTCCAGCGCGTCGAGGCCGCCACCTTCTGGCCGATGGACTCGACCACCTCCGCGAGCGCGTGAGACCTCGTCTTCCCGATTCCCGAGCTGAGTTCGGTGACTCGATCGCCACGAAATCCTGGTTTGAAAGAGCGACGGATTTTTTTACTGTTTCCCCGTGAGCAGCTCACGCGCCTGATCGGCGCGCTGGTGCGAGCAGCTGAGCTTCTCGCTTCGGTGCCATCTGCGCACGGAACAATCCGATCTCGACATGGATCCTCAGAAACGTGATCCAAACGTCCTGTTGTCCCTCGAGGCGACCAGCCCCCACACGTGCGACAGGATGAACGCGTGCGCGTCGATGTCGCAGGATGTGCCGGGCAACCAAGGAACCGAGCCATGAGTTTCGCGCTTCTCGCTTGGCTTGCGTCCGACTGTCCTTGCGTCCGACTGTCCGGCCCATGCGAACAGAACGAACCGTTTCCTTCGCTTTCTTGTCTGTTTTTCTTTTCGCAGCGTGCGGCGGCCGAGTCGGAGACCCGGCGTCCCTGACCGTTGACCCCTCCCCGGTTTCCCTGGAGCCGGGCGAGGCGCTTGCCTTCGCCGCCAGGGGGCTGCAGGCGCTCGGCGGTCGGCCCGAGACCATCGCCTGGTCGGTCCGGGAGAGCGGCGGGGGCACAGTGGACGCCGCGGGCAACTACATGACCCCGGAGGCGGAGGGGACGTTCCACGTCATCGCAGCCAGCACCGCTGACGCGCGCCGGACGGCCACCGTCACGGTCGACGTCCGATGGCGAGGCATTCGGGTCCGGATCGTTCCCTCGGTCACCTCGCTCAGCACGGGTGCCTCGGCGACCTTCACCGCCGTCGTGAGAGGAACCCGGTCCTCCCAGTCGACCGACGTGACCTGGTCGGTGCAGGAGGGCGCCAGCGGCGGCACCATCGACACCTCCGGGCGCTACACCGCACCTGACACCCCGGGCACCTACCACGTCGTGGCAGCGAGCGTGGCCGACCCCACGAAGAAGGCGACCGCCGCCGTCACGGTGACCGCCGACCAGGGCATCTCGGTCGCGGTCTCCCCCAGCACCGCCTCGACGCAGGCAGGAGGAAAGCTGAGCTTCCAGGCCGCCGTGACCGGCGCGACGAGCGGCCAGTCCGCGGACGTGACCTGGTCGGTCTGGGAGGGAGCCAGCGGCGGAAGCGTGGACGCGTCCGGGAACTACACCGCCCCGGCGAGCGCGGGCACTGCCCACGTGATGGCCACCAGCGTCGCCGATCCCTCGAGGAACGGAGTGGCCACCGTCGGCGTGACGGCCTCGCCGGCTGTGGCGGTCTCGATCTCGCCGGTCACCACGTCGGTCATCGCAGGAGGGGTCACCACCTTCAGCGCGACGGTGACTGGAGCCGACACCGGTCAGTCAACGGACGTGACCTGGTCCATCCAGGAAGGCGCGAACGGCGGTAGCATCGACGGCTCCGGGAGGTACACCGCGCCGGGGAATCCGGGCACCTTCCACGTCGTCGCGACGAGCGTCGCCGACGGCTCGAAGAGCGCGACCGCGACGGTCACGGTCAACGCCGCGCCGAGCATCACGGTCTCCATCGCTCCCGGCTCCGCCTCGACGCAGGCAGGCGGCACGGTGAGCTTCACTGCCTCGGTCACCGGCCTCGGGGCAACCCAGTCCAGCGCGGTGAGCTGGTCGGTGCAGGAGGGATCGGCCGGAGGCACCATCAACGGGGCCGGGACCTACACCGCCCCGTCGAGCGCCGGGACCTTCCACGTGATCGCCACCAGCGTCGCGGACAACACCCAGAGCGCCTCGGCCACGGTGACCGTCGCCGCCGCCCCCTCGCAGTCGCCGCCGCCCACTTCCGGGCTCCTTCCCGCCGACCGGATGACGGTCTGGAATCCCGGGGTGGCAGGAGGCATCACGGCCCGGACGACGGTCTGCCGAACGGTCAACGCCTCCACCTACGGGAATGGCGCCTCCGATGCCACCGCAGGAATCCAGGCCGCCATCGACGCCTGCCCCGCCGGACAGGTCGTCCAGCTGTCAGCGGGAACCTTCACCATCGGCACCACCGGAGGCTACATCCTGGTCAACAAGGGCATCACCCTCCGGGGCGCCGGACCTGGACAGACCACCCTGCAGAAGACGAACGGAGCGAAGCCCGGCTCCTATTTTCCCGGACCCTATCCGGCCCCCATCGCCATCGTCGGCCCCGCCCGCTGGAACAACGGCGGCGGCGCGTCCACCAACCTGGCCTCCGACGCGGTCAAGGGCGCTTACTCCGTCAACGTCGCCAGCACCGCCGGGTTCAGCGCCGGCCAGTTCGTCCTCCTCGACGAGCTCTCCAACGCCTCCTGGCAGACCGACCCCGGCGGCCGGGGGCAGATCTGGGCCTCCCCGGACTTCCGCGTCGTCTGGCAACGCCACAACCCTCCTCTCTCCACCGACGACCCCTTCCCCGACGCCGCCGGCTGGTTCAGCCGCCAGGACCGCCCCACGAACGAGATCAAGCAGATCGACCACGTGAGCGGGAACACCGTCTTCTTCACCAGCCCCATTCACATCTCCTACCGGGCGGCCCAGACGGCCCAGCTCACCTCCTTCGGCTACACCTTCGTTCAGAACGCCGGCATCGAGGATCTCAAGGTCACGGGGGGCGACGACGGCAATATCCGCTTCCAGTGGGCCGCCAACTCCTGGGCGAAGAACATCGACGACACCGCCTGGCTCAACGAGGGATTTTCCCTGGCCTACACCTTCCACGTGGAGGTCCGCGACTCCTACGTCCACGACGCCGTCTGGCCGGTCCCGGGTGGCGGGGGCTACGCCATCAGCCTCTCCAACGCCACCTCCGAGGCCCTGGTGGAGAATTGCATCATCATGAAGGCCAACAAGGTGATGGTGGCCCGCTCGGCGGGGACGGCCTCGGTGTTCGGCTACAACTACGCCGACGACGGCTTCATCCTCGGCAGCGAGGGCTGGATCGAGGTGGGGCTGAACGCCTCACACATGGTGGGGCCGCACCACGTGCTGTTCGAGGGGAACTACAGCTTCAACTTCGACTCGGACAAGACGCACGGCAACGCCATCTACCACACCGTCTTCCGCAACCACCTCCGCGGGATCCGCCGGGACTTCGGCGACAGCGGCAGTGGGAACGGGCCAAAGCGGGCCGCGGGCGCCGCGTTCTACTCGTACTGGCACAGCTTCGTCGGCAACGTGCTCGGTGCTCAGGGACAGATGGCCGGATGGGTCTACGAGAGCGGCAACATGGATCAGCCGGCGATCTTCCTGCTCGGCTGGGACGACTGGGCGCCCTACCCCGTCGACCCGAAGGTCGCCGCGACCACCATCCGGCACGGCAACTTCGACTACGTGACCAACTCGGTGAAGTGGGATCCGAGCATCGCGACCCAGACGCTCCCGAGCTCGC
>RPRB01000360.1 GCA_003818285.1 Myxococcaceae bacterium
CGGGGAACACCCGTGGGTAGGCGTAGTGCAGGCGGATCCACCGCACGTCCACCGTGCACAGGGCCGCGAGCAGCTGGTGCAGCTGGGGCCGGCCGGGCAGGTCGTGCCCGTAGGCGGTCAGGTCCTGGGCGACCAGGTTCAGCTCGCGCACGCCGCTCGCCGCCAGGTTGCGCGCCTCCGCCACGAGGTCGTCGATGGGGCGCGAGCGCTGGACCCCGCGGAGGGTGGGGATGATGCAGAAGGCGCAGGCGTTGTCACAGCCTTCGGAGATCTTGAGATACGCCGTCCACTTCGGGCTGGAGTTGACCTTCGGGGTCCGGGCGTCGTGGACGTAGTGCGGATCGGGGATGACCTGCCGGGGCGCGGCCTCGGCGGCGAGGAGGTCGCCGATCTGCACGTACGCGCCGGTCCCGAGGAAGTGGTCCACCTCGGGCATCTCCTTCGCCAGCTCGGGGCCGTAGCGCTGGGAGAGGCAGCCGGTGACCACCAGGGTGTTGCACCGCCCGGTCTTCTTGTGCTCGGCCAGCTCGAGGATGGTGTCCACCGACTCCTGCTTCGCCGGTCCGATGAACGCGCAGGTGTTCACCACGATGACCGAGGCGTCCTCCGGCCGCTCCACCAGCGTGTAGCCGCGGGCGCCCAGGGTTCCGAGCATGACCTCGGAATCCACCCGGTTCTTGGGGCAGCCCAGGGTGGCCATGTACAGCGCCTTGTTCTCGTGTGTGCTCACAGAAGTCCGTACTCGACGCGTTCGAAGTGGTCCCGGTCCCAGGTGAAGCGGACCGTGGCGCCGCTGGAATAACCGACCGAGAGCTCGCCGTCCTCATCGAGTGAGACCGAGAGAGCCCGGCCCAGGGCACAGCTCATGGCCGGCCAGTCCAGGACCCGCTCTCCCACCCGGCCCTTCACCCAGAACACCGCCAGTCGCATCTCCCGCTCCGGGGCGCAGCTCTCGTCCTGCGCGAAGGGGTCCTGGCCGGTGAGGACCGCGAGCAGGGCCTTTCCATCGGGGAGCTGCATCCGGGACGGGACGTACACCCGGACCGCCGCGGGATCGATGGGGGTGTCCGAGACCAGGATCCGCAGCGACTGCTCGTTGAGCGGTCGGTCCCCCAGCACCCACTTCGGGTCCACCTGGCCGTTGTAGCCCACCCAGCCGCCCGGACGCCCCTCGACGGTCTGGACCTCGACCGGCGGCCGCGGGCGGATTCCCCGGCGGAACCCCGGCCGCAGCTCCAGGAGGTCCGGTGGGGGAGCCCCGGTCACGCAGGTGGAGATCTCCTTCGACGCCGGGCCGGCGTCGTCGGCGTCCTCGTAGGAGAGGCAGAGCTCCAGCACCAGGGCATCCCGCGCCGGGAAGCGAGGCAGCGCCCGCGCGGGGACCGCCACCTCGAGCGACATGCCCTTCCGGGTCCGGTGCACGGCGGCGTCCACCAGGTCGAGCGTTCCGGGGCTGACCCCGTCCTCCGGACGCGGGTCCACCTTCCCGCCGGGGCCGAAGCGGAACACCGAGCCGCCGGCGGTCACCCCCGCCTCGGGAAAGTGCAGCGCGAGGGACACCCGGTCCCGGTCGGTGATGGCCTCGTCCTGGACGTCGAGCGCGACGTAGAGGGTGTCCCGGAAGGCTCCCACCCGGGCGGTGAGCAGGGCGCTCCCCCCCTCCAGCGGCTTCACCGTCAGCGGCAGGCCGCCCCGGAAGTCACCCAGCACCCCGTCCACCCTCGGGCTCCGGGAGAGCGAGGGCACGGGGCGTGCGGGAGGAGGCTCGTCGGGGGCTGCGAGCAGGAACACACTGAGGAAAAACGGCAACATGGAGCGTGCCCCCGGCTCCGGGGGCGAAGGGCGGGGGGGTCATAGCAGAGCGGGCCCGGGACGTGGTCTCCCGCCTGCCCGGCGACCTCCCGTTTTCAGATCCGGACGATCAGGGGAACGACGAACGGCCGCCGGGCGACGCGGTCGCGGAACACCTGCCGGGTGACTCGAACCAGCGCGTCGCGGAGGAATGCGTCATCTCCGCGCACCGCCGGGGTCAGCTCCTCGAGTATCGGGACCAGGTCCAGCGCCGCCGACTCGAGCACCCGCTCCTCGTCCCGGGTCAGGCCGCGACCGACGAGCTGGGGCATCCCGAGGTAGGCGCCGGTGTCGCGGGAGACGGTGACCACCACCGCCACCACCCCGGACCGGGCCAGGCGATTCCGCGCGGCGAGCGCTTCCGGGGCGATGTCACCGCCGCCGGCGCGGCTCTCGAACACCCGGCCCACGGGGGTCTTGCCCCAGAACGCCCCCCGCCCCGCGGCGAAGCCGAGCACGTCGCCGTCGCG
Organism: Myxococcaceae bacterium; assembly: GCA_003818285.1. Taxonomy (GTDB): domain Bacteria; phylum Myxococcota; class Myxococcia; order Myxococcales; family Myxococcaceae; genus RPRB01. Next base: position 2,322 of record RPRB01000360.1, read on the forward strand.
GGCGAGGAAGCACTGCTCGGCGCCGAGCCCGGCGCTCCTGGCGAGATCGACGTGGGCGGTGAGCTGGCGCAGCTCCCCGTGGATGGGCACGAAGTGCCGCGGCCGCACGGCCTCGAGCATCCTCCGCTGCTGCGCCCGCGCCGCGTGCCCCGAGACGTGCAGGCCCGGCTCGATGCCCGCGTGCAGCACGCGGGCCCCGGCCGCGAGCAGCGCATTGATCAGGACGCTCACCGCGCGCTCGTTTCCGGGGATCGGTCGGGAGCTGAGGAGCACCGTGTCCCCGCGCTCGATGCGCAGCCCCTCGACCTCCGGTTGACAGAGCTGGGACAGGGTCGCGCGGGGCTCCCCCTGGGCGCCGGTGGCCAGGATGCAGACGTGGTGAGGAAGGAGCCCCTCCGCCTCCTCGACCGAGCAGAGCAGCCCCTCCGGAACCTCGAGGCGTCCGGCGCGCTGGGCGGCCTCCACGTTCCGCTCCAGGCTCCTGCCCGCGAGCACCAGGCGCCGTCCGGTGCGGTGACAGACGTGGATGACGTGCTGGACCCGGTGGAGGTGCGAGGCGAAGAGTCCGACCAGGACCCGTCCTCCGGCCTGAGGGATGAGGCGCTCCAGCGTCTCGGCCACCACCCGCTCGGGCGGGGTCTCGCCCTCGACCTCGGCATTGGTCGAGTCGCTCAGGAGGCACAGCACCTCGCCGTCGGGCAGCGCCTGCAGCCGGGGCAGGTCGGTGGGGCGCGCGTCGAGCGGCGTGTCGTCCAGCTTGAAGTCGCCGGTGTGGACGACGGTGCCCTCGGGCGTGCGCAGGAGCAGGCCCACCGCGTCGGGGATGGAGTGCGCCACCCGGAACGCCTCGACCTCGAAGGCCGGGGTGGGGCGGAACGGCTCGCCGGGGAGGATCTCCCGCAGATCGGCGCGGACGTCCATCTGCTCCAGGCGCTCGGCGACCAGGGCCAGGGTGAGCCGGGTCCCGTAGACCGGCACGCTGCGCTCGCGGAGCAGGAAGGGCAGGGCGCCCACGTGGTCCTCGTGCGCGTGGGTGAGCAGCACGGCCCCGAGCTGGGCGGCGGCGTCACGGAGGTAGCCGAAGTCGGGGATGATCAGCTCCACCCCGGGAAGCTCGGGGGGAGGGAAGAGCAGGCCCGCGTCCACCAGCAACAGCTGGTCCTGACACTCGAAGACCATCGAGTTCAGGCCGATCTCACCCAGTCCGCCGAGCGGGATGATCCGCAGCACGCCTCCACCTTAGTGTCTCGCCCCGCTGCGAGGGCCCGCGGCGAGCGCCTGAGGAGCCTCTAGTGCTCCGACCGGGGTGTGGTGAGCACAGCGAGGAGGCCGAGACCGAAGCGAGACGGCGCACCCGAGGAGCGAGCAGCGGAGGCGTGCCTCGCGGCACGTCGAGCAGCGTAGCGACGAGGCTGCGC
>RPRB01000361.1 GCA_003818285.1 Myxococcaceae bacterium
CATTCCGTTCGGGCTCGGTTTCTCGATGGTGCTTGCCGCTCCGGAGAGCTGGGCCGCTCACATCGAGCTCCCGACCTCGGGCGCCGCGCTCCTCATCGGCACCGCGCTCTCGATTTCAGCGCTCCCGGTGATCGCCCGCGTCCTCTTCGATCTTGGGCTCGCCCGTCGTGAGCTCGGCGCGTTGGTGCTCAGCTCGGCCACACTCGACGACTTGGTCGGCTGGTCACTCTTCGCGGCAATCCTCGGCAGCTTCACCCCTCACGCTGCATCGCGATTCCCGCCGTGGGCGAGCATCCTGTCCATACTCGGCTTCGCGGCGCTCGTGCTCACCCTGGGTCGCTTCATCGTTCGCCAAGTGCGAGCCCGCATCCCGGCACAGCGGGTCGGGGCCCGAATCGGCGTCGCCACGCTGTTGTGGCTCCTCGCCGCCGCCGCTGCGGAGTGGATGGGGGTTCACGCGATCGTCGGCGCATTTTTGGTCGGCTTGGCGCTTGCCCACGACGACGACGAGTCTGACGCTTCGACCGAGCCGGTACATCAATTCGCACTCGGCATTTTCGCGCCGATCTACTTCGTCTCGCTCGGTCTAAGAACCGACTTCGCTTCCAACTTCGACTTGGGCTTGGTGGCACTCGTTCTCGTCATCGCCTGCCTTGGTAAGATCATCGGAGCCACCCTCGGCGCCCGACTAGGTGGCATCGCCTGGCGACCGTCCTGGGCGGTCGGCTTCGGGATGAACGCCCGCGGCGCGATGGAAATCATTCTCGCCTCGGTCGCGCTCGAACAGCACCTCATCGACGAACGACTGTTCGTGGCCTTGGTGGTGATGGCGCTGGTCACCTCGCTCTTGAGTGGCCCGATGATGGCGCGACTGCTCGCCGGCCACCCTCAGCTCGAACGAACCTCGCCCCAGGTCGAGGCGACCAGACCAAGCTGAACGAGAGGCCGCGCGCCGGCGGGTTGACGAACGTTGCGAGTTCGATCTCGCGCTGCTGCGCATGCCCGCTTTCGGCCCGAGTCGGCACGTAGCCCCGGTGACCTACCTGCTCGAGCGTCTGCCGCTCGCGGCGGGTCGCCGCCGCAGATTATTTGCGGGGAGCCGCGTCGCTCTTCGCCTTCTTCACACCGTTCGCGGTCTTCGAGGCGGCCTTCTTGGTCGTGTCGGCAGTGTCCGAGGCGACCTTCTTGGCCGCGCTGGAGACGTCGCCCGCCGCCTTCTTGCTTGCGTTCGCGATTTCGATCGCCGCCTTCTTCACGGTCCCCTTGGTGGCAGCAGCCGCCTTGTCGATCTTATCGCCCGCCGTCTTCATCGTGTCGTCAGCGAAGACGCGCGTTCCGGTGATCAGCACTACGGCACAAAGAAACTGCTTCATGAATGTAGTCCGTGGTGCGCTAGTTTCGATCGTTGGAGGGTGTTCACATCATATGACTTTCGAGACGTTCTTTCCCTGGGTGGTCGTGCTCCGAGTGGTGCGATCCAGCGGCTCAGACGCGCATACTGGGCTCGGAGTCTGCAAGGAAGGTCGAGACGCAGTCACCGCGCACCGCTCTTGCGGCTCGAATGGCACGCCGCCTGACAAGGCGAATGTTCGCCCTCGAGGACGCCAGCGGTGATGTGCCGGCACCGCTTCGCGGTCGCCTCATTCTGTATGTTAAGATGCTCTACCTTCGCGAGGGACACCCGCGCCCGTGAAACAAGCCCTTGTCACTGGAGCGAGTCGAGGGATCGGCGCGTCGGTGGCGCTCTCCCTCGCCGAAGCAGGCTTCCGGATCTGGCTCCACTACCGCTCCCGCGAGGACGCCGCCCGCCAGGTGGCCGCCACGATCGTCGAGCGCGGAGGACCCGAGCCCATCCTGGTCGGCTTCGATCTGGCCGACCGGAAGGTCGCCAGTGACGCCGTTGTCGCCCTGACGGACCAGCACGGCGCTCCGGACGCCTTCGTCCTGAATGCCGGCATCACCCTCAATGCTCTCTTTGCGATGACCTCCGACCGCGAGTGGGACGAGGTCATCGCCACGAACCTCGGTGGGCTCCTCGCCGTCGGCCGGCCGGTGGTCAAGGCGATGGTTCGCGCACGGACCGGACGGATCGTCCTCGTCTCCTCGGTCGCCTCGCAGATCGGCAACGCCGGCTATGTTGCCTACGCCGCCAGCAAGGGCGCGCTGAACTCGGCCGCCCTCTCCCTCGCTCGCGAGCTCGCGCCGCGCGGAATCACCGTCAACGTGGTCTCCCCGGGCCTCATCGAGACCGAGATGCTCCAGGGGGCGCCCGTGGACAAGCTCCTTTCCGCGATTCCCGCCGGCCGCCTGGGTCGCGCCTCGGAAGTGGCCCATGTGATCCGGTACCTCTGCAGCGAGGAGTCGGGTTGCTTGACCGGGCAGATCGTCAACGTCGCCGGCGGATTGTGACCCAGCCTCCATGACCGAACACCCCGGGCCGTTCCCGAGCGTTTCCTCGATCCTGCCGCATCGCCCCCCTTTCCTCTTCATTGATCGGGTCGTCGAGCTCAGCGAGGACCGGGTCGTGGCGGTTCGGACCTTTCAGGCCGACGAGTCGTTTTTCCTGGGCCATTTCCCCGATCGTCCCGTCGTTCCGGGGGTCGTCCTGATCGAAGGCCTCGCTCAGGCAATGGCCTACCACTCGCTGTTCCATCATCCTTCACGACAGATCTTCCTGGTGGGCATCGACGAGGCCCGTTTTCGCTCGCCCATCGGATTTGGAATCGAAGTAACCTTCGAAGTCCGCCTGGGGGAACAGCGATTCGGACTGATGAAGGGGCGTGGTGAGGTGAGAACCGTCACCCAGCTCGTCGCCAGCGCAACGCTGCTGGGTTACGCAACTGAGCCTCACGGGAACCCGGCGATTCCTGGAGGCTCATCGTGAAAGTCCCGTCATGTTCCCTGCCTGATCAGTCGCCCAGTCTCAGCCGCTCGTCTGGCACGGGGAATCCGGGCTCATAGTCCGTGACGGTGAACTCGAGGCTGAAGCCTCGTGCGTCCGTCAGCACGACGTGCCGGGCGATGTTCTGTCCGCGGATGATCTCTCGCTTGTCGTAGGTGATCTCCAGCACCGAGCGCTCCTTGCTGAAGAAGCGCTTCCGGAACACGGCGAGATCGTCGGCAGTGCGCCAGACCTCGATGGCATCGACGTCCTCTCCGGAGATGGACTGACGGATGACCCAGGCGTCCTGCTCGAACTGAAGCGGGCCCACGGCGTCCCGGAAGTAGACCCGCTCGACCGCATGGCCGACCTCCAGTGGGTCAAGACGGGCAGCGGCCTCGGACAGGTGGATTCTCGACTCCCAGCGACTGGAGACTTTCGCGACGTCGAACAGCTTCGGGCCGACCGCGACCATTGCCGAGACCCGGAAGGAACCATCCCGTCGGCCCAGCAAATATCCACTCATCGGGTAGGTACGACCCTGGAAGCGCCCAACGACCTGATGCACCATCTTGAAGGTGTCCGGCTCCGAGGCGACGAGCCGGGCCAGCTTGGCTGAAGCAGCTTCGGCGGACGGTGTGGCACTCGGCCTCACCGGCGTGGGCGCACATCCCGCTGCGGCGAGGACCCACAGGCACCACCAGCCCCTCCAGCTCATGCGGTTGCTGCCTCCCTCGCCTTCTTTCCGCCCCGCAGATTGGGAACGACGAACAGCGCGACGACCGCACTGATGCCGATGCCCAGCCCCACCGCCACGCCCAGGGACTGGATTGCGCGGTAGGAGGCGAGTGCGAGCG
>RPRB01000362.1 GCA_003818285.1 Myxococcaceae bacterium
CTCGCCGCGTGGCAGGTGTTCGACACCGCGAGAGAGAACCCGGAGCTGCCCCGGCTCGAGCTGACCGCTGAGCCGCGCCGGTCGCGCTGAGGCGCGATGGAGAATGGCCGTCCTCTGCGGCAGAGGCTCGGCGGGATTCGAGCTGCCCGCCGGAGGGTCGCGGCGGATCGAGGTGCCGGCGCCCAGAGATGGCCGCCGCGTCGGGCTGGCCTCGAGGGGAGACCGGAACGCGGCGGCAAGCGCAGCAGGCTTTTCCGTCCGGCCTGCGCGACCCCCGGCGCTCCGGGTCGAGCGGCGAAGTAGAGAGCCGGACGTACTTCGCCCGTTCAAGCGGCAAACGGCTCGAGAGGAATCAGCGGACCGAAGCGCGGCTTGCGCCTTCGACCGGGCACCGCCGCGCCCAGGCCTGCATCCGGTGGTACCGCCCCGTCCGCGCCCGCTCGTGGGCCGACTCGGCCACGCCCGGCGAAATTCCCGCCGTCTCCGCCGGAGAACCCCGCTCGTCAGCACGCTGGAGCGGAGGCTGCCCGGAACGAACGGAAGCTCCTCGAATGCTCCCGGGTCTGCTCAGCCCTTCGCCTGCGCGGCGCGGCCCCCCGTCGAGGTTCGTCAGCGCAGTGCCGGCATCGGCAGCCACGAGCGGCACGGTCGCCCGGGAGGACGGGGTCGAACGCTCAGAGGTTATAGCGACAACTTCGACTGGCCGTGAAAACAAGGAACGAGGATCTGGGGACTTACGGGCCACCGATTCGCACTCGGATTCCAAGTTGTTGCTATTGCCTCTGAGCGTTCGAAGCGCCTCGGGGGCGGGGACCTCGGCGCGGCGGGCGACAGTCCCAACCTGGTGCGACCCCCGCTCGGGCCCGGCGAGCCTCGCCGCGGTCTGCGGCGGCCAGCAGCGACAACGCCAACAACGGGCGACCCCGGCTCTGGGCCGGTGAGCCTCGCAGCGGTACGCCGCCGGGCGCGACCGAGCCGGCACGGTCATCGCAGCGGTCGCGGATCGCAATGAGAGCAGCCCTCAGAATCCCCGGGGAGCTCGGTTTCGCCGAGTCTCCGATTCCGGACCCCTGTCTCTGCAGCGCGGCACGGATGCTGAGTCGGTACGTGAGTCGACCGCTGGAACGCCTTCTCGCGGGGCACGGCATCACGATCACCGAGTTCCAGCTCATGGTCGCCCTGCAAGAGGGCCCCGCACGGGCTCTGCACCTCGCTCGCCGGCTCCGGCTGGATCCCGGGCCGACGGGAAGGGCGCTCGCGAGGCTCGCGGAGCGGGGCGTGGTTCGCCGGGCGCTGCCGTGGCGATTCACGGAATGGATCCTCGAGCACGAGGGAGCGATGCATCTCGAGCTGCTGGAGCCTGCCTGGGTCGATGTGAACCGGACGCTGCACGATGCGCTCGGGTCGGAGCTTCCGAAGTCTCTGGTGCGCGTCGTCGATCACCTCTGGTATCCCGTTCCGCGGGAGCACCAGGGCTGGTCGGACTGAGCGCCGCCATCATGGCGAGCATCCGGCTCGACGCAGGCCGCACGGCAATGCCCGAGGTGACCATGCCCCGTCCGACCTGCGTCGCCTCGGGGCGAGGGACATCCCATTCACAACGCTCCACGGACAAGTCGACGCTTTCGGGGTGCCCCGCGAACGCCGGCACCGCTGCGGAGCCTCACCCCCCGACGACGCGGAGCTCACGCGACTGCGGCAGCACGGGCGCCTCGACGTCCTTCCGCTCCCAGCCCACCGCGAACCGGACCGCACGCTCGATCGCTGCCGGGTCCACGAGCAGCCGCCGGTGGCCCAGCCCCTCGGTGGCCAGCAGCTTCGAGCCCGACCACGCGCGGTGGAGCGCCTGGGCGGAGAGGAAGGGCACCTCACGGTCACTCCGGTCGTGGACGATCAGCGCCCGCCCGTCGAGGCGCGGCGCGACGACAGTGAGGTCCACGGTCTGGAACCCGGCGCGCTCCAGAAACATCCGGAGCCGCCGGCGCAATGCCTCCCGGATGGCCGGCGGCAGCCCGAGCACCTGACCGAAGCGCTCGAGGTACGGCTCGACCGCGGTCGGCCCGGAGATCAGCACCGCCCGGGGCAGCGGCGCCCCCCGCGCCGCGGCGAGCACCGTGGCCGGGACGCCGAAGGAATGGGCGATCACCGCCTCGATGGAGGGCTCGCGCCGCAGCACGGCCTCGACGGCCTCCACCGCCTCGGTCAGGTCCGACAGCCGCCCCGAGGAGCGGCCGTGCGCCGGCAGGTCGATGGCCACCACGCGCCGGCCGGTGTCCCGCAAGGGCGCGACGAAGGCCGAGAGGTCGCCCGAGGTGCCGTTCCAGCCGTGCACCAGGACCACCGTGGGCCCGCCACCCTCCCAGACGTAGCTCGCGAGCCGATGGCGGCCCGCGTGGAAGTGCTCCACCGCGTCGGGCGCCGGGGTGAAGCGCGGCTGCCGGCGCGGACCGGTCAGCCGGAACAGCTGGATGCCCAGACGCGCCGCCGCGGCAGGGGAGACGGCCCCCAGCCCGCGGAGAAACGACGACAACAAACGAACGTTCGTACTATTATCGGCCACGGCACCTCCTCCTGCGACGTGCGGTGCAACGGGAAAGGGTCAGTGTGCGGGGAGCGCCTGCGCGAGCAGCTGCTCGAACGACAGGCGCGCCATGGCCTCGGCGTTGCGCTGACGCATGAGGCGCCGCGCGTGGTGGAAGCCCAGCATCAGGCCGTGCAGCTGGAAGGCGAGGAGGTCACAGTCCAGGTCCGCCCGGAGAAGCCCCGACTCGACCCCCAGCCGCGCCGAGCGCGCCAGCACGCCGAGGAGCCGCTTCTCCTCCTCCACCAGGTAGTCACGGACCGGTCCCGGCCGGTCGTCCAGCTCGAAGGCGGCTCCGGCGAAGATGCAGCCCCCCTCGGCATCGGGGTTGGCCGCCCACTTCAGCCAGAGCTCGAAGAGGGACCGGAGCCGGGCCGGGCCGCGGGGCTGACGCAGGGCGGGGGCGATGACCTTCTCCACGAAGTCCGCCGAGGCGGCGCGGAGCACCTCGAGCTGGAGGTCCTCCTTGCTTCCGAAGTGAGCGAACAGCCCGCTCTTGGACATCTCGAGCTGGGAGGCGAGCTCGCCGATGCTCAGCCCCTCGAGACCGTCCCGGCTGGCCACCTTCGCTGCGTGCCGCAGGATGCGCACCCGCGTCTCCTCGCCTTTGCTCACAGCCTCTTAATACGAACGGTCGTTCTTTTTGTCAAGCCCCGGGTCCTGGCCGGGTACCCCGGGGGTGCCGCCCCCCTGGAGCACGGTCCGGAGCACGTGGGCCAGCTCCTCGATCTGGAAGGGCTTGTCGACGATCCCGCGGAGCCCCGCCGCCCTTGCCGTGGCGGCCGGGATCGACCAGCGGTTGCCGGTGGAAAGCACCACCGGAAGCTGGGGCCGGAGGCGCGCCACCCGGGCGGCGAGCTCCACCCCGTTCATCCGCGGCATCTGGAGGTCGGTGAGGAGCAGGTCGAAGTCCTCCGGATCCTCGGCGATCAGCTCCAGCGCCTCCTCCGGGTCGTTCACCGCTGTGACCTCGTATCCCAGCCGGCGCAGCTGCTCGCTCACCACGCGGGCGATGACCGGTTCGTCGTCCACGACCAGGAGCCGCTCCCCCGCGCCGCGCGGAGCGATCCCCGGGGCGGACACCGGCTCGGGACGCTCCACCCCGGCGGCGGGAAGCTCGACGTCGA
>RPRB01000363.1 GCA_003818285.1 Myxococcaceae bacterium
CGCGAACTCGGGGCCCACCAAGCGCCTGGCCGCGCCGTGAATGCAGACCACCCCCAGGGCGGCCAGGACCGCCGCGGCAAGCTTGCCCAGGTGATCGACCTGCGGCGAGCGCGCATCGAAGCGCCCGAGGGCAGCGGGCAGGTACACCGGCGTCGCGAGAAGGCCGACCGCGGGCGAGTACTTGGAGGCGATCCGATCGCCGCTGCGGACGATGAAGTACGGGAGCGGATCGGCCGAGAGCGGGAGCCGTGGCTGGTCGAGTCCGGTCTGCTCGAAGGTCAGGCGTCCGTGACGGACGAGGGCGAAGGGAAGCATGGTCGCCGGATTGGCGTCGCCGGTCGGGAACGGGCCCAGGTTGGCGAGGAAGGCTGCCAGGCTGAGCCCCCCCACCGCCGCCGGCCGCCCCAGCCGATGCGCGAGCCCGCCCGCCGCGACCAGGGCCACCACCGCGAAGAGCGCTGCGAGGCCTGCCTCCGCCTCCAGGTCCGCGCCCGCGGGAGCGAGTCCCCCGAAGAGAACGAGCGGCACCGGGCCGGCGACCATCCAGCGGAGCACATCCGCGAGCAGCAGCAGCGCGGCGGCGCCAGCCACCAGCGCGAGAACGCGCCGGGCTGGACGCGCGCGGCGTCCCACCACGGGTTCGAGCATCGGCGCCCTCTTAGCGGGGAAGCACCACGCCGTCGATGGCGGAGTCGGGGGCGTTCCTTCCGGCCGTCAGGCGGCGACCAGGTCGGTCTCGCTGGGGGCCAGCGCGGCGGCGAGGAACGCGGGAACTCGCACCGCGACGCGCCCTCCGGTCACCCGGGCCACACGGCAGGAGATAGAGGCCGCGAGACCTCAGTCGTCGTCGGATTCGTGGTGACCGTCGTCGCCGCCCCCGAGGAAGATCTTCGAGACGGTGTAGCGCGACACCTGCGCGGTCCAGGCCGAGTCGGGCGTCGTGAAGTCGGGGCTGAAGATCCGGAGGTCCAGAGCGAGGTTGGTCACCAGGAGATTGCGCCCGGCGAAACGGATGCTCGCCGGGAAGAGCAGGCCCACCGGAGAGCCACGACGGATTGCCCCACCGAAGTCGCCCAGCCGGGCGATGGCCTTGCCGCCGGGGTCGAGCACCACCACGTCGTCCGACTGGTTCCCGACCACCCAGACGTTGTCGTGCTCGTCCACCAGCAGACCGTCGGCACCGTTGATCGCCTGAGTGAAGATCTTCGCCGGTCCGCCCGGGTCGTTCCCCACCACCGGAACCTGGACCACCGTGTCGTTCCCGGTGTTGGCGACGAAGAGCGCCGTCTCCTCGCGGTTGAAGCGGAGGCCGTTGGCCCCGAAGGGAGGCACGCCGGTGGTGCGCAGCAACGGGTCGTCAATCCAGATGGTGGCAACCCCGCCGCTCGGCGGCGCCTTCCAGACGATGCCCTGCGCGCTATCGGAAACGTACACGTTGCCGGCGCGATCGAAGGTGAGGTCGTTCAGGCCCGCGCCGCCCGGGTGGGGCAGCACGGCCGGCAGGGTGATGAACGGCTGGGCCTCTCCGGTGCGCGGATTCACCGCCAGCACCTGGCCGGCGCCGAAGTCATTCACCAGGAGCACGCCGCTGTGAGGGTGGAACGCGAGTCCGAGCAGATGCGGGCTCGAGGGATGCACCGAGACCTGTCGCAGGAGCCGCCCCTTCTCGTCGAAGACCGTGAGCTGGCCCTCGCCGGTCGCGGAACCGGCGGCAGTGAAGCCAAACCCGGTGACGTAGACGTGGCCCCGCGGCCCGACCTCGAGGCCTTCCGGCCCGGAGGATCCGGGGGGCATGACGGCGAAGGTCCGGACCCGGCCGCGATCCCAGGCGTGCGCCGACCCGGCGAGCAGGAAGAGAGCGATGGAGAGCAGCAACGAAGTTCGACGCGTTCCGCGCATGACGACCTCCCGTGGGATCCCCTGAGCCTGCCCCGGCACGGTGGCGCCCGGGCCGAGGCGAGAGGAGAGCGCCGGCCGCGCCGCAGAGACAACCGGCCAGGGGAGGAACAGGCGAGGAGCCGGCGCTTCCGTCGTGCGCTGGACGTCCCGAACGTGCCGTACCCTGCAACTCAACCTGCGCGTGGGCTCGGATCCACCTCGCCGCCGCGGGAGCGAGTCACCTCCAGCATCAGGGAGCGAAAGAAGCGCATCGCCTCGTCCTGGTGAGTCCGTGCGTGCCAGTAGAGGACGACGGGCCGCGGTCGAGCACCCACGTCCAGGATGCGCAGCCCGAGCACCGGAGCGAGCGCCCGGGCGAGCCGGACCGGGAGGGTGGCGACCAGGTCGGTCTCGCTCGCGGCCAGCGCAGCGGTGAGGAAGGTGGGCACGCGGATCGCCACGCGGCCCCCGGCCGGAGGCATCCGGGCGCGGGTGACGTCGGTGACCTCCACCGCGATCCGCGGGAGGTCCGCATCCGCCCGCGCAGCACGCCTCCAGGCCGGATGTCCCCGACGAACCACCCGCGCCGCCCGCTCCTGGTAGAGCACCCGGCGGTAGAGGCCCGGGCCGCGAATCCCGTCCGGGCCGAGCACGACGTCCGCCCGACCCGCGCCCAGGGCCGCCAGCGGGTCCTCGGAGACGACCAGATCCAGCGTCGCACGCGGAAGCCGCTCCTCGAAGATGCGCGCCAGCTGCGGCAGCTGCGAGAACTCCTCGCTGTCGGCGAAGGTGAAGGTGCGGGTGCAGGTCGAGGGGTCGAAGCCCTCGCGACCGAGCGCTCGCTCCAGGTCAGCGAAGGCGGCCGAGAGCAGGGGTGCCATCCGCTCGGCGCGCGGGGTCGGGGCCAGGCCGCGCCCGGTCCGGACGACCAGTCGATCGCCGAGCTGGCTCCGGAGCCGCGCGAGCGCGTTGCTCACCGCCGACTGGCTCAGGTGCAACCGCCGCGCGGCCCGCGTCGCGCTCCCTTCCTGGAGCACGAGATGGAGGACGAGGAGGAGGTGGGGGTCGACGCTCGCGATGTTCATTGCAATGATGATCATTATCACCAGACATCACTGGAAGTGGACTCTCCCGGGTGTCAGCTTCTCCGTGCGATGCGCTCGATCACCCTGGTCCTCGTTCTCCTGCTCGCGGCCTGCGCTCACACGGCCGCCGCGCCCTCCCCCGCCGGCGAGGTGCTGGCCACACCGGCCGCGGCCGCCGAGGCACGCAGCTCTTGGGTCGCGGCGACCGTGCGCCTCGCCCGGACCGGGGTGATGCGGGGCGACTTCGAGCGGGGGCGGACGCTCCTGAGCTCGGCGCTGGAACGCCCCGAGCTGGACCCGGCGGGGAAGGCCCGATTGCAGGCCGAGCTCGTGGTGGTTCTGGCCGAGGAGTACTTCTACACGCGGCAGGGCATGGACCGGGGCCTGCGGCTGGCGGCCGAGGCGCAGGCGGCGGCACGGAGCCTGGGCGCCCGGGACCTCGAGGCGCGCGCGCTCCACGCCGAGGGGTTTCTCCGCTACGGAGGACTGCTCTGGGAGGAGTCGAAGGACTTTCACGTCCCCCAGGAGCTGTTCACCCGTGCGCGCGATCTGTTCCGGGAGTTCGGGGACCGCTCCGGGGTGGCCCAGGAGACCTTCTTCCTCGGACTGACCTGGGAACAGGAAGAGAAGCCGGATCGCGCGGGGCCGCTCTACGAGGAGGCGCCGACGCTCCCCGAGAAGATCGGAGATCGCTCCACCCTGTCCTACGCCCTCCGTCACCTCAGCGCGACTCAGGCGTACCG
>RPRB01000364.1 GCA_003818285.1 Myxococcaceae bacterium
ACCGACGCCGCCCTCGGGAATCTCGTTGGGAGTCTCGTGGACCGAATCACCGCGGTTCTCGACAGGGTTGGCGATCCATCGCTCCCGGTTTACCTGGACGCGTTTCAAGCGCTCGCCACCGCCGTCGATGTCGCCGAGGCACTCTCCCGGAAACCCGAGGCTTAGACCCTAGCCCCGCTCAGGGCACGAGGCGTACCGCATGCCGGTGCCTCGCGGATTGTTCAGCGAGGCCGCGGCAGCCGTGCCGCGGAAGCGACCCCCCAACCAAGTCACCACCACCAGGCCTGGTACGGCTGGACTTGTGTGTCCTAAATAGGTGCTATATAGATTCGCATCAAGGCTCGGAGGAGCAACCATGGAGAACGTCGAGCTCCCAGGCGGGTACGCGCGAGTGACCAGCCTCATCAGGCGGGCCCTCCAGAGCGGGCACCTTCACCCCGAGCTCCTCCTGGCCGAGTGCTCCTCGTGCGGCGCCGCCGTGCTGGGGCCCCAGCCTCCGGAGCGCTGCCCGACATGCGGGTGGGTGCTCCTCGTGTTCGGGACCGAGCGGCCAGAATGAAGCGCATGCGAAGGCCGCTACCAAAGCGGCCGCCCCTCGAAAGCGCTGGAACCACCTCGCGTCGAGGTTTCGCTCGCGGTCATAGGCATCTACCAGCTCCAGCCTCGCGTCGTTGGTCCTTCGGGCTGGCGCCGGCCGGACAGCCGTTCCCGCGTCCGGCGCAGTTGGTCGCCGCCGACGAATCAGAGGAAGGCATGTCGGACAGGTGTCGGCGTCATCCAACCGCGCAGAGCGGACCGCGGGGAACTCCGGCCCATCGCCATCCCGGGGTGGAAGGAGGGCGTCTCTCGCCGTCCATCACGACGGGGGTGAGACGGCGAATCGACGCCCCTCGAACACGCGAGCAGCAGACAAGGAGCAGCCCATGAGTCCCAGCAAGCCGAAGTTCAACGTCGTGGCAGTCAAGACCGTCAACGAGAAGGACTACTTCACCCGCATCGGAGTGGCCTTCCCGCTTGAGCACGGCGGATTCAATGTTCTGCTCGACGCCCTCCCCACCAACGCTCGGTTGCTCGTCCTGCCCGAGCGGGAGCGGACGGAGCCGGCTGAGTGAGGCCCTGAGAGGGCGACCGGCCGTCCCACCGGGACAGCGCGGCCGGATCGCCTCCTCTGTTTCCCCGACTGAAGAGAAGGAGCGAGCGACATGCCCCACATGCGAGACGACGAGGAGCTGGATTTCTCACCAGAGCCCGACCCCGAGGAGGAGCTCGACTTCGACATCGATGTTGGCGTCGACGACGAGTTCGCGGACGACACCGCCCTGGAACGGGAACTGGGTCAGTCCTGGCGCAGTGCCCGTCACAGCAGGGAGAACGAATGAACCCGCCCACGCTGACCGAGCTCCGCCAGGAGCTGGCCTTGTTCGAACGAGAGACGGAGGACAGACGTCACTTCCGGACCGAGCTGAAGGACCTTCGAGAAGGCCTCAGCGAGTCCCCCTTGCGTGAGCGCCTGGGTCCCTTCCTGGTCCGGGTGGAGAAGTTCTCGCTGGAATTCATCCGGGAGCCCCGGGATGCCAACCGGGCCCGGAGCCTCTTCGCCCCGTGGATTGGCCAGCTGGTCGGTGCCGCGGCCGAGCCGCGGTGGCGCATTCCAGGGGGCTTCGACGTCCTGCAGCGGTGGTGCGTGGACCGTTACGCTCTGGCGCTCCTCTCCCGTATGCCAGCGCGGCGTGCCAATGCGTGCTGAGCGTGGTGAGAGTCAGGACGGGTCGAAGGGACCTTCCCGGGACACGACGCGCGAGGGAATGGCAAACCATGCCGCGCTGGCCCGGCTCCGGCAGAGCATCCATGTTCGCTCCACGCGCCTCGACGTTGTCTACCAGGCCCGGATGGAGGCGCTGTCCAGGGTCCGCGCCCAGCGAACGGCTGTCCTGGAGGAGCTCCTCGGACGTCTCGGGCCCCTGCTGCCGGCGCTCGCCGAGCCCCTCTCTCTGCTCGAGGTTGCCGGAGTAGGTCGGGGCACGTTGATTCACCTCCGGGCATTCCTCGTCTTGGGACAACGACCCCCGTTCCGGGCTCTGGCAACCACTGGCGCGGAGAGGCCGGAGGGCCTCTTCCTGGTGGACGGCGGGGCTCTTCTCCGCGCGCGCTTCACCGGATGGTGCCGATACGTGGACCTGCCGCGGCCCCTCTGGGAGGTTGACCGGCTGGAACGCCTCGAGCCGCGGCATGCGCTGCGCGAGCACACCCTCGGCGAGGTGGCGGAGGGCCTGCTCCAGAAGCTCCTTGCCGCTCTGGCGCACCACCGGGGCGATCGCCGAGCCCTGACGACCGAGCTGCACCGGCTTCGCGCCGTCCATCGGCTGCTCGAGGCCTAGAGCTCCTCGGAGCGCCTCCGGAGGAGGGGGTTCCATGTCGGGCCGAAATGCCATAGAGCTTCGTGCCTGGTGTGACCGCAAGCGGTATCTATTTAGATTCTATTTGACCTTGACAAGGGACGCTCATGGGTGCCAAAGTTGCACCCATGAAGCGCAGTGGGTGCGATGGGAAAGACGCCGCTTCCGAAGGACGAGGCGCTTCAGCCTCTCAACGTGAAGGTCCCGATGGAGGACCTGTACTTCCTCCAGGAGGAGCTCAAGCCGGCGTTCGGGGTGAGCTACAACGCCGAAGCGATGCGGCAGTTGCTGGCTCAGCTGCGGACCTGGTTCCGGCTCCCGGCGTACGTGGTGGACCGGCTCAAGAAGGACGCTGCCTCGCAGAAGCTGCACCTCCTCGACTATCTGCAGATGCTCTTGCACAAGCGCTACGAGGAGCTGGCCGGCGAGGATCGGCAGCGCGGGACCTCGCCGCCGCCCGCCAAGACCGGCAAGCGGTAGTCGTCCCGCCCGACGCTGCAAGCGTCTCCCAGCAGAAGCGCAGTTCGATGTTCGCCGCCCGGCACCCCCCCTCCCCCGGGCTGCGACCGACGTGCGGGCGCCCGCTCCGGGCGTTCCGTGCGTCGCCTTTCGCCCGCGTCGGTCCTGACGGAGGACTGGACGCATTCACCCGCGGGGCACCGTCTGCCAAGGCGCGGGCTGGAGACCCGAGCATGCTCTGGCTACACATTCCCCGTGGGTCGTTCACGCGAGTGCGCCCGTGCCTCGCCGCGCTCGCGTTGCTGCTCTCCACTTCCGCCCTGGCCCAGCGGGTGGACCCGACGGCCATGGGCCAGGGCTTCTTCGACTATGCCAAGCCTTACGTCGTCTGGTCGGGCGCGGCCATGGTGGTGCTGTGCGTGGCCTCGGCCGCCTTCCTCAAGCAGTTCCTGAAGGAGGCACTGCTGACTGCAGGCATCGTGGTGATGCTCGTGTTTCTCTTCAACACCTTCCCCGACCTGGTCCGGGCCCTGAGCCGCTGATCCACCGAGTCCAAGGAGCTACGGGGCGCGAGCTGCCATGGATGCGCCGGTGTACCGACACGCGGAGAGCCGGGCGACGCTGCTGGGATTGAACTTCCCGACCGACTTCTTCGTGGTGGTGGTGCTGAGCTACCTGTGGCTGTTGCTCCTGGCTCCCGGGCCCTCTGTCCTCGCGGCGGTCGGAACGCACCTGGGGATGGCGCTGCTAAACCACGGCCGGCCTTCCCAGTACTGGCCGCACTGGCTGGCTTTCCAGCTCCGGAAGCGCCTCTACGGCGGGTACCTCAGTGCGGCGGCCCGAAGCCGG
>RPRB01000365.1 GCA_003818285.1 Myxococcaceae bacterium
ACCACCTGCCCGGACGGGTTGCAGCACACCGGTGGATGCGGTCCCACGCCGCCGCGCCCCAAGCCGAATCCGAACTGGGCTGCGAGCAGTCCCGTCGACCAGGCGGCGACCCCGGGCGTCTACCTCCGGAACGCGACCTACACGCAGGGGAATCAGGACGGCGGCTGCAACGCCAACACCGCGAACTACGACTGGTGACCGGGCACGCCCGGGGGAGGCTGGGGATGGGGAAGAACCAGGTGGGTCGTGCTCGGCTCCAGCTGAAGAAGCGGTCCCGGCGAACGGCGCGCGTCGCGAAGGAGAGGCGCCGCAGGCAAGAGCAGGGGACGGCGCTGGACCGAGAGGTTCGTCGGTTCCGCAGGAGGCTGGCGGCCGTCCGGAAAGGCCTCCGTCGCCGCGACTTCCTCGTCGGCGCAGCCAGTGCAGGAGCGGTCCTGGGGGCTCCGGCACTCCTTGCTGGCTGCAGTCATGACGAGGACGTCCAGCCGGGGACGATCTTCTTCAACCTCTCGCACGAGGACTACGCGAACAAGACGTACACCCTCACCGGAGCGGGGAAGACCTACCGGCTCACGAAGGTGAGTGATCAGCCGGAGGTCCTGCGCAGGGCCCGGAGGCGCAACTCCTTCCTCCGGAGCATCCCCGACTCGCAGATCACCCACCACGTCGAGGGAACCAGCTACGACACGACCGGGGTGAGCCTCCTGTATCTGGGCTCGGACCTCGATCCGACGGCCGGGACATGGGAGATGTCCTCGGTCTACGTCCAGCTTCCGCCCAGCTCGGTCGGGCACGCGTATCGGCAGGCGCGGCTCCGGACACCCAGCGGGCCTCTCCCGCTCTCCCCGAAGCGGCAGATGTACGGCATCGCCCCGGCCAGGACCGAGGAGGACCTGCGGGAGGAGCAGGCGCTCTACGACGTGAACGCGCAGGCCGCCGCGATCCTCTCCGGAGGCCCGGACCTCTTCAGCCTCGACCCGAACTCGGCGGCCCACATCCAGACCAACCACGTCAACAACGACCCCGACCTCGGGACCCTGGTCCGTGCGCTCCAGCGTCCGGAGTACGGCCCGGCCCAGCCCGAGACGTCGCCCGGAAAGACCAATCCCACGGGCTGGGGAACGCTGACTCCGGTGATCGACGACTCGACCGGGCAACCGTTCAAGAACAAGAAGGGGACCCATGCCGGGAGGAACCAGTACATCCCGGTCTTCCATCCGGACATCGTCTCGTTCGCCGGTCAGGCCGTGGCCAGGCTTTCCAGCACGGTCAAGGACGATCCCAGCCTCGGAGCCGACGTCACCGCGATGATCCCGAAGCCGGGGGATCCGGCCAACCCCGCGCTGGCCGGCGCGATGTGGGTGCGCCGCGACGGCGTGTCCTTCGTCGACCAGAGCCCGGGCGGCACCCAGTCCGGCTCCGGGCCGGCGATGGCGCTCAAGCAGATCGGTCCCCAGAACGGGCTCCAGGTCCTCCCCACCGTGGCCCAGAACGGGAACACGCCCCAGGTGTCGATGGAGGTCGACAACTTCTACGTCCGCTTCCTGGGGGTCTATCTCCAGTTCTTCCAGCCTGGCAGTCAGACGCCGCTGACCCTGAGCACGATCCCCGAATACACCGCCGGGACCATCATCTCCGGGCACGACCCCTGCCTGGACACCGCGACGGAGATGTTCGTCAGCGTCCTGGGCCCGATGTTCACCGTGCTGGCGATTCCGATCCTGCCGGGGTTCATCACAACCAGCTTCAAAGTTCCGGCATCGGTGGGCACGGTGCGCATCCTCGCCAGCGGCATCGGGGCGGGTTCGAACAACTACCCGGACACGCTCGTGGTCGGCGAGGTCATGACTGGGCTCATCAACTACGGCGTGACCGCAGCCCTCTGTGCGGTCGGCGCGGCTGCTGGCTTTTCGGTGGTGATGAGAACGGTGGTCGTGCCCTTCGCCAACGCGCTGGCGCAGGAGTTCATCGCCGCGCTGAGCTCGTCGCTCGACGGAAAGGGGATCTACACGGCAGGCTTCTGGGCGGCCCAGGGTCTGGGGCTGCTCAAGTTCATCCTCGCATTCACCAGTGGAAAGGGGCTCACTCAGTACATCCAGGATCTGGTGGCAGCGATCGTCGGCGCGACCACCGAGGCCGAGATCGAGGACTGCGCCCCCATCGTCGGGTGGATTCTCCTGGGAATCTCGCTCGCGGTGGGTGTGGCGAATCTGCTGGAGACGTCGATCGAGATCGCCGAGTCACCCTGGACCTACGTGAACGATCTCGTCTTCACCTACGACCTCAGCGTCGCGATCGCGCGGGACCCGAACGACAGCACGTTCCCCGCGCAGGCGGACCACTACACGGTGACCGCTCTGATCGATGACGGCACTCCGTACGTCCAGACGCTTCCGGTTCCGCAGCCCCCTCCGGCCACCCTCGATCCGGTGGTCTTCCGCTCCGTCCCCCGGGGCGGAATGGTGAACGTCTCGGTCGCTTTCAACCAGGTGCCGAGCGGGCCGAGCGAGGCCATCCTCCTCGGGAAGGGCACCACCGGGCTGATCCCCAACGACGGCACCGGTAACCCCGCGATCACCATCGAGGAGCTGAAGTATCCGATCAACGGCAGCACCAAGTACCAGCACAGGCAGAAGACGGCGCTGGATGGGGGAGGCAACCACGTGTGGAGCCTCACGGCGCCGGCGCCCACGGTGAACCTGAGCAACCTGGTCTGCGGGACCGCCGGCACCCTCTGCAACTTCCGCAGCATCACCGTCCGGCAAGGCACGGCAACCGACCCGGGATACGTCGGCTACGTCTGGCAGGGACAGAGCACCGACCCATCACAGGGCCCGACCTGCGGCGGCGGTGGCCCGGCCCAGCTCGATCAGATGGCCAACCTCAACACCGGCGCGACGGCACAGCAGGGCTACCTGGCCGGTCCGTGCGGACTCGCCAACGCGGGGGTGATGCTCTCGTACAGCCTGCTCACCCACGGGACTTCCAACTTCTATCTCGACACCAGCAATCAGAACGCGCTTCACCTGCGCCAGGTGACACTCGCTCCGCCGGGCTTCGAGCCCCCTTCCGCCAGCAACCCGTCGCCGGCCTCGCAGTCGTGGGGCGTCCTGAACTTCATGCCCGACGCGCTGCTGCTCCATCCAGCCGGGCACTTCGTCAGCATCAGTAACGCCAATCACAAGATGGAGACGCTCAAGATCCCGACGACGTCCCTGCCCGACGACCAGGCCGTGCTGCACCTCCTGGCCCAGCCCAAGTCGGGCAAGGGAAGCCGCCCCGGGCTGATGACCTCGCCGGTGGCGGCAGCGGTCGCTCCGGACGGGACGATCCTGGTCCTCGAGTTCGGCGATCCCACCGCCTCGCCGCCCTTGCCGGCGCGGATCCAGGCCTTCGACATCGGCGGGAATCCGAAGCAGTTCTTCCCGCAGCAGCCCTCGCCCTACGTCCTCGAGCTCACCGCCACCCCGAACCAGGCCGGGTGGCAATTCCTCGATATGGCGATCGAGTACGGCGGCTTCATCTACGTGCTCTCCCATCTCGACGGCACGTACCAGCTCGACATCTACTCACCGGGTCAGTCGGGCACGAATCCGATCTCCAGCACGACCAGCTTCAATGCCGCGAAGATCGCGGTCGACTTCTGGCGCAACGTCTACACCCTCAACTACGAGGTCATCCCGACC
>RPRB01000366.1 GCA_003818285.1 Myxococcaceae bacterium
CGGGTGATGCTCTGGGTGGCGAAGAGGCGCTGAGCTCGCTCGAAATCGAGCCGGGCCTTCTCCGCGGCTGCCCGGGCAGCGGCGACATGACCGGTGGCCTGCCCCACCTTGTCCCGGTACTCCGCGCCACGGAGTCGGGCAATCACCTCACCCTTGCGGACGCGGTCGCCCTCGCCGACGGCGCGGGTCCGGCCATCGCTGCTCTTCACCTGCATCAGCTCGGTCACGTAGCCGGGGCCGCGGAACGCGAGCGGGACGGTCGCCTTGGCCTGGGCGACGGCCGAGTAGGTGTCCGGGCTGCCCATGGCCTTGCCGGGGCCGACCAGCTCCACGCGCACCGCCGGAGCTGGCTTGGGTGGGGGCCGGGAAGAGCAGGCGCCGAGAAGGCACGCCCCCATGAAGAACAGGTCACGAATTCTCATTGCCAATCGTCCTCTCGAGCTCAGCGGTTGCCGACCAGTAGCTGGCGACCGCATCGGTGAAGTCGTGCCGGGCGGCGGAGAGCCGGGCCTCGGCCTCGAGGACGTTCTGCAGCAACGTCGCGTCCTCGCGATACTTGTTCCGCAGATCGTCGAGGTAGGCCTTGGCCGCCTCCTGCGAGAGGCCGGCGGCCTCGAGCCGCGTCGCAGCATCCTTCACCGCGCGCCAGCGCTGCCCCACATCCACCGCGATCTGCTCCTCGGATTCCTGCTTTGCCTGCCGCGCCTTGTCGGCGGCCAGCTTCTGCTCGTGGGCCTCGTGGCCGCGTCGACCCCAATCCCACGGCTCCCAGCTCAGCCACAGACCCACCGTCAGGACCTCCTTGGGGAGCACCTGGTAATTGAAGTTCCGGGCGTAGGTCCCCAGCAGCGTGAGGTCGGGGATCCAGTGAGAGTTGGCGATCCGCCGGGCGTTCTCGGCCTGCTCGATCTGGAGCCCGACCTTCCGGATCTCCGGACGGCTCTGCACGGCGCGCTGGCGAGCGTCCTCGAGGGGGATGACGGCCGTCCTCGCCACCAGCTCCGAGGGCTCGGAGACGCGAAAGGGGGTGCGGAGGTCACGACCGAGCAGCTGATTCAGCTGCTCGTGCTTCGTCGCCAGCTCGCTCTCGGAGGAGGAGAGGCTATGGCGCTCCCGCGCCAGCCGGGCCTTCACCTCCAGGGCCTCCGAGCGCAGCACCTTGCCCTCCGCGAGATAGCGCCCGGTCAGACCGTCGAGATCCTCGATGGCCTTGACCAGGTCCCGCAGGGCCAGCACGCCCACCTCGATCGCCGACACCCGGTAGTAGGACGTCTTGACCTCGGCGGCGACGCGCTGGCGGTCCTTCCGCAGGTCCTCCTGCGCCATCGCATGATCCAGCCGGACTGCCTCGAGGTTCAGGCCGATTCGGTACTGCTGGATGATCGGCTGGGCGATGGTCGCGGTGACGGTGCCCGAGAAGCCCGTGGGAACGCTGACCGAGGTGTCGGTGGCGGGAACCGGGCCGATCCCCGGATAGCTGCCGAACGAGCCGGCGTTGAAGGGGAAGTCCATCGACTTCAGGAGCCGGTTGCCGATCGCGTCGAACTTGAAGGCGGGGAAGCGCCGGGTGACGACCGCCGCGGAACGCTCATCCTGCCGTTCGAGCTCGAGCTCGCTGCTCGCGAGCCCGTGATTCTGCTGGGCGGCGATGGAGATGGCTTCCTCGAGCCGCAGAAGCGGCCCGGTGGCCTCGCTCGCGTCGGCCGGAAGCGACGTCGCCACCAGCACCAGCGCGGCCGTGGCGGCGGACCAGGGAACTTGAATCACGGAATGACCTCCCAACTCGGTGGAACTAACCGTTTAGTTACTACGAAGTAACTAGTTAGTTATGTCGAGTCGGGATGTCAAGCGGAGCTGCGGGTGCACTCTCGACGCCCGTGATTCCGGCAGGTTGCGGCGCGAGCAGGCTCGGGCGGCAACGAAGGCAGCCCTCGTCGGGCGCGCCGCGGAGCGTCGGTCCGTAGGGGCCCCGGGGGCAGCAGGCCCAGTCGCGGGCACCGGAGCAGGGGCCGGCGGCGCGGGATGAGCGCTTGGCGAGAGGCTTCGACCCTCGTTCTCAGCGGAGGGTCACGCCGTCCGGCGCTCGCGTTCGCTCTCGGAGTCCAGGAGCATGCGGCAGACGTACTCCACGAACTGCTCGTCGGTACGGTGCTCCCCGCTCTGCTCACGGGCCAAGGTCATCACCGAGTGCTGGAGCACGTAACCCAGACCCATCGAGAACAGCGCCGAGCGGAAGAGCTCGGCGTCAGTGCTCGGCCGCAACTCCCCCGTCGCACGCCCCCGGTCCACCAGGTCGGAGATGAGGTCGAGCAGAGGGCCGGAGCTCTCCAGGATGATGCCCCGGCCGCTCTTGCCGTTCGAGAGCAGATCCCAGGCCAGGAGCCGGGCGAACGGACGATCCTTGATCACCAACCGGAAAAACCGCCGGACGATGTCCTCCAGGGCCCGACGCGGTCCGACCTCGGCGGCGACCGCCTTGGAGAAGGCCGGGTCGGCGAACTCGTGCAGGTGAGCCCCGAGGACGGCGCGGTAGATGCCCGTCTTGTCCCCGTAGTAGGCGTAGATCAGCGCCTTGTTCACCCCGGCGCGCGCGGCGATCTCGTCCACGCGGGCGCCGGCGAACCCCTGCTCGGCGAACACCATGGTTGCCGCATCGAGGAGCACTTCCCGCGTCGCGGATGCGTCTCTCGGACGGGGAGTCTTTCGGTGACGTGCCATCTGGGTATCATTTAACCAACGAGTTGGTTAATGCAAATTGTTTCGCCTCGCGTGCCCGCCGGAGTGTCCGGGTGACTGCACACGGGAGGAGGCGGAGGCTGCCAGGGGGCGCACCGAACGGCACTACCGTCAGATGGAGTTCACGGCACCGCCGCGCTGGCCATGCTGCACGGCTCGGAGAGGAGTGGTTCCACCCGGACGTCTGGTCGATGCCGCGGCCTACGCCTTTCACATCGCCGAGAACCGGCGTTTCCTCGATGGCAACAAGCGCACGGCCATTGGCGCGGCCGTCGTCTTCCTTGATCTCAACGCGGCGTCGATCAGCGGCGCCGACCAGGAAACGACAGACCCCCAACAGCGAGATCAGCTCTCGGTCCTTCGCCCCGAGTCGACGTCCCGTGCCTCCCGGCGCTGGCGCGTCAACCTTTGGCATCGAATGTCTCAGCGCTGCATCTTCTCCGCGAAGAGCGATCACGGGCGCTGGGGATCGAGGGCGCTGGTGGTCACGGGGAACTGCTCGAAGCGCGCGCTCGATGGCGCCGAGGAGGGCCTCGTCGGTGAAGGGCTTCTCGAGGAACTCCGCCGGTCCGATGGCCAACGCCCGACTGCAGGTCAGCCAGATGACCGCGAGCGTGCAGCTGGTCCAGGCGCTGGGCGGAGGCTGGAACGCCGCGCAGCTCGCCGCGCAATGAGCAGTGCCGGCGCCTCAAGTCGAGGTTTCCAAGAACGGCACGAGCGCATGCACCCCATCGACGTGCCCGGCACGAGCCGCAGAGAGGTGACGGCCTGCCAATTCTGCACGGGGTGGTGCAGCCCGAGGAGGCTCTGCGCTACGCCATGAGCCTGCCCGTGGCGACGATTCATCGTCGCACCAATCTATCTCCCTCCCCTCCGCAGGATGCTTCGCCGTGGTGGGCTGCCGCCGTCCGTCGGACGCTCTCAGTACCCGGAGCGCCCC
>RPRB01000367.1 GCA_003818285.1 Myxococcaceae bacterium
ACGAGGAGCCGCCTCTACGCGCTGCGGTACGCCGCCTGAGGCGGCGAGTTCCCATCCGCAAGGTCGCCGCCTGGTTCGAGCATGCGCTCGGCCAAGCTCGAATCAACTGATCCCGGTGTTAGCCCGGCCGGGCTCCGGCTGCGCTCGAGTCCCGGCCTCGTGCGCCGGCCCAGGTAGCTCGGTCCTTGCCCCGGAACTCCGGGATCCAGAAGAACACCCCGGCCAGCACCGCCGCGACCGACAGCCCGCTGATGATGTCGACCAGGTAGTGCTGCTTGGTGGTCAGCGTGGACAGCGCGATCGCCAGAGCACGTAGCCCAGGAACAGCGACCGCCGCCGATGCCAGAGGGAGAAGGCCGCCAGGTACGAGCCGGCCACGTGCATGCTCGGCATGCAGCTGGTGGCCGCGTCCACTCCCCGGAGCGCGACCAGCGCCCGATCGCTCGGCCCGTCACCCAGGACCGGGAACGCCTCGCGCGGAAACACAGTGGGCCAGGTGAAGTGGATGATCGCCCCGATGACCAGGAGCACGAAGTACGCCCTGACGAAGCGCTTCACCTCGTCCCAGCCCTCCGAGACCAGGAAGGCGGAGGACACCAGCGCGTAGTCGGAGAAGTAGATCCACACCGTCTGCGGCAGGAAGGGCGTCCCCTGGTCGATCCTGGTCCACCACAGGAGCCGCGGCGTCCCCAGCTGGACGTGGTTGGGGACCAGGTACAGCACCGCGTTGATTGCCATCGCCCCGGCGGCGATCAGGATCTTCTGCCGGAGGTCGGGCCCGCCGGCGGCGAGCTGTCTCACTCCAGCCTGCACCGGGCCAGGATGCAGGTGACGTTGTCGTTGCCCCCCGCGGCGTTGGCTCGCTCGATGAGCTTCGTGCAGGCCTCCTCCAGGTCGGCCGTTTCCCGGAGCAGCTGGGCCATCTCCTCGTCGCTCACCATGCCGGAGAGCCCGTCGGAGCAGAGCAGGAACACGTCGCGGTCGCGGGGCTCGAAGCGCCCCACGTCCACCTGCACCGTGTCCTTCATCCCCAGCGCGCGGACGATGACGTTCTTGTGCGGAAAGGCCTCGATCTCCTCTGGCGAGAGCTTCTTCGCCTTGAGGTAATCGTTCAGCAGCGAGTGGTCCTCGGTCACCAGCTCCAGGGAGCCGTCCCGGAACCGGTACACCCGGCTGTCGCCCACGTGACCCACGTAGACGGAAGCCTCCGCGAAGTGCACCGTCGCGATGGTGGTTCCCATCCCGCGGTAGTTCGGGTCGCCGCTCGCGGCCTCGTAGATGCGGGCATTGGCCAGCTTGATGCCGGTGGCCAGCCGGTTCTCGTCGTAGTTCCGGGTCTTGTCCATCTTGAACGGCCAGGTGACGTCCCGGTCGGTGGACGTGAGGCGGAAGAACTCGGCGAGCTCGTCGATGGCGATCTTGCTGGCGATTTCCCCGGCGAAGTGCCCTCCCATGCCATCGGCGACGCAATAGAGCCGCTGCTCCGGCATCACGAGGAAGCTGTCCTCGTTGATGTTGCGCTTCATGCCGACGTGGCTCTTGCCTATGACCTCGATGCGCATCGCTGGAGGACCGGGGACGCTAGCAAAGCGCGCAGCGATGGATCAAAAACTCCATTCGACGCATGGCGCTGCTCCGCTCCCTCGCTCCTCCACTTCGCGTGGTCCTGGTCTCGCCGCGCATCCCGCCCAATACCGGGAACGTGGCACGCCTGTGCGCCGTGACCGGCTGCCGCCTGGAGCTGGTGGAGCCCCTCGGCTTCTCCATCGCCGACCGCGACCTCAAGCGCGCCGGTCTCGACTACTGGGACAAGGTGTTCCTCGCCCTGCACGCCGACTGGGACGCGTACCTCGCGGCGAGCCCCGGCGTGCGGCGCTGGCTGTTCACCTCTCGCAGCGAGCTGACGCACTGGGACGCCCCCTTCACTGCCGGTGACCACCTGGTCTTCGGGTCGGAGCCCGGGGGACTGCCGCCCTACATCCTCGGTGGAGGTGAGGGGACGCCGGTGACGATTCCGATGGTCTCGGGCGTGCGCTCGCTCAACCTCTCGACCGCCGTCGGCATCGGGGTCTACGAAGCGCTCCGCCGGATCCGGCTAGAGTAGGGGGCTCACCGACGATGGCTCGCCCCTCCCTCCCGCCCGCGGCCGAGGCGCTCTTTCGCGCGCATCAGGACAGGAGCACCGGCTGGCTGACGCTCCTCTGCGGAGGGCGCGAGGCGAAGCTCTACCTCCAGCACGGAGACCTGGTGGGAGCGCGCCTCGGCTTCGGTCACCAGACCGACGCGCAGGCCCTGCTCGCCAGCGGGGCGCTGGTCCCGCCGGCGCTCGATCACCTCTGGTTTCGCGGTCAGCTCGGCGACCCGGCCCGGGTCTGCGAGGCGGCCGGGGTCGATCCCACCGCTCTCTCGGAGGCGCGGGCCCTGGCCTCGGTGCGCCGGGTGGCCACCCTCGCCGAGGAGGCGAGCTTCATGCCCGCGCTGGTGGAGATGACCTTCGCCCGGGTCCGCGGGGCCCGCGCGGTCCGCGCCGCCTTCGAGGCGCTGCCTCCGGTGCCGGCGACCGCCTGGGTCCGCTGCCGGGACCTGTCCGCGGCCGAGCCCTTCCTGGCCGGCGCCGACGAGCGCACCTTCCTCGCCTCGCTCGCCGAGTTCCGGCCCGCCGAGACGCTCTCTCCCGTTCAGTCAGCGCTCCTGCGCGCGCTGGAGCACGCGGGGCTGGTGGAGGTCCTCTCGCCCGAGGAGTGGGAGGTTCGCGCCGGCGCGGAGCGGATGGAGGCCGCGCGCCGGGAGGAGGAGGAGTCACGGCGCGAGGCCGCGCGCCATGCGCTCGAGGCGGCGCGCGCGGCGGAGGAGCGCCGTCAGTCCGAGATGCGCGACCGCGCAGATGCCGCGCGCCGCGCGCTGGAGGCCGCCAGGGCCGCCGAGGCCGCGTGGCGCAAGGCTCGCGACGGAAACGGCGAGCCGGGGGCTCCGGCGGTGCACATGACCGAGCGCGAGTTCCCCGCCGGCCCGACGGCCCGGGTGACCGCGCCCGAGTTCCCCGCACCCGAGGCCTCGCCCCCCTCGGAGTTCGGCCCTCCCGCGCCCGTCCACACCACCGAGCTCGAGTTCCACGCGCTCTCGGAGGACATGCCTCCGCTCGAGGCGCCCCCGGCCGACGTGGTCGACGAGCCGGTGCCGGTGCTCACCCGGACCACGCTCCCTCCGTTCGAGCCGCCCGTCCCGGGCACCGACCCGATGGGGGCGCCTCCGGTCGCGTCCTCGCTGGGAGACGAGGACACCCTGGTCCGCGCCATGGAGCAGGCGCGCGGGAAGACCGACCCGTTCGCGGCGATGTCCGGGACCCCTCCGCCGCGGCCGGCGCGCGGCGAGCCTCCGGCGCCCGCGCGCAAGGGAACGGACCCGTACGCTCCGGGCGTCGAGCCCCACGCCCGGACGACGGACCCCTATGCCCACGCGCTCCCGCGCGATACCCCGTCCCGGGGGACCGACGAGCTGCCCACGCCGCCGTCGCAGCCGTTCGCCTTCCCGCCGCCGGCGGCCAGTACCACGCCGGACGGGGGCACCGCCGAGGCGCGCACGCCTCCCGGTGGCATCCGGCTCGAGTCCGAGGAGCTGGTGCTCGAGCCCGAGGCGCTCCTCCTCTCCGGCCCCGAAGCCGCGCAGACGC